>NZ_JBVVPV010000198.1:0-203 GCF_055811735.1 Mesorhizobium sp. WSM4850 | reverse complement strand
GCGCCCCCCTCTGTCCTGCCGGACATCTCCCCCACTTGGGGGGAGATCGGACTTCATCACTGATTTCGCCAACCACCAACCGTGCAAAAAAGGACGCTGTCCGCGAAGCTGCCGATCTCCCCCCTTGTGGGGGAGATGTCCGGCAGGACAGAGGGGGGCGCTGTCCCTCCGCTATCAAAGGTTCTGCACCGCAGCAGCGTTTT
>NZ_JBVVPV010000197.1:0-214 GCF_055811735.1 Mesorhizobium sp. WSM4850 | reverse complement strand
TACATGGCCAGTCGTTCCTTCAGAATTGGTCCCCATTCTTCCGTCAAATCTTTTGTCGAAATTACTCTAAAGCCAACTCTTTCGACCAGATTGCGATATTCATCAATTGCGCATCAGCAGCGGTAAGCGGCTGATTGGCTATCCAATCTGTGAATGCCAATCGGCCACCTGTCCTCAGAATACGAAAAGCTTCGGCAACCGCTCTCTTCACATC
>NZ_JBVVPV010000196.1:0-218 GCF_055811735.1 Mesorhizobium sp. WSM4850 | reverse complement strand
TCGCTCACCGGCATGTTGGCGGTGTGGTTAGCTGCGAGATCCTAGATTGCGGCTACGCTGCCTGCGCATTCTGTTGCGCTTAGCAGTCGCTGGCGTAACTCCCTCGTGCTCAGCTTCTTGATCAGCCGCCGCCGCTTCCAGTTCAAGCCGCGCCAAATGGGCTTTGATCTCCTCAGGCTCGGCGTGCTCCAGCCCGACGACATTGTTCCTCGTTTCCT
>NZ_JBVVPV010000195.1:0-221 GCF_055811735.1 Mesorhizobium sp. WSM4850 | reverse complement strand
CAGGAGCAGGCCGAGCCCGAACAGGCGGCCAAGCCTGAGAAGCCGAAGGCCAAGGAGCAGCCCGCCGCCGAGCAGGAGCAGGCCGAGCCGGAAAAGGCGGCCAAGCCTGAGAAGCCGAAGGCCGAGGAGCGGCCCGCCGCCGAACAGGAGCAGGCCGAGCCCGAACAGGCGGCCAAGCCTGAGAAGCCGAAGGCCAAGGAGCAGCCCGCCGCCGAGCAGGA
>NZ_JBVVPV010000194.1:0-223 GCF_055811735.1 Mesorhizobium sp. WSM4850 | reverse complement strand
GAGGTACCTAAAAGGAAACTCCCTTGTTCTCTCCGTTGCGGCCGGCACGTCGTCAGGCGGCCATATCGGCGTCAAGATCGTCACAGTGTCGCCCGACAACAATGCCGTAGGCAAACCCGCGGTGATGGGGCTTTGCCTCCTGCTCGACGACGCGACGGGCTGCGCATTTCATGCCTCTTTCGGCACCACGAAGAGAACGAGGGAGTTTCCTTTTAGGTACCTC
>NZ_JBVVPV010000193.1:0-234 GCF_055811735.1 Mesorhizobium sp. WSM4850 | reverse complement strand
CCCCGCCCCCCCCCGCCCCCCGCCCCCCCCCCCCCCCCGCCGCCCCCCCCCCCGCGCCGCCCCGCCCCCCCCCCCCCGCCCCCCCCCCCCCCCCGCGGCCCCCCCCCCCCCCCCCCCCCCACCCCCCCCCCCCCCCCCCCCCCCCCCCCCCTCCGCGCCCGCCCCCCCCCCCCCCCCCCCCCTCGCGCCCCCCCCCCACCCCCCCCACCCGCGCCCCCCCCCCCCCCCCCACAT
>NZ_JBVVPV010000192.1:0-238 GCF_055811735.1 Mesorhizobium sp. WSM4850 | reverse complement strand
GAACATGCGCGAGGGGCTACGTTAGATAATATTGCGAGTCAATATCATTCGCATATTCGCCACTTGGTCGTCATCGCGTTTGGGATCTACTTTCCGCGCGGTGGGGGTATGAGGCGCCGGCCGTCTGACGGCGGCCGGACCCCAAGACGCGGCGGGGCGCCTTGGGGTCTTTGTCCTTCGCTTATTTCAGCAGGCCGCCGGGCGGGGCGTAGTGCACCTCGGCGGCCGGACCGAGCGG
>NZ_JBVVPV010000191.1:0-239 GCF_055811735.1 Mesorhizobium sp. WSM4850 | reverse complement strand
GGGGGGGGGTGGGGGGGGGGGGGGGGGCGCGGCGGCCCCCTGTGGGGGGGGGGGGCGGCCCCCCGGCCCCCCCCCCCCCGCCCCGCGGCCCCCCCCCCCCCCCCCCCCCCCCCCCCCCCCCCCCACCCCCCCCCCCCCCGCGCGCCCCCCCCCCCCCCCCCCCCCCCCCAAACACCCCCCCCAAACCCCCCCCCCCCCCCGGGTTTTTTTTTTCGCCGGCCACCGCCTTGGGCGTATTG
>NZ_JBVVPV010000190.1:0-243 GCF_055811735.1 Mesorhizobium sp. WSM4850 | reverse complement strand
CGTTAGGGCGGCGCCATCAAAGCCGTTCAGTAGCGATCCTTCGCGCCCCCCTCTGCCCTGCCGGGCATCTCCCCCACTTGGGGGGAGATCGGCAGCTTTAGCGCCATGCTCATCCTGCGAGGTTGGTGATTGGCGAAAGCCGGGGTGACGGCCGATCTCCCTCCTTGTGGGGGAGATGCCCGGCAGGGCAGAGGGGGGCGCGAAGGATCGCTACTGAACGGCTTTGATGGCGCCGCCCTAACG
>NZ_JBVVPV010000189.1:0-249 GCF_055811735.1 Mesorhizobium sp. WSM4850 | reverse complement strand
ACCGGCTACCGTGCCCATGCGGCGAGCACCGGGGACTATGCCCATGCGGCGAGCACCGGGGACTATGCCCATGCGGCGAGCACCGGCTACCGTGCCCATGCGGCGAGCACCGGGAATGGTGCCCATGCGGCGAGCACCGGGGACTATGCCCATGCGGCGAGCACCGGGAATGGTGCCCATGCGGCGAGCACCGGGAATGGTGCCCATGCGGCGAGCACCGGGGACTATGCCCATGCGGCGAGCACCGGG
>NZ_JBVVPV010000188.1:0-253 GCF_055811735.1 Mesorhizobium sp. WSM4850 | reverse complement strand
AAGTTGCGTCACTCATGAAACTTGCCTCTATGACTCGGGGCCACGCCAATCTTCGCAATCAGATCAGGCCATCAAAACAGCGAAATTGGCGACGAGCAAAAATCGCGGGCGACGAATGGCGGCCCGTTCGCACGACGGCTTTGGGCCAACTTGCCGCTCGTGTGCCCAAACTCCAACGACCGGAACGGGTCGTGAGCCGAAGCTCAAACTGAGACGTCTTTGATGCGCGTTGTACATTTTAGTGAGGCGAAAC
>NZ_JBVVPV010000187.1:0-254 GCF_055811735.1 Mesorhizobium sp. WSM4850 | reverse complement strand
GATGTGAAGAGAGCGGTTGCCGAAGCTTTTCGTATTCTGAGGACAGGTGGCCGATTGGCATTCACAGATTGGATAGCTAATCAGCCGCTTACCGCTGCTGATGCGCAATTGATGTGGGAAGGAATGGCTATTCAGCCTCTTCGGTCGATCCCCGAGTATCGCAATCTGGTCGAAAGCGTTGGCTTTAGAGTAATTTCGACAAAAGATTTGACGGAAGAATGGGGACCAATTCTGAAGGAACGACTGGCCATGTA
>NZ_JBVVPV010000186.1:0-309 GCF_055811735.1 Mesorhizobium sp. WSM4850 | reverse complement strand
TTCGCCGCTGCTGTTCTGGCCGGGCATCATCGGCGACTTCATGAAATACATGCCGATCACGCTGATCGTCACGCTCTGGGCCTCGATGCTCTATGCACTGGTCTTTGCACCGGCGCTGGGCGCCTTGTTCGCCAAGGCGCCGCCGCATCACGAGAGCGACAACCGCGACGGCTGGTACATGGCCGTGGTCAAGCAGGCGGTGCGCTTTCCCATCACCGTGCTTCTGCTCACTGTCGGCCTCTTGTTCGGTGTCGGCTTTGCCTATTCGAAATACGGCGCCGGCGTCGAGTTCTTCCCGAATGTCGAGCC
>NZ_JBVVPV010000185.1:0-320 GCF_055811735.1 Mesorhizobium sp. WSM4850 | reverse complement strand
CTCACCTGGGCGATCGTGTCGATCAGGTTGGAGCCGATGCGCTTCTTCACCTCGATGGCGATCGCCGGCTTGCCGTCAAGACGGGTCACCGTCTCGGCGTCCTTGAAGGTGGAGCGGACGGTGGCGATATCCTTGGCCTGCACCACGGCATTGGGGCCGGCGACGATCGGAAGCGCCGCCATGTCCTGCGGCGTTTCGATCAGCGACGGCACCTTGACCGCGTATTTGCCCTCGGACCCTTCGATGTTGCCGGCGGCGACAAGACTGTTGGAATCGCCGACCGCACCGATCAGCTGCTCGAGCTGCAGCCCGTAGGAAGA
>NZ_JBVVPV010000184.1:0-329 GCF_055811735.1 Mesorhizobium sp. WSM4850 | reverse complement strand
CCGAGACCGTTCTCATCACACCTGATGGGAACGAGTGCCTGTCGAAGGTACCCAGGAAGCTTTTCGTCAAAGCCTAGCGGCTCTGAATGAGCCGCTGCTCGGAGCGGCGGCTCGTTCGTGATTTTAAGGCGCAACAATAAGTCGGCTAGGCTGCATGAATTCGCTTTGGAAAGGCGCTACCGCATTTAATCTGGCGCCGCCGACACCCTTTTGGAATAGTGCGTGAAAGCGCCTCGGAAACCGACACATTGGTCTCACAATAGCTGCGGTAGCCGTCGCCCTAATAGGGCTAACACTCATATTGCTGTTGGTGCTCGACCGGGTGCTTG
>NZ_JBVVPV010000183.1:0-341 GCF_055811735.1 Mesorhizobium sp. WSM4850 | reverse complement strand
TCGGGTCGACTTGACCCGGCGATCGTTGGAGGAGCCGAAAACCTTACGGGCGAGACCGCCAAAACTGACCATTCAATGGTCCTTTCGATAGCATTCCAAGTCGTTGCGACGGGTGCCGGCCGGCCCCATCAAATCCACGTGAGACGCCGACAAACGCAAAAAGCGCCCGGAAAACGGTTCTGGACGCAAAGTCGTTGGACAGATAAGAGGGGGCTCAATCGATGTCAACGGCGCGCTGGCCCTGACGACCGTGCCAAATTCCGCCACAATCCGGCTGGTCTGGAAGCCATCCCGCCCTAGCTATCCCCCATTGGAGTTCATTGTATGTCCTTATTGTTCCG
>NZ_JBVVPV010000182.1:0-365 GCF_055811735.1 Mesorhizobium sp. WSM4850 | reverse complement strand
AGCGCGCCGAATAACAAAATCGGCCCCCTCATAACTGACTGAAAATGCCAGGAACTTATTAAATCATAGACTGACTGCGTCGGGGGGCTGAAGTGGCGGCGCGCGCGCCAGCAATCTCACCTGTGTCAAAGATCATCGAAACCCCTGAGGGGAAGAGCGAAAATGAAGACCAAACCATGATTGGCCTATGTGCACTTGCGGCATTGTCGCTGGCATCGTCTGCGCTCCCCGCGACGGCGCAGGACCGGCAGGTCGTCTTGGCAATCGCCGGCGGTGCCTATGAGAAGGCTATTCGCGAATACTGGCTCGACCCCTTCGAAAAGGGCACTGGCATCAAGGTAGTCGTGGTCTCGACAGGCAACCCC
>NZ_JBVVPV010000181.1:0-389 GCF_055811735.1 Mesorhizobium sp. WSM4850 | reverse complement strand
AAGCAGTCCGGCATCGGGCGGGAGGGTTCCCGCCACGGGCTCGAAGACTACCTCGAAATGAAATATCTCTGCATAGGTGTCATCTGAAGAACCTGCTTGCGGGGTTCGCAGATCGGGCACTCAAGCGACCTCACAATATAGGTTCTCGATTGGAGGCCGATGGGCGGCTCCGCACAGGAACACTCGTTCGCTCCGGCCAGGTGCCATCGGAGAGCCCTCGAAGTGGCCTCATATTCCATTCGACGCAATCCTCTTCAGCCGGACATTGCGCATCTGATTTGAAGTTCTGAACGCGAGTACGTCTGACAAGGTATGCCCGGCAGGAGACTGAGCTCGCTGCCGGGCCGGGTACGCCTTGGGAGGTGGCGTAATTCAGCGACTCTCGTGGA
>NZ_JBVVPV010000180.1:0-402 GCF_055811735.1 Mesorhizobium sp. WSM4850 | reverse complement strand
GTCGACGGCAAGGTCATCCTCTACGCCGACCAGGTCACCGGCTCGATGGAGCGGGCGATGGCCGAGACCAACCGCCGTCGCGAAAAGCAGATGGAGTGGAACGCGGCCAATGGCATCACGCCGGAATCGGTCAAGTCGCGCATCTCCGACATCCTGGACTCGGTCTACGAGAAGGACCACGTCCGCGCCGACATCTCGCAGTTCACCGACAGCGCCGGCGCGATGATGGGCAACAATCTGAAAGCCCATCTCGACGCGATGGACAAGCAGATGCGCGACGCAGCCGCCAATCTCGATTTCGAGAAGGCAGCCCGCATCCGCGACGAGATTAAGCGGCTGCGCGAGATGGAACTGTCCATCTCCGACGATCCGCTGGCCAAATATGCCGACATGGAAAGCCCG
>NZ_JBVVPV010000179.1:0-438 GCF_055811735.1 Mesorhizobium sp. WSM4850 | reverse complement strand
GATCATCTGCGCGACCGCATTCGCCGCGCCGTCTCGCGTGGCCGCGCCCTCATGAATGGAGGGTACAGAGATTTCCTTCTTTAAAAAGTGACAGTCCGCCCTGTGCGTCAGCCTGCGAACAGTTCGGAGCTAAAACCCGTCACCACCGATTGGCCGCTCGACATGGCAGCGAACGGCCTTCGAGAGCGCTCTGGTTGAGGCATCGTCGATGCCAAGAGGCACGTTCGTATTGTCCGATAGCCGACAATGTCGAGTACGCAAGGTACAGGAACCTGACTCTCGGGTGTTTTTAAGCGCTTTTTGACCTGGCATGGTACATGCATGCTATTCAGCAAAACACGCGGACTGAGTGGTTCCCACTTCCACGAGAGTCGCTGAATTACGCCACCTCCCAAGGCGTACCCGGCCCGGCAGCGAGCTCAGTCTCCTGCCGGGCAT
>NZ_JBVVPV010000178.1:0-442 GCF_055811735.1 Mesorhizobium sp. WSM4850 | reverse complement strand
CCAAGTCGCTCCTTGCCGCCGGAGGTGTATTGACGTGGCACGAGCCCAAGCCAGGCCGCAAAGTCCCGCCCGCGTTTATAGAGCCGACGCGGTCGCGAAGACCGATCCTTGAGCCCTTCCACACCCTCGGTTTTGAAGCGGGCTGTCCACTTGCGAATAGTGCGCGGCAGACGCCTGCGGCTCGTGCGGCGGCCTACGGCGTCCGCCCGCTCAGCACCTGGATCACAATCCGCTCTCGACCGCACGGTGTCAGACGGGCATTCTTATGGATGTTCATGCGGTCCTCCGAGGAATCACTGAAGCTTCGCAACCTCAGCTTCCTCGCCCAGGACCGGATGGACAACCTGTTGAAAGCTCACATCTAGCGAAGCTGCGGAGGAGATCGGCAACGCGTGCTGCGGTACGGTCGACGTCAAACTGAAGCTCAGGGTGGCGATGGAAA
>NZ_JBVVPV010000177.1:0-447 GCF_055811735.1 Mesorhizobium sp. WSM4850 | reverse complement strand
GAGACGGCCAACCGCCACTACGCCCATGTCGACTGCCCCGGCCACGCCGACTATGTCAAGAACATGATCACCGGTGCTGCGCAGATGGACGGCGCGATCCTGGTCGTGTCGGCCGCCGACGGCCCGATGCCGCAGACCCGCGAGCACATCCTGCTGGCCCGTCAGGTCGGCGTGCCGTCGATCGTGGTGTTCTTGAACAAGGTCGACCAGGTCGACGACGCCGAGCTTCTCGAGCTGGTCGAGCTCGAGGTGCGCGAGCTGTTGACCAAGAACGAGTTCCCCGGCGACGACATTCCGATCGTCAAGGGTTCGGCACTTGCGGCACTCGAAGATTCCGACAAGAAGATCGGCGAGGATTCGATCCGCGAATTGATGGCTGCGGTCGACGACTACATCCCGACGCCGGTTCGCCCGCTCGACAAGCCGTTCCTGATGCCGATCGAGGAC
>NZ_JBVVPV010000176.1:0-449 GCF_055811735.1 Mesorhizobium sp. WSM4850 | reverse complement strand
AGATAAGGCATGCGTTTCAAAGGCCTTGATCTGAACCTTCTCGTTGTGCTCGACGCACTGCTGACCGAGCGCAACCTCACGGCGGCGGCAAGCAGCATCAACCTAAGTCAGCCGGCCATGAGCGCGGCCGTCGGCCGGCTACGCGATTATTTCAACGATGAACTGTTTACGATGAGCGGCCGCGAACGTGTTCTAACCCCACGTGCGGAAACACTCGCCCCCGCTGTTCGCGGCGCACTCTTGCACATCCAGTGCTCGATTATTTCTTGGGATCCGTTTAAACCGGCTCAATCCGATCGCCGCTTCCGGATCATGGTTTCCGATTTCGCCACACTCGTGTTTTTAGAAA
This sequence comes from Mesorhizobium sp. WSM4850, assembly GCF_055811735.1. Taxonomy (NCBI): domain Bacteria; kingdom Pseudomonadati; phylum Pseudomonadota; class Alphaproteobacteria; order Hyphomicrobiales; family Phyllobacteriaceae; genus Mesorhizobium; species Mesorhizobium sp. WSM4850. The sequence continues at coordinate 100 of NZ_JBVVPV010000176.1, read as the reverse complement.
AGGTCGTGGAGCGTGTTGCACGGGAAGCACCCGCCGTCAGCTTCGAATTGCTGCCGCTCGACGACGATCTCGATGAGCTTCTCCGGCGCGGTGACGTCGA
>NZ_JBVVPV010000175.1:0-452 GCF_055811735.1 Mesorhizobium sp. WSM4850 | reverse complement strand
ACCGAGCCATAGATGCCGTCAGGCCGCGCGTGGAAGCTCATCTCAGCGCCGGCATCATCGAGCCGCACCTGAAAGGTGTCGCCGTCGTAATCGCCTGCGCCCTCGTCGAACAAGCCGGTCATCAAATTGACAAGCCCCTCCTTATCGGCCGGGTCCTGGCTGGTGCCGCCGTCGAACACGAACTGGAGCGTGACGATCGGCAGCGTATGGTCTTCCACCAGCCAGGCGGTGATCCCCTTTTCAGATTTCACCTCCTGGATGTTCGTCGCAGCACGGGCGGTACACGCTGTCAGGGTGAGGAAGAAAATAGCAAGGCAAAGGACAGCCAGCCAGGAGGCGAGGCGCCAGCCTTGTCCAAAAGGAGAGGGCAATGCTTGTGGAATGGCCCTGCGGAATTGGTTCGTCATCATATCAATTTTCCTTGGGCAGGAGATAGCCGGTGGTCGAATGGT
>NZ_JBVVPV010000174.1:0-452 GCF_055811735.1 Mesorhizobium sp. WSM4850 | reverse complement strand
ACCGAGCCATAGATGCCGTCAGGCCGCGCGTGGAAGCTCATCTCAGCGCCGGCATCATCGAGCCGCACCTGAAAGGTATCGCCGTCGTAATCGCCGGCGCCCTCGTCGAACAAGCCGGTCATCAAATTGGCAAGCCCCTCTTTACCGGCCGGGTCCTGGCTGGTGCCGCCGTCAAACACGAACTGGAGCGTGACGATCGGCAGCTTATGGTCTTCCACCAGCCAGGCGGTGATCCCCTTTTCAGATTTCACCTCCTGGATGTTCGCCGCAGCACGGGCGGTACCCGCTGGCAGGGTGAGGAAGAAAATAGCAACGCAAAGGACAGCCAGCCAGGAGGCGAGGCGCCAGCCTTGTCCAAAAGGAGAGGGCAATGCCTGTGGAATGGCCCTGCGGAATTGGTTCGTCATCATATCAATTTTCCTTGGGCAGGAGATAGCCGGTGGTCGAATGGT
>NZ_JBVVPV010000173.1:0-453 GCF_055811735.1 Mesorhizobium sp. WSM4850 | reverse complement strand
GGCAGGCGGACCGGTATTCGACATCTCCAAGGTTCGTGATGTGAGCCCCGAAGCACGCGCGGCGGAGCACTGGCAGATTTATGTGTCGCGACTTGAGGCCCAACCGGGAATCATCGTCGCCCAACAAACCGCGGGGGGCGGACAGTTCTATATTTCCGGCCTGAGAGACCCGCTTGCCGCCGACCCGCAGTCGCTGTTGTCCGGAACGCAGGTCGATCCCGCCCGCGTTCATTCGCAGTGGCAATTCTATCAGAGCCTTGAGCCGCAGTTCGTGCTGAAGCGGCTAACGGCTTCGCTGGCTCCGCCAAAATCGGTTCGGCTTTCGATCGTCGAGGATCGCATCGTTGCCGAGGGTGAGGCTCCAGACGCCTGGATAGATCGGGCACGCGCAGCGGCCCGACAGCTTGAGGCAGGCGGACCGGTATTCGACATCTCCAAGGTTCGTGATGTGAG
>NZ_JBVVPV010000172.1:0-459 GCF_055811735.1 Mesorhizobium sp. WSM4850 | reverse complement strand
CCCCCGCCCCCGTCTACGACCTCAAAGGCCTGAACTGTCCGTTGCCCGTGCTCAAGGCAAAAAAGCGGTTGGCCACAATGCGGCCGGGCAGCCGGCTATGGCTCGAAACCACTGACCCCCTCGCCGTCATCGACATTCCCGCCTTCTGCGCCGAGAGCGGCCATCGATTGAACGAAACGGCAGCGATATCAGGCGGCCATCGCTTTCTGATCGAGCGCGGCGGCTGAGAGCTAATCTCCCCCCCTCGAGGGCCCCTTGTGGGGGAGATGGCCGGCAGGCCAGAGGGGGTTGCCTCGCGTGAAGCGCCAACCTTGATCTGCCGCAGGAGGCCGCGTCCGGTCGCGCCGACCCCCTCTGTCGCCTTCGGCGACATCTCCCCCTCGAGGGCATATGCGCTAAGATAGGTGTTGCAGCGGGGAATCGGTTGTGATTCTACGCTGCGATGACTCACGAATCGCT
>NZ_JBVVPV010000171.1:0-516 GCF_055811735.1 Mesorhizobium sp. WSM4850 | reverse complement strand
GCTGCACGACGATCAGTGCGGCGCGGATTTTATTGACCGTCAATCTGCGTTCCGGCAGATTCCGACAATGTCGGACATACGACATAGCAGTATAAGAGCTATCATGCTGCTTTGTAATAAGTTTCTGCTTGGCACGACATATGCATAGCTATCCGCAACACGTCACAGACCAAGGAGAAGCCTTTGTCGCAAATTAGTTGGCAACGCCCATTCGGACCAGTGCTCCTCCTCTTCAACCCGGCGCCATCAACGAGTCCTTTGCGTAATGCCGTCAGCCACGGCTCCGGGGCGGCCTGATAAAGCATCCAGGGCGCTATCGGGTCTGAGCTGGCCAAACCCGCTGCAAATAATTTGCAGCGGTGCATTCTTGAGCTCTGGGGCAACGATCACTCTCCATTGAACTCAAGTCCGAGATGACTGATACAGCATTGGTTTTTAGCATCATGACACAGCTTCCAAAGGACTTTCCGGATTTCGGGCTGACGCGTGAGCAGCGGCAGCTGGCCGTGCGCAGCC
>NZ_JBVVPV010000170.1:0-517 GCF_055811735.1 Mesorhizobium sp. WSM4850 | reverse complement strand
TCTGCCAGTGCTCCGCCGCGCGTGCTTCGGGGCTCACATCACGAACCTTGGAGATGTCGAATACCGGTCCGCCTGCCTCAAGCTGTCGGGCCGCTGCGCGTGCCCGATCCATCCAGGTGTCGGGAGCCTCACCCTCGGCAACGATGCGATCCTCGACGATCGAAAGCCGAACCGATTTCGGCGGGGTCAGCGACGCCATTAGCCGCTTCAACACGAACTCCGGATCAAGACTCTGATAGAATTGCCACTGCGAATGAACGCGGGCAGGATCAATCTGCATTCCGGACAGCAAAGCCTGCGGGTCGGCGGCAAGCGGGTCTCTCAGGCCGGCAATATAGAATTGGCCATCGCGCAGCTTTTGTTCGGCAACGATGATGCCCGGCTGGGTACTCAGCCGCGACACATAGGCCTGCCAGCGCTCCGCCTCGCGTGCTTCGGGGCTCACATCACGAACCTTGGAGATGTCGAATACCGGTCCGCCTGCCTCAAGCTGTCGGGCCGCTGCGCGTGCCCGATC
>NZ_JBVVPV010000169.1:0-555 GCF_055811735.1 Mesorhizobium sp. WSM4850 | reverse complement strand
AACCAGACCAGCTCTTCGGCAATCCGCAGAACGAGCGGACGCGGCAGTTCCTCAGTGCCGTGCTAGAGGCGGGATAGTATACTCGGCGCTTTACCTCCCTTTGTGATAGGGGAATCGCACATGAGTAGAAAAGGACTCTTGTGCGGTGTGCGATTCTGACGGAGGTCCTGACAACAGGAGGTCGCGATGGTGTTCTGGATGTAGTTCGGCGAGGTTCCGGACACGCGAGACTTGACCGCGCAGCCGATGCACCTCTCCTTCGCTCATCCCCAGCCTCCCGCCCAATGCGCAACAGGCTCTTCGAGCCCGCTCGCACTGTCTCCTGGCCCAGGTTGACTCGGGCCCGCCGTGACGAAGCTCCGAGAGCACTCTCATCGACGGATGTGGGGAACTTGACGTACTAGATCCGTACAGCTCGGTTGGACTACTGTGGCTACAAGCGCTGAACACCCCCGCTCGGAACGGTTCGGTGCGGATACTAGGCTTTGACGAAAAGCTTCCTGGGTACCTTCGACAGGCACTCGTTCCCATCAGGTGTGATGAGAACGGTCTCGG
>NZ_JBVVPV010000168.1:0-582 GCF_055811735.1 Mesorhizobium sp. WSM4850 | reverse complement strand
GCTATCCAATCTGTGAATGCCAATCGGCCACCTGTCCTCAGAATACGAAAAGCTTCGGCAACCGCTCTCTTCACATCAGGAACGTGGCAAAACGCTTCTTGGCTGACGACAGCGTCCATGCTCGCGTCAGGAAGTGGAACGTCCATCACGTTGCCCTCGACAATCCGCGCAGTACCTAGAAGGCCAACTCGTCTGGTTAACTCCTGTGCGCCCGAGACGCGCGCTGGCGTCAATTCGATACCAGTGACGTCGGCTCCATATTTGTGAGCCAGATAACGCACCGTGCCACCAAGCCCCGCACAGAAATCGGCTACTCGCGATCCATTGCTAACCTGCGCTCCTCGCGCCAACTCATCTGTAGCGGCGAGGCCGCCATAATGATCTTGGTCGTGGGGAAACAGCTCTTCAGGGCGCAAGCCGTCGAGATTGCCACGGCTTGCGCGTAGTTTCGTAAGGATGATTTCGCATGAGATAGGATGACGATTATAGAAAAAGACGGTCTGTGAAGTTGCGTCACTCATGAAACTTGCCTCTATGACTCGGGGCCACGCCAATCTTCGCAATCAGATCAGGCCATCAAAA
>NZ_JBVVPV010000167.1:0-586 GCF_055811735.1 Mesorhizobium sp. WSM4850 | reverse complement strand
TCCGAGCGCGGGCCGATCGGGCGGCGGCCCGATCTGCAGCGGGCTGGGAGTAGCGGAGGTGGGCCCACTGGTCCCACACAACTGTTAGCGACTGCTAATGTTCCCGGCGCGGCGTAGGATCTCGTCCCGGATGTGGGGCGGGAAGATGCCGAGATCCTCGTCCGTGATCTCGCTGAAGATCAGGTCAGGAGATTGTCGCTCCATCTAGCAAGTCAGCGCGCAGTTCAGCCTTCGTAAGCCGTACGTGATTGGTGTGGTCCATATGTGGGGTCTCCTCTCATTTGGTCTGAGGTAACCCCCGGCACGGCCAACCGTTCCGAACGATTGTTCAAAGAACAAGGCTGTGGCGAACGCCTTTGTTTGGCTCCGTCCCCATGCGAGAGACGAGATTGGTCAGGCGGTCGCGAAACAGCGTAATGACGTCGAGCAGCTATTATGGCGTGCCGCTCCTAGATGACGCGTCGAGTTGGTCATGAAGGACCTACGGTCGGTCCCGCCGGCCGGGACGTCGGTCGCGTATATCGCTTTCGTGGCGGGTTAGCCGCCGAGCGATATCCCAGAAAAGAGCGACGCCAGCGACGACCGC
>NZ_JBVVPV010000166.1:0-598 GCF_055811735.1 Mesorhizobium sp. WSM4850 | reverse complement strand
TTCTTCTCTGGTTGCCGCCCTTGATGCAAGAAGCCTTCCAACCTGATGTGCCGGTGATCGAGTGCGTTCTTCTCTCAGGCCTGTCGTTGCGGCCTTTCAAGAAGCCGCGGGCCGGTATGGTGATCTGCGGATCGGGTCCAAATCTTCTGCAAGAGCTTTCAAGCTCGGGAACGACGGCTGGTTTTCCCAATCCAGATCTTTTCGATCATTGTGCCCATTCAGGTCATCGACTTCCTACACCTTTTTCACCGGCGCCAGTTTGTGTGGTGATGCATATGCGTCATGCAGCCACAACTCGCGCCGGATTTCGATAATCCTCTTTCTTTGTCATCATCGCCCAGATCGCCCGCGCCATCTTGTTCGCAAGCGCGATCGCGACCAGCATGAGCGGCTTGCGACGCAGCATCCGTGCCAGCCATGAACCCTCGACGATGGATTTGCGGGCCAGCACTGTCAGGCGTGACATGGCGCCGATGATCAACAAAGACCGGATATCGGTCTGGCCAGCCTTCGACACGCGTCCAAGTCGCTCCTTGCCGCCGGAGGTGTATTGACGTGGCACGAGCCCAAGCCAGGCCGCAAAGTCCCGCCCGCGTTT
>NZ_JBVVPV010000165.1:0-601 GCF_055811735.1 Mesorhizobium sp. WSM4850 | reverse complement strand
CGCATCATCGTCGCCGGCCAGGAACTGGTGAAGGAAGGCGAAGTGGTCAAGCCGGTCGAGGCCGACCAGGCGACCATCCAGAAGCTCTTGGGCGAAGCGACGGCCGGGACGCAGTAATCATGGATATCGTCAAACTCGCAATCAGCAATGCCCGGCTGACCATTTCGGTCCTGGTGTTCCTCATCCTTGCCGGTGCGGTCGCCTATCAGTCGACACCGAAGGAAGCCGAACCCGACGTTGCGATTACGATGATGTATGTCGGCCTGGTCTATCAGGGCATCTCGCCCGAGGATTCGGAACGCCTCCTGCTGCGGCCGATGGAAGCCAAGCTGAAAAGTCTCAAAGGTCTCAAGGAGATGCGTTCGGCCGCCTTCCAGGGCGGCGGCTATGTGATGGTCCAATTCCAGCCGCAGACGGATCTGGCGACGGCGTTGCAGGACACGCGCAGCAATGTCCAGGATGGCAAGGCCGACCTGCCGCAGGCAGCCGAGGAGCCTGTGGTCTCCGAGGTCAACGTCTCCGAATTCCCCGTCCTTGTCGTGACGCTGTCGGGCGAGGTGCCCGAGCGCGTTCTGACGACGGCTGCGCGCGAGTTGCGCGA
>NZ_JBVVPV010000164.1:0-603 GCF_055811735.1 Mesorhizobium sp. WSM4850 | reverse complement strand
TCAGCTGATGAGGTCTGGCTCTTTGCCTATGGATCTCTGATGTGGAACCCGGCCTGTGATTTCGTGGAGCAGCGGGTAGGCTTCGTGCCCGGGTGGCACCGCTCCTTCTGCCTCGGTTGGGACCGGTGGTTTCGTGGATCGGACAGCAAACCCGGTCTCATGTTGTCGCTCGACCGTGGCGGGCAGTGCAAGGGCGCGGTCTATCGCCTGCCGCCGGAAGCTATCGAGGCCAATCTCGGCAGGCTCTTTCGTCGTGAGATGCGCGCCAAGCCGTCCGCTCATTCGCCGCGCTGGGTGAATGTTCGCACCGAGATCGGACCGCTCCAAGCGATCACCTTTGTGATTAACCGGAACAGCGGACGCTGTGTCCGCGGGCTGTCGCTGGAACAGATCGCCGACGCGCTCGCGGTCGCGTGCGGTCCGTGGGGTTCCATGGCCGACTATCTTCACAGCACTGTCAGTCACCTTGAAGGTATGGGGATTCACGACAGCCAATTGTGGCGTTTGCAGGAGCTGGTAGCCGAACGCATCGAAGCGTCGACGGCCGAAGATCTTCCCGCGAAATGAGCCAACGGGACTCAACCCTCAGACCATGACCACTAG
>NZ_JBVVPV010000163.1:0-612 GCF_055811735.1 Mesorhizobium sp. WSM4850 | reverse complement strand
ATTACTCTTTGATGGTGACGACGATGCCGGCACCGACGGTGCGGCCGCCTTCACGGATGGCGAAGCGCAGCTTCTCTTCCATGGCGATCGGCACGATCAGCTCGACATCGACGGTGATGTTGTCGCCCGGCATCACCATCTCGGTGCCTTCCGGCAGCGACACGATGCCGGTCACGTCGGTCGTGCGGAAGTAGAACTGCGGCCGGTAGTTGGTGAAGAACGGCGTGTGACGGCCGCCCTCGTCCTTGGTCAGGATGTAGGCTTCAGCGACGAACTTCTTGTGCGGCTTGACCGTGCCCGGCTTGGCCAGAACCTGGCCGCGCTCGACACCTTCACGGTCGACACCGCGCAGCAGCGCGCCGATGTTGTCGCCGGCCTGGCCCTGGTCGAGCAGCTTACGGAACATCTCGACGCCGGTGCAGGTCGTCTTGGTGGTCGGACGGATGCCGACGATCTCAAGCTCCTCGCCGACCTTGACCACGCCGCGCTCGACGCGGCCGGTCACCACCGTGCCACGACCAGAGATCGAGAACACGTCCTCGATCGGCATCAGGAACGGCTTGTCGAGCGGGCGAACCGGCGTCGGGATGTAGTCGTCGACCGCAGCCATCA
>NZ_JBVVPV010000162.1:0-614 GCF_055811735.1 Mesorhizobium sp. WSM4850 | reverse complement strand
TGTCCGACATTGTCGGAATCTGCCGGAACGCAGATTGACGGTCAATAAAATCCGCGCCGCACTGATCGTCGTGCAGCCTCGTTCGGCAGTGCCTCCTATTTGTCCCGGCCGACCAGGACACAGGCTTGGGTTTACTGCCGGTCGCTCGACGGAAACCCGCTGGATTGCATGCCGGCCCGGTTTCTTTCTGCCGGTGCGGGGTTTATCGAGCCTGTCTCGGGAGGCGCTGCGCACCGCCTCGAGGCCGACGGCGACACTTCTTCGGCGACATCACTGAACTGGTCGAGCCGGCCGCCTCTGCCCGGGCGGGGGGACCGCAGACTGTTCGTGTTCGCTGTGGGTTCGAAATGGTGTGAGCGACCAGCCGATTAAGTCGACGGCACGCTGAAGTATGGTAAGCAATGAGCATCTAGCTAGCATCCCATTATCATCAACAGATCATCATGCGCAGCATACCATCGCAATCGACGTACTGATCGGCCGGCACGAATAGGAGGGCTCTGCCGAACGAGACCGCATGACGATCAGCGTGGGCAATCCAGGAAGAACAGGAAGCGGATTTTATGGGTCGTCAATCGTGTTCCGCACCGGCAGATGTCTGACAATGTCGGACA
>NZ_JBVVPV010000161.1:0-632 GCF_055811735.1 Mesorhizobium sp. WSM4850 | reverse complement strand
TGCAGCCGGAACCTGAAGCGGGTTATGACACCGAAATTCCCACCGCCACCGCGAATGCCCCAAAAAAGCTCCGGATCGATTGCTGCATCGATCCAGTTCACGCTGCCGTCGGCCATCACGATCTCGACCCCGATTAAGCTGTCGATCGTCAGCCCGTAGGCGCGGCTGACGCGGCCCATGCCACCGCCGAGGGTGAGACCGGCAACGCCCGTGTGAGAAACGACGCCCGCCGGAACCACGAACCCGCTTGGAACCGTCGCTGCATCCCGATCGCGAAGAAGCGCGCCGCCGCCGGCTTCCACGATTCCGGCGGAGATGTCCAGCCGGGCTGAATTGAGCTGCGACAGATCGAGCAAAAGTCCGCCGTCACACGTCGAAAGGCCGGGCAGGCTGTGTCCGCCGCCTCGGATCGCCAGGACCGCATTGCAATTGGCCGCTACGTCGATCGCCTTCCGCACGTCATCGACATCCGCCGCACGCAATACCGCGGCCGGCCTGCGATCGGAGACACCGTTCCATACCTGCCGGGCTCGATCATAATCCGCGCTGCCGGGCGTGATCACAGGTCCGCGACACCCGATCGAGGCGAGTTGCTTCAATAGCAAGTCGGACATATGAGCCCCCTCGTCGCA
>NZ_JBVVPV010000160.1:0-639 GCF_055811735.1 Mesorhizobium sp. WSM4850 | reverse complement strand
GTCGCGCAGCGTCAGGCCGAACTCGATGCGGCCTCGCGGCTGGCGAAAACCGGCAATCTGCCCAAGCTGCAGCTCGATACGGCTCGCTCCAACCTGACGCAAGGCCAGTCGCATCTGGAAGCCGCGCAGGCCGAGCTCGACCGCAACGAGGTGAAGGCGCCGTTCGACGGCGTCATCGACCGGGTACCGGTGGAGCTTGGCAGTTCCGTGATGCAGGGCGACGAAGTGGCGACCATTCTGAGCCTCGATCCGGTGATTGCCCGCGGCGAGGTCAGCGAACGTGATCTCGGCTATCTGAAGATCGGCGACAAGGCGAATGTACGATTGGTCAGCGGCCAGAACGTCGAGGGCACCGTGCGCTATATCAGCCGCGACGCCTCGTCCGCCACCCGCACCTTCCGCGTCGAGACCGCAATCCCCAACCCCGAGGGCACTATTCCGGCCGGGATGACCGCCGAGATCGCGCTGAGCGCGCAGCCGACCGACGCTGTCATGCTGCCGCGCTCCGTGGTGACGCTGGGCGACAAGGGCGATCTCGGCATCCGCGCCGTCGACAGGGATGACAAGGTCGTGTTCTTCCCGATCGATCTGGTCGACGATACGCCAACCGGCCTGGTGCTCGGCGGCATCCCTGCCGAT
>NZ_JBVVPV010000159.1:0-639 GCF_055811735.1 Mesorhizobium sp. WSM4850 | reverse complement strand
CAGAGCTGTCTGCGGCTGGTTCGGGCACTGGCGGTGGAGATCCACGAGAACTGGCTCGAGGCGACCCGCTACCTCAATATGGATCATCTGCGCGAGCACAAGAAGGAGAACCTGAGGGCACTGGCCGCCTGAGACGCGGCCGCCATGTCCGCCGCTCCGCTAAACACGGGGCTGCGCGGCGGACACGCCAACGTCACCGCTGAATGCCACGCCATTTTGCTGATGGGGTGGATGCCAGCCTTCTCCGACGGCATCGCAATGTGCCAAAGTTTGTGGTGTTAGCGCCACGCAAAGGAGAGGCAGGCATCCATGGAAAAGGTTACCATCATTGGGATCGATCTGGCAAAGAACGTCTTTCAGCTGCACGGGGCGGCAGCTGATGGATCGGTTGTGTTCCGCAAGAAGCTGTCGCGCCTGCAGTTTTGCAAGTTCATGGCGAGTCAACCGGCATGTGTCGTGGCGATGGAAGCGTGCGGCAGCTCCCACTAGCCCGTCAGATGGCTCGGCTTGGCCATGAGCCAAGACTGATTGCCCCGGCCTATGTCAAACCGTTCGTCAAGCGGCAGAAGATGGGATGGTTGCCGCCCTCCCCAGACGGCATCGCAATGTGCCAAGGTCGTGGTGTTCAACGCCACATGA
>NZ_JBVVPV010000158.1:0-656 GCF_055811735.1 Mesorhizobium sp. WSM4850 | reverse complement strand
TGAAAGCCCTCTCCCCAGAGGATTTTGCGCTGTTACTGCCGTCGATGCATCATGTCCAACTGAACCTCAAAGCCCAACTGGAGGTCCCGTATCAGCCAATCGAGCATGTGTATTTTCCAGAAGCGGGTATCGCTTCGGTGGTCGCTACAATGACTGGAGGGCGGCAGAGTGAAGTCGGGATCATTGGCTATGATGGCATGACAGGCGTTGCCGTCATTCTCGGCCAAGACAGCTCTCCCAATGAGACCTACATCCAGGTCGCAGGCAATGGCTGGTGCCTGCCGGTTGAGAATCTTCGGTCTGAGGTGGCAAAGAGCCAGTCGCTTGGCGCGTCGCTGCTTGCCTATGCCCACGCCTTCCTTGTCCAGTCGGCACGAACGGCACTGGTCAATGGCCATTCCAAGATCGAGGAACGGCTGGCCCGCTGGTTGCTGATGGTCCACGACCGAACCGAGGGAAACAAGATCCAGCTGACGCATGAATTTCTGGCGACTATGCTCGGCTCTCGGCGCCCCGGCGTTACCACCGCCCTGCAAATGCTGGAGTATCGGGGGCTGGTTCACGCCAGGCGCGGCGAGATCACGATCGTCGACCGTGCCGGAATGATAAAGCTCACACATGGCGCCTATGGCGACGAGGAGCAACGTCACTTCGGC
>NZ_JBVVPV010000157.1:0-664 GCF_055811735.1 Mesorhizobium sp. WSM4850 | reverse complement strand
TGTGGAATGGCCCTGCGGAATTGGTTCGTCATCATATCAATTTTCCTTGGGCAGGAGATAGCCGGTGGTCGAATGGTCGGACACGAGGTAGCGGGCGGCAACGGCCTTAACCTGATCGGCCGTGACCTTGCGGATGCGGTCCGGCCATTCCTCGACGTCTTTCACATTGCCGCCTGTGGCAAGCGTGGCGCCATACCTGCCAGCGACGGAGACCTGCTCGTCATGGGCGAAGATGAACGAGCGGATATAGCGGTTTTTCGTCTTCTCCAGTTCGTCGCTGGTGATGCCGTTCCTGGCGATGCGCGCTATCTCGGCGTCGACTGCGGCCTCGACATCCGCAAGCTTCGCCTTGCCGCGCGGCCAGCCGCGGATGCTGAACTTGCCAGCATCCAGCATGGTGCCCTCGAAATCAGCGTCGGCCGCTGCGGCTATGCCCTGCTTCACAACGAGCTCCTGGTACAGCCGGCTGCGGTTGCCCCCGGCGAGAATCTGTGCCAGCAGGTCCAGCGCCTCGGCTTCGCCGGGCTCGGCGGTGCGATAGGACGGCACCACCCAATATCTGGAAAAGATGGGGACCGAAACGCGGCCATCCCTTAGCGTCAATGTGCGCCTGGTGTTCTGCACCGGCTCAGACGGGCGTTCGCGTGGCGGCAGATCTGGTCCA
>NZ_JBVVPV010000156.1:0-708 GCF_055811735.1 Mesorhizobium sp. WSM4850 | reverse complement strand
GATCCGGAGCTTTTTTGGGGCATTCGCGGTGGCGGTGGGAATTTCGGTGTCATAACCCGCTTCAGGTTCCGGCTGCATCAGCTTGGCCCGGTGGCTGTCGGCCATTGGACGTACCCGATGGCCGACGCGCAACGCGCAATCACAGGCCTCGGCGATTTGGCTCGACAACGCCCGCGAGAGTTCTCCGTCGCTTTTACTCTCGCGCGAGGAGGCTTGAGCGTGACTGCGGTGTGGGTGGGCGACAGCAGGCGGGCGGATCAGATGCTTTCGCCCTTCGGCGAGCTTGCAGGTGTGGGTGAAGGAGAGATGGGCGCCATGCCGTTTCTTCACCTGCAAAGTCGCAACGACGCTCATTTCGCCTGGTCACGCCGGTATTACGCGAAAGGTGGTTTCTGGTCGGATATCACCGGTGACGTAGTGGATGCTATGCTGCAGCAGATTGCCTCGGCACCAACCAAGGATTGCGAGTTCTACATAACGCAGCTTGGAGGCGCTGTTGCCGACGTGCGGGACGAAGACACCGCCTATTCCGGAAGGCAGGCCGGCTATTACTGGATTGCGGAGCCCGTATGGGACGATCCGGCAGACGACGAGCGTTGCATCGAATGGGGCAGGTTCGCAGCAGGGCGCGTGGCCGATCGGTCCATAGCCGCCAACTATGTCAACGAGCAATCCGATACTGCCATTGCTTCGGGTGCCTATGGAGCC
>NZ_JBVVPV010000155.1:0-745 GCF_055811735.1 Mesorhizobium sp. WSM4850 | reverse complement strand
CCACCAGCATGCGCGGTTTCTTCAACATCAAGCGGGCAAGCCAGGAACCGTCGGGCGCGCGCCTCCGAGACGCCCATCGAACCACAGCCATGGCGCCGATGATGAGCAACCGCCGAAGATCGCGCTGGCCCATCTTCGATACCTTCCCTAGTCGTTGCTTGCCGCCGCTCGACTTCTGCCGCGGGACCAGCCCGAGCCAGGCGGCGAAATCGCGACCGCACTTGAAGGCTTCCATCGGTGGCGCAAAGGTTTCAATGGCAAGGGCAGCGATAGGGCCGACACCGGGCATGGTCTGCAAGCGCCGAGATGTTGCAGCTTGCTTGGACAGCGTGTCGATCGTCTTCTTCAATGCCGCGAGCCGGCTGCTCAACTGGTCGATCTGGTCAAGGAGAGCGCTGCAGATGTCACGGACCAGATCCGGCAGGTCTGCGCTCTCGTCCTCGACGATCTCTGCCAGACGTGGCAGGTGGCCGACGCCTTGCGGAGCAACATAACCGAACTCATAGAGGTGCGCGCGCAGCGCATTCACCAATTCGGTTCTCTGATTCACGAACTGCTCTCTGGTGCGAAACACGATAGCCCGGGACTGCTGCTCCTTGGTCTTCGGTTCGACAAAGCGCATTGTCGGTCGTTGCGCTGCTTCGACGATCGCCTCCGCATCTGCGACGTCGTTCTTCTCTGGTTGCCGCCCTTGATGCAAGAAGCCTTCCAACCTGATGTGCCGGTGATCGAGTGCGTTCTTCTC
>NZ_JBVVPV010000154.1:0-778 GCF_055811735.1 Mesorhizobium sp. WSM4850 | reverse complement strand
GACCGACGCCATCATCTCGTCGGAACCGATATAGTCTTTCAGCGCGGCGTTGAAGGCATCGACCTCCGCCTGCTGGTTGGGCATGAACGCGAGGCCCGAATAATAGTTGTTACCGACCGGGACCAGATCGACGCTATCGTCTTTGTCAGTGAACTCCTTCATGGTGAAGTAAGCGCCCGAACCCGCAGCGGCACGGCCGGCCTTCACCGCCTGCAGGATTTCCGCCGGGCCGGCGACCTGCATGATCTTGTCGTCGGGGACGCCGAGTTTGCGCATGAGCTCGATTTCGCTGTAGCCCGCGCCGGTGACGAAGGTGAGGCCCTTGTCGTGTACATCCTGATAGGAGTGCAGGTTTTCCGGATTGCCAGCCGGAACAATCAGCGCGTCGGTGGCCTTGACGATCGGTTCGGTGAACAGCACGTTACGGCAGCGCTCCGGCAGGATGTACATGCCGCCCGTGATGATGTCGAAGCGACCCGCCTGCAGGCCGGGAATGAGCGAGCCCCATTCGGTCACGACCGGCTCGACCTTGGTCGTGCCCAGCTTCTTCAGCATGTCGATCGTCATCGCATTGACAAAGCCGAGCGGCTCGTTGTTCTGGCCGGGATAGGCCCAGGGAACCTCGTTGGAGAAGCCGACACGGACCGTCTCTCCGTTCTTGATCTTCTCCAGCAGCGACTGCGCCGAAGTCGAACCGGCAACCGAGGCGGTTGCCATCGCCGCTATGCCAAGTGCAGCCATTCCCCTCAGGATTGCACGTCTCAAGGGACTATTCCTG
>NZ_JBVVPV010000153.1:0-787 GCF_055811735.1 Mesorhizobium sp. WSM4850 | reverse complement strand
GCTGGGAAATTCCATGGCGTAATCGTGCCGACGACACCGATCGGCTGCTTGATCACCAGCATGCGACGGTCTGTCGACGGTGCCGGGATCGTCTCGCCATAGATGCGATTGGCTTCTTCGGCGTACCATTGCAGATACGCGGCCGCATGCGAAATCTCCGACTTGGCTTCGGCAAACGGCTTGCCCATCTCTGCAGTGAGGATGGCGGCAAGATCACCGGCGTGGTCAAGGAAGAGAAGGTTAAGATCGACTCGCTCGACGAAATCTATGACCACGCCGATCGCTTACGAGCTACCGCAATGGAATATCTTGCAGGGGCAATCGCGGCGCCCTCGATTGCTTCATGACTTTGAACGGTTCGGACGTCCGCGCTAGGCGTCTTGTTCGAAGATTGATCCCGCGATCTGCCGTCCATGCCCGTTGTGAAACCCATCGCGAGCAGCTTTGGCTCAAGTTTGCCCATGGCTGAATCGGGACGGCCAAGACGAAGAGAGTCCGGACTCGAGTTCCCGCGCGCCATGAATGGAGGGTACAGAGATTTTTTTTTTGAAAAGTAGCAGTCCGCCCTGTGCGTCAGCCGAGGGCGAGCAGGCAGAAATCAAGGCGTTCATTCTGCCGCACCATAGTCGGATCAGCCAAACGTATGTGGGCGGAGTCCTTCAGCAACTATGCTTAGAGCGCGGGATTATTCGCTGTCACGGGACACCAGCTAGCCGCGGGCCAACGCCCATAATGGCGGGCTCGGCCGACAGCAGTTTCTTCGCCGCCGCCCTGACCTGGTCGAGCG
>NZ_JBVVPV010000152.1:0-815 GCF_055811735.1 Mesorhizobium sp. WSM4850 | reverse complement strand
CCTTGATCGCCATCTCGGTTTGCGAGGCGTGGTTGAAAACGACGCCATGGTCGCCTTCAAGACTCAGGTCTATCCTTGCGCCGGTTACTTGCGCGATGCCGGCGACCACCTCGCGCAACCGCTTCTTTACAAGCTCCCGCACCTCGGGCGTCAACGTGCGCATGCTGCCTCGCAACTCTGCCGTCTCGGCTATGACTCTATGCGTGCTGCCGGAACGGAATTCGTGAAACGTAATCCCAGCCGCTTCCAGGGGGTCGACGTTCTGCGCTAAAATTTGTTGCACGGCCGTGATAAGCTGCGCGCCGACTAGGATCGAGTCGATGCCTTTATGCGGCATCCCCGGATGGCCGCCGCGGCCTTCGATTCTGATCTCGATGCTGTCCGTTGCCGCCATCACTGGGCCCTGCCGGATACCAAACGCACCAATTGGCAAACCCGGAAGAGTGTGCATACCATAGACCTGTTCGATACCGAAGCGCTCCATCAGGCCGTCCTCGAGCATCGCAACCGCACCCATACCAATCTCTTCCGCGGGCTGGAAGATCAAGACTACAGTGCCGGCAAAGTTCCGAGTTTCGGCAAGATAGCGTGCCGCCCCCAGCAGCATCGCGGTGTGGCCGTCGTGACCGCATGCATGCATGAAGCCCTCGTTCTTAGAGGCATAGGGTAGATTGGTCTTTTCCTCGATCGGCAGCGCATCCATGTCCGCGCGCAAGCCGATGGCCTTAGCGTTGCTCACGGCTACCTTCCCCGTGATGACACCGACAACGCCGGTCTTGCCAAGACCGGTCACGACCTGGTCGCAGCCAAACTCG
>NZ_JBVVPV010000151.1:0-819 GCF_055811735.1 Mesorhizobium sp. WSM4850 | reverse complement strand
CTAGGGTCAGGACTCATTGATCCAGAAGATGAATGTGGCGGCGAAAGCGATAGCGGACAGGAAGGTGTGAGCGCAGCGGTCGTATCGGGTATGGATTCGTCGCCAGTCCTTGAGGCGGGCGAAGGTGTTCTCGATCTTGTGGCGTTGGCGGTAGAGAACCGGATCGTAGTTATGCTTGATGCGGTGCTTTGCATGGGGCGGAATGCACGGAGTGATGCCGCGCTGGACGAGGGCATCGCGGAAGCCGATCGAGCTATAGGCACGGTCGGCGAGCAGGTGGCGGGCTGGCGGCAGGTGCTCGAGTAGCGCGGCGGCAGCTTTGTGGTCGTTGGCCTGGCCTTCGGTCAGGTACAGCAGCAGTGGACGACCTTTGCCATCGCAGACCACCTGTAGCTTGCTGGTCAGGCCGCCTCGGCTGCGTCCAATACATCGGGGTAGAGCCCCTTTTTGAGCAGGCTGGCGGCGGTGCGATGTGCCTTCAGGTGTGTAGCATCGATCATCAACTGGTCCGGGTCACCGGCCCGAGCCGCCAGTTCGGCCAGGATGCGGTTGAACACGCCCATCCGGCTCCAGCGGATGAATCGGTTGTAGATCGTTTTGTGCGGCCCGTAACCGGCCGGAGCATCTCGCCAGCGCAACCCATTGCGGATGACGAACAGGATCCCGCTGAGCACCCGCCGATCATCTACCCGAGGCACGCCGTGCGACAGCGGGAAGTACGGCTCGATCCGCCGCATCTGCTCCGGCGATAACATCAGCAAATCATCCATCGTGGCACCTCCGCCAACAATGAATCAGCCGCTCACCATCAATTCAACC
>NZ_JBVVPV010000150.1:0-845 GCF_055811735.1 Mesorhizobium sp. WSM4850 | reverse complement strand
CCCTGCACCAGCGCGATCATCTTGTACCAGGTCTCGAACATTTCGCGGCCATAGATGCCCTTGAGATGCAGCATCTTGAAGATGACCTTGTTCCAGTCGATCTCGAAGCCGGTCGGCGCGATGCCCAAAATGGCGATCTTGCCGCCATTGTTCATGGTGTCGATCATGTCGCGGAAGGCGGGTGCCGCACCCGACATTTCGAGGCCGACGTCAAAACCTTCGGTCATGCCGAGCGCCGGCATGATATCGCGCAGCTTTTCCTTCGACGCGTCGACCACATGCTGGACGCCGAGCTTTTTCGCCAGCGCCAGCCGCACCGGGTTGATGTCGGTGATGACCACCTTTCGCGCGCCGACGCACTGCGCCACCAGCGCACCCATGATGCCGATCGGCCCGGCGCCGGTGACCAGCACGTCCTCGCCGACCAGATCAAAGGACAGTGCGGTGTGAACCGCATTGCCCAGCGGATCGAAGATTGCGGCGATCTCGTCGGGCACATCGTCGGGGATCGGCACGACGTTGTGCTGCGGTATCGCCAGATATTCACCGAAGGCGCCGGGCCGGTTGACGCCGACGCCGAGCGTGTTGCGGCACAGATGCCCCCTGCCCGCCCGGCAATTGCGGCAATGGCCGCAGACGATGTGGCCTTCGCCCGAAACACGCTGGCCGATCTTGTATTCGGTGACCGCCGCGCCGAAGTCGGCGACGGTGCCGACGAATTCGTGGCCGGTCACCATCGGCACCGGCACGGTCTTCTGCGCCCACTGGTCCCAATTGTAGATGTGGACGTCGGTACCGCAGATCGCGGTCTTCTTGATCTTGATCAGAACGTCGTTCGGGCCGAT
>NZ_JBVVPV010000149.1:0-860 GCF_055811735.1 Mesorhizobium sp. WSM4850 | reverse complement strand
GTCGCGAGACGGAAAGATATCAGCCAGTTCGCCGGTCATGGTGAATGCGTTGAGATCGGCGCCGGCATAAATCGGGGCCGTTTCCCTGAACGCCGAGGTCAGGGTATGGAGCCCCAGCCAAAGCGGTGTGGCGATGGTTACTGCCTCGACGATGCGGCCGTCTTGCGCGCGCGTCACCTTCAGATGGGCGCCGCCAATATCGAAGCCGGCAACGATGCTCTTTCTTTTTTCCACACTTCAAGCTTTCATCAGAGTTGGTCAGGGGCAGTTGGTCAGCGAGAAAAAGAGCGTTGCGTATCATTCCGGTTCTCGACCTGAAAGGCGGCGAAGTGGTCCGCGCCCAGCAAGGAAAACGCGATCGCTACAGGCCGATCGTCACGCCGCTCAGCAAAACTTCCGATGTCGTTGCGGTCACTGAGGGCCTGCGCCGGCTTTACCCTTTTCCGGCCTTCTATATCGCCGATCTCGATGCCATAGAAGGCGGAACGCCAAACAGCGGCGCGCTTGCCCGGCTGAAGGCGATGGCGGAGCCGCCTGAGCTTTGGGTCGATGCCGGCTTCGCCGACGAGAAAACCCTTTCGGCAGCACTTGCCGAACCCTGGCTTTGCCCGGTCCTGGGCTCCGAATCGCAGGAGGACGACGCGCTGTTGCGGCGTTTTTGCGATCATCCGGAGCTTATCCTGTCGCTGGATTTCTTCGACGACGGGTTTCGCGGTCCGGCATCATTTCTCGACGAGCCGGCGCTTTGGCCGCAAAAGCTGATCGTCATGACATTGGCCAAGGTCGGTTCCGCCTCCGGTCCCGATTTCACGCGGCTCGAGGCGATCAAGGCGAAGGCTGGAAGCCGCTCCGTCATCGCG
>NZ_JBVVPV010000148.1:0-866 GCF_055811735.1 Mesorhizobium sp. WSM4850 | reverse complement strand
TCGCGGTAACCCTGGATCAGTACGACCCCGGTAATCACTATCGCAGCTACAGAAAGCGCATAGGTGATTACGTTTGTTAGCCCAAACGGAACCATCGCAGTGCAGGCTATCATCGCAGCGAGCAGCACATAGAAGCCGGGCGGACGGGACAGAAAGTCGGCTATCACGAAGAGAAATCGGTTCATGGGAATCCCCGTACGATGTGATCCGATTGGGCCGCATTTCGGGTGCTCGTCAATGGCACCCTCTTTTTGTTGGCCTACTGCCCATGTTGGTCCTCGGGCCGTCCCGATCTGGGCGGGCGGAACTCCTTATATTCCAGGTACGTGCTTGGAACCACGGCAGACACGCGGCGTTTGGCGTTCTCACAGGAGACAAGCCATGCCCGACAACGATGAGGAATTCAAAAGCAAGTTTTGGGATTCGATCCGTTCCGACATGACGGCAATGATCGGCGTCCCGAGCGTCCACCCTCGACCGATGACAGCGCAGTTCGATGGTGATCGCAACGTTATCTACTTCTTCACAGCGAAGGACACCGACTTGGCCGAGGCCGTTGCATCTGCAAAGGAAGCGACACTGGTCTACTCCGCCAAGGGACACGACCTGTTCGCCACCGTCCAAGGCACACTGAGGATCGACAATGATCGGGCAGTCATCGACCGCTTGTGGAACCGCTTCGTCGCCGCATGGTTCGAAGGAGGCAAGGAAGATCCGAAGCTGTGCTTGCTCAGGTTCGATCCTGCGGACGCCGAAATCTGGAAAGATGCATCCAGTATCGTCGCCGGGGTGAAACTTTTCCTCGGGATGGGCGACCCGAAAGCGGACTACAGGGACAGCGTGGCACAGGTTCGCATGAAGTAACC
>NZ_JBVVPV010000147.1:0-926 GCF_055811735.1 Mesorhizobium sp. WSM4850 | reverse complement strand
GCGCGGACATTTCCGGCCTACGCATGGAGCCGCATTTCTGAGCCGTCGACCGCTGTTGCGTCGAAAGCGACGGGAACACTGTGAACGATGCATGTCGCCGCCAGCATCGCCTCCAATTCGGCGTCGGTGGCCTTGCAAGCCGGCATTAGTGTTCGAATGGCGCGGATTGCCTGTGAGATGGAGAGGAACCGGGCCTTGCCCCTGGAGAGGACATAGGCCTCTGCCGCACTTTCAACCGTGATGGTGTGAAAAGTGTTGGTCATCAACAGTGCCTCCCTGCTCAACCATCCGACTTTCGGCCTATATGCGGCGGCATTCAAGCATATGTCCGATACCGGACAATCAGGCGGAGGCCAGGCCGAAGTGACGGTGATCGTCGTCGCCGTAGGCACCATGCGTGAGCTTTATCATTCCGGCACGGTCGACGATGGTGATCTCGCCGCGCTTGGCGTGAACCAGCCCCCGATATTCAAGCATTTGGAGGGCAGTGGTAACCCCCGGGCGCCGAGAGCCAAGCATGGTCGCCAGAAATTCACGTGTCAGGTAGATCTTATTTCCTTCAGCACGGTCGTGGACCATGAGCAACCAGCGGGCCAGCCGCTCCTCGATTTTCGAATGGCCATTGACCAGTGCCGTCCGGGACGACTGGACAAGGAAGGCGTGGGCATACCGGAGCAGTGACTCGCGAAGGGACGGGCTTTCTCTAATCGCAGAGCGAAGACTTTCAACAGGCAGGCTCCAGCCATTACTGGCGACCTGGATATAGGTTTCATTGGAAGACCTGTCCTGGCCGAGAATGACGGCAACTCCGGTCATGCCGTCGTAGCCGATGATGCCAACCTCGCTTTGTCGCCCTCCGGTCATGGTGGCGACCACCGAAGCGATACCCGCCTCTGGAAAATACACTTGCTCAATCGGCTGATATG
>NZ_JBVVPV010000146.1:0-973 GCF_055811735.1 Mesorhizobium sp. WSM4850 | reverse complement strand
GCATCGAAGCGTCGACGGCCGAAGATCTTCCCGCGAAATGAGCCAACGGGACTCAACCCTCAGACCATGACCACTAGCGCCGGTATTTTTCCGTCTCGGCAATGAAGCGCGTGAACTCGCGCTCGAGCTCGAAGACCGCCTCGTCTTTTGTGGCGGCGTTACCGCGCTGCCCGCCATGGCGACGGAAGCGCGGATCGGAGGTCGAGATCGACCAGAACCATTAGCGGATCGTGCGTGAATCCCACGATTTGAGATGCCCGCGGTCACAGCACGTTGTAACCTCAACCGGCGCGGTGTGTTCGTACAAGCATACAGGTGAAGGAAAGCGGCAGATCACCAGCTTCTTTATCGGGGGCGACATTCCCGATCTGCACGGCATGCATCTCGCGGTGATGGATTGCAGCTTCTCGAGCATGACGCCAGGTAGATTGGGCTTTATCCGCCACAGCGCTCTTCGCTCGATTTGCGAACAGCGCCCGCGTGTTGCAACCGCGTTCTGGCGATCGACCCCGATTGACGCTGCGATCTACCGGGAATGGGTCACGCATCGCAAAATCGGCCAACTTGACCGCGCCTGCGAGATTGAACTTGCGGATGCCGAGATGAGCGACGATCGCGCGAAAATTGAAGACCGGCGTCACCGGGAAACTTCGTTGTACGTTGACAAGATCGAGGCGATCAAGACGCGGAGGCTTTTGCGGAAAGCGAACAGCCTGGACGTTCCCTATGAATACCCGAGCGAGGACAGCCCGGTTTGGGAGCGGTCCGATCAACTACATACATGGCATCTGACGACGATCGGCTATTCCCAGCTTCGAAAAGCGATCAGGCAAGAGCGCAGGGACCGGCGCGAATGGGTGATCACGTGGGCCGGCGTTATAATCGGCATCATCGGTTCGCTCACCGGCATGTTGGCGGTGTGGTTAGCTGCGAGATCCTAGATTGCGGCTACGCTGCCTGCGCATTCTGTTGC
>NZ_JBVVPV010000145.1:0-973 GCF_055811735.1 Mesorhizobium sp. WSM4850 | reverse complement strand
TCTGTCAGGCCTTCATGTGCGGCATTTCCAGAGCCGCTGGCCGGTATGGGATCTGCAGATCAGGTCCAAATCTCAACAGCGAGCACATGGCTCTTTGGCTCCAGCTGGTTTTCCTGATCCAGATCTGTTCGATCGTTGCGCCCATTCGGGTCGTCGCCTTCTCACACCCCCTTAACCGGCGCCGGGCTGTTTGCTGCAGGTCGATCATGCAGCCGCAGCCGACCCCGGATTCCGATAATCCTCATTCGTTCTCAGCATCGCCCAGATTGCCCGCGCCATCTTGTTTCGCCAGGGCGATCGCCACGAGCATGCGCGGTTTTCTCGCCAGCATATGTGCCAGCCAAGAGCCCTTGGGGATCGATCTGCGACCAAGCCAGTTCAAACGTGACATGGCCCCGATGATGAGCAATTGGCGAATGTCGGCTTGTCCCTCCTTCGAAACCCGCCCGAGGCGTTCCTTACCTCCCGAGGAATGCTGCCGTGGGACAAGGCCCAGCCAAGCCGCGAAGTCCCGGCCGCGTTTGAAGCTGGCCATGTCGGGTGCGAATGCTTCAACGCCAGCGCGGTCAGCGGGCCAACTCCCGACATGGTCTGCAGCCGCCGCACTGTTTCGGTCTCTGTCGCCAGCTTCCTGAGCTGCACGCTCTTGGCCTCGATCCGCTCCGTCTTCCATGCAATCGATAAGGTCCTGGCATTCGTGGCGGACCAGTTCGGGCAGATTGCTCTTTGGTTCCTCGACGATCTCCTTAATGCGTGTGAGATGATGGATGCCTTTGCGCGACGACGTGGCCGTATTCGTAGAGAATGGCACGCAATGCATTCACCAGATCGGTGCGCTGATGGACGAGGCGCTGGCGAGCTCGGAACAACACTGTCCTGGCCTGCTGTTCTTCCGATTTCAGCTCGACGAATCGCATCTCCGGCCGCTGGGCCGCAATCACAATCGCCTCGGCATCGGCGGCATCGTTCTTCT
>NZ_JBVVPV010000144.1:0-1032 GCF_055811735.1 Mesorhizobium sp. WSM4850 | reverse complement strand
TCTCACAATAGCTGCGGTAGCCGTCGCCCTAATAGGGCTAACACTCATATTGCTGTTGGTGCTCGACCGGGTGCTTGGTCTGGAGCGAGCCATTGGCGGTGGAATCTATAGGTCGTGATTGGATGACTGTTCTCGAACTAAGAAATGTGTTCAAGAAGTATGGAGATTTCACCGCAGTTGATAATGTATCCCTGGCTATAGAAAAGGGAGCGGTTCTCTCTCTTTTAGGACCGAGCGGCTGTGGCAAGACCACTACGCTTCGGATTATTGCGGGTTTTACGTCGCCCGACAGTGGCACGGTGAATATTGCGGGTGAAGATGTAAGGCAATTGAGACCCTATGAGCGTAATGTTGGCCTCGTATTCCAGGATTACGCGCTCTTCCCCCACATGACGGTTGCACAAAATGTCGCCTATGGCATGCGGTACCGTGGAACGCCGGCATCGGCGATACCCTCTCGGATCAAGCAGATGCTGTCGCTTGTACACTTGGTCGGCATGGAAGACAGATATCCCCGTCAGCTGAGCGGCGGGCAGCAGCAGCGTGTAGCACTTGCGCGGGCGCTCGCAACCGACCCGCAGATCGTTCTTCTCGACGAGCCTTTGTCCGCGCTTGACGCGAAGCTGCGCCTTGAGCTGCGCCTCGAACTCAAGGAGATTCTGAGGTCTGTGGGGGCAACTACGATCGTTGTCACGCATGATCAGGAGGAAGCTCTAAGCCTGGGTGACGAGGTGGTCGTCATGAGCAAGGGAAAGATCGTTCAGCGAGGATCGCCGATTGCGATTTACGAGACTCCAGCCGACAAGTTTGTAGCCGAGTTCGTCGGGAGATCTAATTGGTTCCATGGGCAGCGAAACGGCCAATCGCACAACGGCGTCATCACCTATGTCACCAACGGTGAACTTGAGATTCGCACAAGATCGCAGCTCGACCCGCACGCCAGTGCCGATCTGTGCATAAGACCGGAAAACATCGAACTCATTGACGTCGCTGCAGGTGGCGCGGTTGATGATCTCGCACACAATGTCCTGC
>NZ_JBVVPV010000143.1:0-1041 GCF_055811735.1 Mesorhizobium sp. WSM4850 | reverse complement strand
TAGCCGCGGGCCAACGCCCATAATGGCGGGCTCGGCCGACAGCAGTTTCTTCGCCGCCGCCCTGACCTGGTCGAGCGTCACCTGCTCGATGAGGGCCGGGCGGTGCTGGATGTAGTCTATGCCGCGCTTGTCGAGCTGCAGCCTGAGAAGCGTGGCTGAGATCGCCCTGGAGGAACCAAGATTGCTGATAGCATAGGCCCCGATCAGATACTTTTTGCTCGCTTCGAGCTCGGCCGCTGTTGGCCCGGTGTCCACCAGCTCTTTGATTACTTGTCTAATCAGGTCGAGTGTCTCCGCCGCCCTGTCGGCGCGCGTCGACGTGGTCACGACAAGCGTGTTGGAATGCTGGCGGCCTTCCAAACTAGAGGACACACCGTAGGCCAGGCCACGCTTTTCCCGCACTTCCTGGAACAGACGTGAGGTGAATGGCGAGCCTCCGAGTATATCGTTTATCAGCTGCGCGGCATAGAATTCCGGGTCGCTGCGTCCGACGCCGGGAAAAGCCAGCTGGAGCGAAGTCTGGGGCAGGGCGTATGCGACCAACGTCCACTGGCCGAGCTTCGGGGTGACATCAGGTACCTGGGCGAGCGCCTGCTTCTGAGGCAAATCGCCGAACAACTGGTCGAGCCTTGCACTCAGGGCTTTGGCATCGATGTCGCCGACAACCGCCACGTGCAGCCCCTCGCGGGCGAAAGCGGCCTTGTGGAAGGCGCTTAGATCGGCGGGCGTTATGCGGGCCAGGCTTTCCTTGGTGCCCTCGGGCGGCCTCGAATACGGATGCGCGCCGTAGAGCCTGCGCCGCCATGCATCCCTGCCGATCGCGTGAGGTTCGCGCTCGTTGGCGATGATGCCGGAGAGAAGCTGAGCGCGGGTTCGGTCAAAGGGTTCCTGATCGAAGCGGGGCCTGTTCAACGCGAGCCTGATGAGATCGAAAGCGGCGTCCTGGCGCTGGGAAAGCATGCGCACCGAGCCATAGATGCCGTCAGGCCGCGCGTGGAAGCTCATCTCAGCGCCGGCATCATCGAGCCGCACCTGAAAGGT
>NZ_JBVVPV010000142.1:0-1043 GCF_055811735.1 Mesorhizobium sp. WSM4850 | reverse complement strand
CCTATGCAGAGATATTTCATTTCGAGGTAGTCTTCGAGCCCGTGGCGGGAACCCTCCCGCCCGATGCCGGACTGCTTCATCCCGCCAAAGGGCGCCGCTTCCGAAGACATACGCCCCGTGTTGATGCCAACCATGCCATATTCCAATGCCTCGGCCACGCGCCAGACACGCTTCAGGTTCGAGGCATAGAAATAGGCGGCGAGGCCGTAGATCGTGTCGTTGGCCTCACGCACAACCTGATCCGCCTCGTGGAAGCGAATGATCGGCGCCAGCGGCCCGAAAGTCTCCTCTTGCGCAACCGCCATCATGCTGGAGATTTCAGTGAGGACCGTGGGTTCGAAGAAGGTGCCATCCTTGCCGATACGTTCGGCCCCGCATCGAATTGTCCCACCCTTGGCAACGGCATCTGCGATGTGGGACTCGATCTTGGCCAAAGCATTCAAGTCGATGAGCGGTCCGACGTCCACTCCGGGGGCGAAGCCGTCGCCAACCGACAAGCACCGGACTTTCTCCACGAACTTCTCAACGAACTCATCGTGAACGCTCGATTGGACGTAAAGGCGGTTCGCTGAAACGCAAGTCTGGCCGGCGTTGCGGAACTTCGCCTGGATCGCGCCGTCAACCGCAGCGTCGATGTCGGCGTCATCAAAGACAATGAAAGGGGCATTGCCGCCGAGCTCGAGGCTGACCTTCTTGATCTGGTCCGAGCACTGGCGCATGAGCAGCCGGCCAACCTCGGTCGAGCCCGTAAAGCTGATCTTGCGGATCTTGGGATTGGAGCAGAGTTCGCGTCCGACGCCACCACCTTCGGACGCATAGATCAGGTTGACGACGCCGTCTGGAAAGCCGGCTTGATGCGCGAGGGCGAACATTGCGCCTGCCACGAGCGGCGTCTGTTCAGCAGGTTTGAGCACGATCGCGCAGCCCGCCGCCAAGGCCGGCGAGATCTTGCGCGCCACCATCGACGCTGGGAAATTCCATGGCGTAATCGTGCCGACGACACCGATCGGCTGCTTGATCACCAGCATGCGACGGTCTGTCGA
>NZ_JBVVPV010000141.1:0-1109 GCF_055811735.1 Mesorhizobium sp. WSM4850 | reverse complement strand
CTAGAGGCACGTCCTGTGATCGATGAATCGATTGTGATGTGACGGCTGCGTTTTGTGCTGATTCAACATCCCCCTCGATGGAGGTGGACGATGGGAAGAGCATTAAGCGGGGATCTTCGGTTGCGGGTCTTGAAGGCTTCGGACGAGGGCATGTCGGCGCGGCAAGCGGCGGCGCGGTTCGGCGTGGGAGTCTCCTGCGCGATCCGCTGGATTGCGCGGGCGAAGATCGGTGAACTGGGGCCACGCCCGCAGGGCCGCCGCCGCGCATCCAGCCTCAATGCGCATGAAGCCTTCATCGCCGGGCTGATCGGGGAGCGCAAGGACATCACGCTGAACGAGATGGTGGAGTGGCTCGTCGCCGAGCAGTCGGTGCGGATCAGCCGCAGCGCCTTGAGCGCCTGGCTTCGCGGCCACGGCTGGACATTCAAAAAAGTCCTCGCACGCACTGGAGCAGGATCGCCCCGACGTCCTGAAGCGGCGCCGGGAGTGGTTCGACGGCCAGCTCGATCTCGATCCGACGAAGCTCGTGTTCATCGACGAGACCGGCCTCTCCACAAAGATGGCTCGCCTGCGTGGAAGAGCGCCGCGCGGCGAGCGCTGCCGGGCCGGCGTGCCGCATGGCATGGCCACTGGAAGACCACGACCTTCACCCAAGCGCTGCGGCTGACGGGCATGACTGCGCCCTTCGTCTACCACGGCGCTATGAACGGCAACGTGTTCCTGGCCTATGTCGAGCAGGTGCTGGTCCCTCCCGACATTGTCGGAGGGCGACGTAGTCGTCATGGACAACCTGCCCGCAAACAAGGCCGCCGGCGTGCGCGACGCGATTGAGGCCGCAGGCGCGAGCCTGCTCTACCTGCCGCCCTACAGTCCCGACTTCAATCCGATTGAGAACGCCTTCGCCAAACTCAAGGCGCTGCTGCGAGCAAAGGCCGAGAGAACCATCAAGGCTCTGTGGGACGCGGTCGGCGCGGTCGTCGACCTCTTCACCCCAGCCGAATGTGCCAATTACTTCAAAGCCGCAGGATATGAACCGGATTAAACAGGACGTGCTCTAGTTGTGAGCTTTCGGAAGGTTGTCCATTCGGGCCTGACCGAGGAGACTGGAG
>NZ_JBVVPV010000140.1:0-1138 GCF_055811735.1 Mesorhizobium sp. WSM4850 | reverse complement strand
AGTGCAGCCATTCCCCTCAGGATTGCACGTCTCAAGGGACTATTCCTGGTCTCGTCGTGTTTCCACGTGTCCATCTGTAGTTCCTCCCAGCTCACGTTCTTGTTCGCCGCTAGTCCCACGAAATAATATCTGAGCCGACATTCAGCTCCATGCGCATGCGGCAGTTCCACTTGTCATGCGGGTTTCAAATCGCGCCCCGATATCCCTTGGGCTTTCCAGCCCAAGCTTGATACCGACCGTTCAGTGCCCCTCATAACGGTCGCGGAGAGCCGGAGAACGTCGATTTCCTGCATCTGCCGCAAATAATTCGCGCAAACTGCTCATTCGACGCTGCTACATTCGCACTGAGCACGCGGCTTCAGGCTGCCAAATCGAAGTAGTAGCCCAGAGTGACCTGCTGAGGCGCAACTATCCGGAAGGGAAGGGACGTCAGGCACGAAGAACAATCCACACCGCACCCCGGATACTCGAGCGCGACCTACCCGCGGTCGAACCAATGGACGTGAGCAGGTCGAGCCAATTCGAGGCTTCGGGGGGGGCTATCGCAAGATATCGGCGGGTTGCGATCCGAGGTCTGGTTATGGAACTCGTCAGGACCATTCCGCCGAAGATCGAGTACTACTCCCGAGATCGGTTGCGGCCACAAGGATGCTTCGGAGAAGTACTTGCGGCCGGGAAAGGATCAATCTGCTTCCTGCCGGAGCAGCAACAGGGGTTCAGGGCTTGTGCAGAGAGGATTCCGACTTACGCCACCTCCCAAGGCGTACCAGCCCGGCAGCGAGCTTAGTCTCCTGCCGGGCTTCAATTGGCTGAGTGTCCGCGCAGATTGGCTGCTCTCCGTGCCTTAGTTGGTTCACTGAGTGGCGGCGGCTCCTCACTGTAAAGGAATGTGACAATGGAACAGGAGCGAGAGTAAGCGATTGCATGAGCAGTGTCGCGGCGCAGACGAGGGTCCAGGTTCACCGGCGGCATTTGCGCCGCTCAAGAATCCAACCTTTCGTTCGATCTGGCTGGCCTCTCAAGTCTCCTCCCTCGGCCGGTTGATGCAGACTGTTGCCATTAGCTAGGGTCAGGACCTATTAATCCGGTTGAATTGATGGTGAGCGGCTGATTCATTGTTGGCGGAGGTGCCACGATG
>NZ_JBVVPV010000139.1:0-1143 GCF_055811735.1 Mesorhizobium sp. WSM4850 | reverse complement strand
TTGGGGAAGATGCCGACGACCTCGGTCCTGCGCTTGATCTCGCCGTTGAGGCGCTCGATCGGGTTGGTGCTATGCAGCTTGGCACGGTGCTCCTTGGGGAAGGTCATGTAGGCGAGCACGTCGGGCTCGGCATCGTCCATGATTGTCGCCAGCTTCGGCACCTTCGGCCGGATCTGGTCGGCAACGGCGCGTCATTGGGTGCTGGCGGCCTCGGCCGTCTCCTGGGCGAAGGCGGTGGCGATGAAGGCCGTGCGACGCGGCGCCGCTCTTGCCGGCATGCGCCAGCACGTTCCTCATGAAATGGACCCGGCAGCGCTGCCATGTCGCGCACAGCACCTTGGTGACGGCCGCCTTGATGCCTTCATGGGCATCGGAAACGACGAGCTTGACGCCGCGCAGGCCGCGGCGGGTCAGCTTGCGCAAAAACTCCGTCCAGATCGGCTCGGCCTCAGACGTGCCGACCTCCATGCCCAGCACTTCGCGCCAGCCGTCTGCGTTGACACCGACGGCGATGATGACGGCGACCGAGACGATGCGTCCGCCGCGGCGCACCTTCAGGTAGGTGGCATCGATCCACAGATAGGGCCAGTCGCCCTCGATGGGCCTGTCGAGGAAGGCCTTCACCTTGCCGTCGATCTCCTCGCACAGCCGGCTGACCTGGCTCTTGGAGACGCCGCTCATGCCCATCGCCTTGACCAGGTCGTCGACCGAGCGCGTCGAGATACCCTGGACGTAGGCCTCCTGGATGACGGCGATCAGCGCCTTCTCGGCCATGCGCCGCGGCTCGGGAAGTAAGAGCCCTTCCTGAGCTTGGGGATGCGCAGCTCGACGGTGCCGGCCCGCGTCTCCCAGTCTCTGTCGCGGTAGCCGTTGCGCTGGACAAGCCGCAGTGGGTTCTTCTCGCCATGGGCCGCGCCGGTGGCGGCGCCCACCTCCAGCTCCATCAGCCGCTCGGCGGCAAAGCCGATCATCTCGCGCAGGATATCGGCATCGGGGGTCTTCTCTACGAGCGTGCGCAGGTTCATCATGTCGTTGGTCATCGATGGTTCCTTCGAATCAGGTTGTGTCAGCAACCCAACCCTACCGAAGAACATCGATGACCGCCGCTGCGCCGCTCGCTCGCTACAGCGCTGTTGAGGGCGC
>NZ_JBVVPV010000138.1:0-1154 GCF_055811735.1 Mesorhizobium sp. WSM4850 | reverse complement strand
AGGCGTCGGCGTAGGTGTGGGTGTCGGAGCTGGCATCGGCATTGGCGACGCTACGGCCAATTCGACCAGCGACAACACCAACAATAACGGCAACAACAACAGCAATTCGAGCAGCAACAGCAGCAACAACAGCAACACCAACACCAACACCAACAATGTTAACGCCAATGTTAGCGCCAGCGCGACGTCGGACGGAAAGCAGGACGACGATTTCATTGACCTCGACGACGTGAATGTCGGCCTCGGCGGCGTCATGATGTTCAGCCGCGACGGCGACATCAGCTTCGATCCGGGCGATGACGTCAGCTTCTCGGACGTCCTGAACGGCGCGTTTGCCGGCGCTGGCAATGGCCACAGCGCCACCATCATCAACCAGACCGGCGACATGAAGGACAACGACTATCTCGGCAGCGCGACGGTCCAGAATAACGGCTACTTCGGCAACAAGGGCGACGCCAAGGGTGGTTACGCCAAGTCCGAGGAAGGCATTGATGCCGGCGGCGACGGCGGCCATGCTGGCGATTCGGTCGCTTTCGGTGGCTTCGGCGCCAAGGGCGGCGATGCCGATACCGGCAGCGCCAAGGGCGGCGATGCCAAGGGCGGCGGCGTGGCGGTGAGCGTGCCGATTGTCGTCGGCTCCGCTGACGCCAAATCAGACGGTGGCAGCGCTTATGGGGGCGACGCCGTGCCGATCGCGGTTAGCGGCGACGCCAAGGGCGGCGACGCGACCGGCGTGGCTGTCGGCGCAGGCCTCGGCGGTGACGGCAAGGGCGGCGACGGCGACAGCGGCGAAGCCTATGGCGGCTACAGCGGCGACGCCAAGGGCGGCGACGGCGGCGACGGCGTCGGGCTCGGTCTGGGCCTCGGCCTGGGCGTCGGCGTCGGCGGCGACTCCAAGGCCGACGGCGGCGATTCCGACGCCAAGGGCGGCGATGCTGGCGCGCTTGGCTTTGCCGACGCCAAGGGCGGCGACGGCGGGTCCGGCGGCAATGGCGGCAACGGCGGCAACTCGACCGCGGTACCTGTCGCCCTGGCGCTGATGGACGATGCCGAGGCTGGCAGCGACAACGATCCCTCTTGGGGTGGGAACAAAAGCGATGACAACGTCGCCGTAGCTATCCCGATCGCCGCGAATGGCGACACCGATGCCGGCA
>NZ_JBVVPV010000137.1:0-1194 GCF_055811735.1 Mesorhizobium sp. WSM4850 | reverse complement strand
GGGTGGCAGGTCTTCTGAGACGCGACGCCTGGGTCGAACACGTGACATGCAATGTGCTTAACCGTTATCTCGGGCGCAGGTAGAGTCCCGTGTGACTGTTCCGAACCAAAACACGGACGGCCATTTGCCTAATACGATGGCTGGTGATGACGATGAGCGAGGTCCCCTCGCCGACATGATCGAAGGTGCGGTTTCCACGTTGGACACGTTTAATCTGTCGGACGTGAGGCACAGCGGGTGCTTTGCGAAGTGAGGTAATTTAATGTCGATCGATAGGCACATTGTCGGCGTGAATACTGGAAGAGGCGATTTGGCGGTCCCATGCTTCATCCGGTCTTCCTTCCCAGAAGAAGTATTGTTTTCGACCGTAGAATCGTCGCGCAAAGACAGCATGCAGAACTTTGGGAAGATATGAAACCTGGTCCAGTGACCTGGCTCCGGTCGCGTGGATAAGATTCGAGACCACTGCACTCCAGTCGGGGAGCGCCTATTGGGTACGGGGTTCACGTTCGACATCGCGGTCTGAGGCAATGTGCCGTGGGCATCAACGAGTTTGCGGACGTTGACTTTCGCAAGGCCGTCATGGGAGAGTCCGGCGGGTGCTGGCAAGCACTCGATCTTGAGCTTGTCGTCCCGGGACCTGTCAGCCTTCGGCGCGAGCGCCTCCTGATTGCCGAGCTCGGTCTGCCGCGCTCCGGCTCCGGCCGCTTCACGAGCACTCCAGACTCCATGTTGGTAGCACCAGCAAGAACGCGTTGCGGCGGCCGATCAAGCACGGCAAGCGCGTAATGCTCGACCCTCTGGACAAGCACGATCTCGCCGCACTGACTACTGGCGCGCTTTCATTGCCGGCAATGATGCACAGGCGGAATTTGTCCTACTAGCCTACGCGGCCTTTCAGCAATTGAAGATGGAGGCTGGTGACCGTAAGGCAACGAATTATTTTAGCAACATGGTTTCGAACCGCAACCAGGAATGACAAGTCAAATGTAGGGTTTGCGTGTCCTGTCGGGGTTGCCGGCTGGTCCGGCAGCCCCGGTCTGGGAGGAAGGCTACTTCTGAATCCAGGTATTCCAGCGGTCGATCAGCATTTGCGTGTTGGCGTTGACCCATTTGGGGTCCGGAACCACCATTTCGGAACTGATCTGCTCTTCCGACGGTATGTTGGCGCGCGCCTCCGCGCTCATGTACTTG
>NZ_JBVVPV010000136.1:0-1231 GCF_055811735.1 Mesorhizobium sp. WSM4850 | reverse complement strand
AGACATCGCGAACAGGTGTGCGAGGACATCGCGAACAGTTTTGCGCGTTGTGCGCGAGGGGGTTCGGGATGCCGTTCAAGGACAGCGCGATGAAGCAGAAGTTGGAGTTCGTGAGGCTGACCTCGGCGGAGGGGGCGAATGTGAGCGCGTTGTGTCGGCGCTTCGGCATCGGACGGACGTGCGGCCACAAGCTGCTTTCGCGCTACCGGAGCGAGGGCGAGGCAGCACTGGCCGAGCAGTCGCGGCGGCCGCGATCGAGCCCGGCGCAGTGCGCGCCGGAGGTGGAAACGGCTGCGCTTGCGGTGCGTGCAGCGCATCCGGCTTGGGATGGACGCAAGATCGCGCGCGTCATCGCCCGCAATGGCATCGGCACGCCCGCGGCCTCGACGGTGACCGGCATCCTGCGCCGCAACGGCATCGCGCTGGGAGGCGGGGCGCAGCCCTTCATCCGCTTCGAGCACGAAGCTCCCAACGATTTGTGGCAGATGGATTTCAAGGGCCACGTCGCCTTGCGTGGCGGTCGGCTGCATCCGCTCACTATGCTCGATGACCATTCGCGCTTCTCGATCGTGCTGTCGGCCTGCGCCGATCAGACCACCGCAACCGTGAAGGCCAGGCTGATCGCCGCCTTCCGCCGATACGGCCGCCGTGGCGTATCGCCACCGACAATGGCCCGCCCTGGGGCGACGGCGGCCGCAACAACTTCACGCTGCTCACCGTCTGGCTGATCGAGGCTGGCGTCGCCGTCAGCCATTCCAGGCCTTGCCACCCGCAGACGCTCGGCAAGGACGAGCGCTTCCATCGCTCGCTCAAAGCCGAAGCGCTGCAGGGACCGCCCTTTGCCGATCCCCAAGGCCCAGGACGCCTTCGATCGCTGGCGTCACGTCTACAACACCGTGCGCCCGCACGACGCGCTTGGCGGCCCTGTGCCGCTCGACCGCTACCGCGTCTCGCAGCGCCAGTATCGCGAAATCATCGAGCCGTTCGACTATGCCAAGGACGATCTCGTCCGCCGCGTTCAGCAGCATGGCTTCGTCTCCATCCTCGGCCACACCATGCGCCTGTGCAGGGCCTTCGCCGGCAAATCCGTCGCCTTTCGCCCAACCGCTGCCGACGGCGTCTTCGACGCCTGGTTCAGACACCAGAAAATAGAAACCATCGACCTCAATGCCCTGGCTCTATAGCATGGCAAACTGTTCGCGATGTCCTCGCACACCTGTTCGCGATGTCT
>NZ_JBVVPV010000135.1:0-1254 GCF_055811735.1 Mesorhizobium sp. WSM4850 | reverse complement strand
ACGCAGCTAAATTCACGCCATGGGCTTCGTGCCCGGTTTAACGTTCGTCGGAATCCAATACGGGAGCCAACAGTGGTCGCCACAAAATTGAATTTCAGCTTGGAAGAATATCGAACGCGGCTTAGCAAAACTCGTTCTGAGATGCAGAGGCGCGGCATTGATATGCTCATCATTAGCGAACCTGCGAACATGGCTTGGCTGACCGGCTATGATGGTTGGTCCTTTTATAACCACCAAGCGGTCATCGTGCCCCCTGAGGGTGACCCGATATGGTGGGGTCGGTGCTCGGATGAGAACGGCGCTAAGCGAACGGTTTATTTCTCCGATGATAATGTCGTCAGCTACGATGACAAGTACGTCCAGACGCCTGCCTGTCATCCGATGGAAGATCTTTGCAGAGTTCTTGTCGGCCGCAAGCTCGACAAGGGCGTAATCGGCCTTGAGAAGGACAACTACTATTTGTCTGCGACCGCCTTTGAAACTTTGGCCTCACGGCTGCCGAATGCCAAATTCGTTGATGCGACTGTGCTCGTGAACTGGCAGCGAGCGGTTAAGAGTCCGCAGGAACTCGAATACATGCGCAAGGCGGGACAGATCGTCACCCTCATGCATGAGCGCATCTTGGAAAAGATGGAACCCGGAATGCGCAAGTGTGACCTTGTTGCACAAATCTACGATGCAGCGATTCGCGGAACCCCCGAGTTCGGAGGTGATTACCCGTCCATCGTACCGATGCTTCCGTCAGGCGCCGAATTATCGGCGTGCCATTTCACGTGGGACGATCAGCCTCTCCGAAACAATGAAGGAACCTACTTCGAAATAGCCGGTGTTCACAAGCGCTACCATGTCCCGACCGCCCGGACCTACTGCCTCGGCAAGGTGCCGCAGCATTTTTTGGATGCGGAGAAGGCCACGATTGAGGGTATGGAAGTGGGCCTCCAGGTTGCCAAGCCAGGCGCGACTTGCGAGGACTGGGCCGTGGCATTCTTTGATGTCCTTGAGAAATATGGACTGGAGAAGACTACTCGAGCCGGATATCCAGTCGGGCTGTCATACCCTCCGGATTGGGGTGAACACACGATGAGCTTGCGGCGAGGGGACAGGACCGTGCTCCAGCCCGGGATGATCTTCCACTTCATGACTGGTTTCTGGTACGACGACTGGGGTTTCGAAATCACCGAGACCGTTCTCATCACACCTGATGGGAACGAGTGCCTGTCGAAGGTACCCAGGAAGCTTTTCGTCAAAGCCTAG
>NZ_JBVVPV010000134.1:0-1288 GCF_055811735.1 Mesorhizobium sp. WSM4850 | reverse complement strand
ACCGGATTAAACAGGACGTGCTCTAGTTGTGAGCTTTCGGAAGGTTGTCCATTCGGGCCTGACCGAGGAGACTGGAGGCCCAAGCACAGCCCCAGCGCCACCGAGCAGCCGATCGTCGAGCCGATCGTGGCGCTGCGGCGCCGGCGCTTCACCGGCCAGCACATCGCGCATGAGGTTGGCGTTTCGCCGGCGACGGTGAGCCGGGTGCTTGCGCGCGCGGGCCTTTCGCGATTGACGGACTTGGAGCCAGCCGAGCCGGTGATGCGCTATGAGCGCGAGCAGCCAGGCGAAATGATCCACATTGACATCAAGAAGCTCGGCCGCTTCGAGCGCGTCGGCCACCGCATCACAGGTGATCGCAAAGGCCAGTCCAACAGCCGCGGCGCCGGCTGGGAATTCATCCACGTCGCCATCGACGACGCCTCGCGCATCGCCTTCTCGCAGATACTGCCGGATGAAAGGAAGCAGAGTGCCGTCGCCTTCCTCGAGGCGGCGC
This sequence comes from Mesorhizobium sp. WSM4850, assembly GCF_055811735.1. Lineage (NCBI taxonomy): Bacteria > Pseudomonadati > Pseudomonadota > Alphaproteobacteria > Hyphomicrobiales > Phyllobacteriaceae > Mesorhizobium > Mesorhizobium sp. WSM4850. The sequence continues at coordinate 792 of NZ_JBVVPV010000134.1, read as the reverse complement.
TCTGCTATTATGCCGCTCTCGGCATCGCCGTCAGCCGCGTCATGACCGCAACGGCTCCTGCTACAGGTCCAGGGTCTTTGCCAAGGCCTGCCGCAAGCACGGCCTCAAGCACGTCAGGACCAAACCCTATACCCCGAAAACCAACGGCAAGGCCGAGCGCTTCATCCAGACCGCGCTCCGCGAGTGGGCCTATGCCATCGCCTATTCAACCTCAGATCACCGCGCGGCCCAACTGCCCGTTTGGCTGCACCGCTACAATTGGCATAGACCGCACGGCAGCCTAAAATCCAAAACACCAATCAGTCGCCTCAGTCTGACAATGGAAAACCTTGAGGCTCCACATCTAGTGCGCGCGTCGCTACTGCCGAAACCGGTGTCCAGCAATATATCGCAGAGGTGGAACTCGCCGGCGGCCATAACACTACCCTCCCTCACTTGTCCGCACCGCCATGCGGCCGCCGATCGAAGCCTGGCGAAGGCCCTTCTTTGCGCCGCGGCGGGCCATGTCGAACAGCAGCGTGTTGAGGATGCAACACCCGAAGCGCCGATCGAATCCCGGCGAGGTCAAGTTGCTTGCCTTCTTACGGAAGGGCGGTGATGGCGCGTGATGAAAACTACCGCGCTAGGCCGTCAATGGCTTGAGGGTAACCGACGGTCGCGCGAAATGACGTCCAGTTTGGGCAGGAGAGAACGGCATCAGTGATGCAGATCCCAGGCAGGACATTGTGTGCGAGATCATCAACCGCGCCACCTGCAGCGACGTCAATGAGTTCGATGTTTTCCGGTCTTATG
>NZ_JBVVPV010000133.1:0-1322 GCF_055811735.1 Mesorhizobium sp. WSM4850 | reverse complement strand
GTCGGCCTCTTGTTCGGTGTCGGCTTTGCCTATTCGAAATACGGCGCCGGCGTCGAGTTCTTCCCGAATGTCGAGCCTGACTACGGCCTGCTCTATGTGCACGCCCGCGGCAACCTTTCGCTCGCCGAAATGGATGCCGCCACAACGACCGCGGAAAACCGGCTTCTCGGCTGGCCGGGCGTGAAATCGGTCTATACCCGTGTCGGCAAGACGCAAGGCGGCGGCCAGGACATTCCCGAAGACGTGGTCGGCGTGATCCAGTACGAGTTCGTCGACTGGCGCGAGCGCAAATCGGCGAACGCCATCCTGGACGAACTGCGCGGCGTCATGGCCGGCATTCCCGGCGTCGACGTCGAGGTTCGCGTGCCCGAGGCCGGCCCGCCCACCGGCAAGCCGATCCAGATCAGGCTGTCAGCCGTCGATCCGAAGGGCCTCGACGACAAGGCGCGCGCCGTCGCCGCGCGCATTGCCAAGGTGCCCGGCGTCATCGACATTTCCGACGGCCTGCCGCCGCCTGGCGTCGACTGGGCGCTCGACGTCGATCGCGCCAAGGCGGCGCAATACGGCATCAGCCCGACCTCGGTCGGCACGGTGGTGCAACTGGTGACGAACGGGCTGAAGCTCAGCGAATACCGGCCGGCCGGTGCGGACGACGCCGTCGACATCAGGCTGCGCCTGCCCGAGGACCGGCGCACGCTGTCGACACTGGACGACCTCAGGGTGCAGACGTCGCAAGGGTCGGTGCCGATCTCGAATTTCGTCGTGCGCAAGCCCGAGCCGACCGTCGGCATCCTCAACCGCATCGATGGCGCGCGCACCGTGGTCGTCCAGGCCAATGTCGCCGCCGGCGAGCAGGTCGCTTCTGTCCAGCAGCAGGTCAGCCAGGCTGTCGCCGAAGTGGATCTCGGCAGTGGCATACGCTGGAAGCTCGCCGGCTCGAACGAGGACAGCGCCGAGGCCAGCGCTTTCCTCAGCAAGGCCTTCGGCGCGGCGATCTTCCTGATCTTCCTGGTGCTTCTGATGCAGTTCAATAAGTTCACCAGCGTCTGGCTGGTGCTATCCTGCGTAGTCATGGCGACGGTTGGCGTGTTCCTGGGATTGCTGTTGACCGGAGAGGCGTTCGGCATCGTCATGTCAGGCATCGGCGTAATCGCACTGGCCGGCGTGGTGGTGAACAACAACATCGTGCTGATCGACACCTACGACCGGCTGCGCGAAGAGGGCTGGGACAAGATGGACGCGGTGCTGCAGACTTGCCGCGAACGTGCCCGCCCGGTGGTGCTGACGGCGGTGTCGGCGATCCTCGGCGTGCTGCCGATCGC
>NZ_JBVVPV010000132.1:0-1326 GCF_055811735.1 Mesorhizobium sp. WSM4850 | reverse complement strand
GGCATATGCGCTAAGATAGTTTTGGCATGGACTGAAATTTGCGCTTTCGTGGTGGCTCACGCCATCGATGTCGCAAGGCGGGGAGATTTTGGCGCAGGATTGCCAAGGGAGGTTGAGCAAAGATCGCTGCGATCAGAGAGGCGACGATCTGGCGGGTGGCGCGCCACAGTAGCGGGCGCCCGTCGCTCAAGGGGGAGAGACACCAAACTCCTGCGAGAGGGGTTCGGTCACAAGCGCGATGAGGAAGTGGGCAAGAATCCAAGGCTTTGCGATCCTTGGGTCTTTGGCGGGGGGAGCGCGCAGTCCGATCAGGCTCTTCAGACGTTTGAAGGCGAGCTCGATGCGCCAGCGCAAGCGATAGAGCTTGAGAACTGTGTCGGCGTCAAACTCATCCTGGTCGAGCGAGGTCACGAGGATCACGAAGCCGGCAGCAATCAGCGTCTCCTGTCGAACCTGCGTGCCCTTGGCCTTGGCTTCCTTGTTGATCTTGCGTCGTGCTTCTTGTGCCGCGGCCTCGGATTTGCGCAAGGCGATCAGGCGCATCTTCAGGGGATCGCCCTTCTTGAGGCCCAGCCAGACAGGCGTTTCGATGACCTCCTCGCGGCAGCTCTTCAGGTGGCCGATGAGATCGAACGCCGTGCCGCTGGCGTCGAGCCATCGCACATTCTTCCACGCCGCGCGCACGAGAACGTCGCCGCCTTGCGCCAGGACCTTTGCGATCCGCTCGGCCTGCAGATAGGCGCGGTCGCCGATGCGGATCTCGCCCGGTATCACCGGCACGCGGTCGATCAGCTCGGCCTCGCTCTGGTCGGTGATCTCGATGAAATCGAACTGCTCGCGCTCAAGCTCGAAGGCGCAGTGCATCCGCCAAAGGCCATTGTTCTTCTTCTCATGCACACCGGCCTTGGCAACCGCCGTCGCATCGAGGATGCGGATCAGCCGGCCTTTGGCCAGGCCTTTCTCCTCGCGCTTCAAAAGATACCCAATCAACTGCTGCAGCCACGGCCCTGCATTGCGCAGCCGGCCGAGCAACGCCACATCCGAGATGTCGGCGATCCCGCTTGCCGCCGCCCAGGCCACGACGCCCCGCATGCCCACCTTGCCAAGGCAATAAGCCAGCGTCAGGCGCAACAGATCAGTAGCCGACCTGACACCCCGCGGCCGCAGGAACGCCCTCGTCTCGCGAGCACTCCCTGTGATCAACTCTTCACCGCCGAGGAGTTCAATCGTCTCGGCCCAGCCGTCATCTACAAGCGATTCGTGAGTCATCGCAGCGTAGAATCACAACCGATTCCCCGCTGCAACACCTATCTTAGCGCATATGCC
>NZ_JBVVPV010000131.1:0-1341 GCF_055811735.1 Mesorhizobium sp. WSM4850 | reverse complement strand
AGCAAGGAGATTGCCGCTATGAACAAGAAATTCTCGCCTTCGAACGATGCGAGCATCGCGATTTTTGAGCGCCTCGAGTCTGAGGTGCGTGGCTACATCCGGTCATTTCCGATCCTCTTCGATCGCGCGGTTGGCACTACCCTCATAGGTGCAGACGGTCGTGAATATCTTGATTTTTTCGCCGGGGCAGGCGCCCTTAACTACGGCCATAATAACCCCGCCTTCAAGAAGCCGTTGTTGGATTACATCGAGCGCGACGGCATTGTGCATGGGCTTGACCTTGCCACGAGTGCCAAGAAGGCATTTATCGAAACCTTCGAGCAGTGTATTCTGAAGCCGCGTGGTCTGACTTACAAATTGCAGTTCACGGGCCCCACAGGTACGAACGCGGTCGAGGCGGCGCTGAAGCTGGCGCGCTTGGTGACCGGCAGGGCAAATATCGTTGCATTTACCAATGCGTTCCATGGCGTTAGCGCTGGATCGTTGGCTGCGACTGGAAACAAGAAGTACCGGAGTGCCGCAGGTTATCCCGTCGCACACGTGGCATTTTTGCCCTACGATGGTTATCTCGGCGCTTCCGTTGACACGCTCGATTACTTCGAAAAGCTGCTGAACGATCCGAGCAGCGGTCTCGATAAACCTGCCGCGGTCATTCTGGAAGCAGTTCAAGGGGAAGGGGGCATCAATCCTGCAAGCTTTAAATGGCTGCAAAGGCTGCGTGACCTCACCACGAAGCATGGCATCCTGATGATCCTCGATGACATCCAGGCAGGTGTCGGCCGCACGGGACAATTCTTCAGTTTTGAAGCTGCTAAGATCGTTCCTGACATTGTCACTCTGTCAAAGTCCTTGTCGGCAATCGGAACGCCGATGTCGCTCGTTCTTCTGAAGCCTGAACTGGATATTTGGTCGCCTGGCGCGCACAGCGGCACGTTCAGAGGCAATAACCTTGCTTTCGTTACTGCTCGCACGGCTCTTGAGACCTATTGGGCCGACACGAAATTTGAGGAGGAAATCGCTCGCAAGTCCGCGATCCTGGCGGAGGAACTCAAGTCAATCGCAAAGGATTTCCCCAGCCTTGGCCTGACTGTACGGGGGCGCGGATTGATGTACGGTCTCGTACCACAAAAGCATCATTCATTGGCGGTCCAAATCGCCCGGGAAGCTCTTAGTCGCGGCTTGGTGATCGAAACTTGTGGCGGGCGGAGCGAGGTGCTCAAGTTCCTTGTTGCTCTCACCATTACCGAGGCGGACCTGCGCCGCGGTTTGTCAATTGTTCGCGAGAGTCTTGGCGCTGTACAGGACAATATGAAGAACAACCCCGCCGAAACGACTCCCGGC
>NZ_JBVVPV010000130.1:0-1383 GCF_055811735.1 Mesorhizobium sp. WSM4850 | reverse complement strand
CCCATAGGCGCTAACTTAGGGCACGAGCGTTATCCTTGCTGCGGCGGATTGGCTTTTTCGTCGCCTCGGTGGATCGCAGACGTGGCGGATGATTTCGGCAAAGCGCGCCACGATTTTTCCCGGCCGCATCACGATCAGTATGGCGTTGAGGATTGCAGGACGCAGGAGACTATGCAGCCTCCAAAGCGACAGCGATTGCGCTGTGGGTGGTTTCATCGTCACAGGGGGGAGAGTCGAGAACGTCGGTGACGGCCTCGTCGATCATCAGCGCCAGGATCAGATGGGCTGTCAGCCAGCTTCGAGCGAGCCGCTCATCGCGTGCGGGAAGCTTATGGATACCCATTCCACTCTTGAGCCGCTTGAAGGCGAGTTCGACTTGCCAGCGCAGCCGATAGGTTTGCAGAACCTCGTCGGCCGCCAATTCATCGGCTGGGACCGACGTCAGCAACATGACGAAGCCTGCTGCGATGAGGGTCATCGGGTGCAGCCTCTTGCTGCCACGTCGCTGATGCCCTCGCCTTGCCGCTTTCTGTGCTTTTTGCGTGGCCTCCTCATCCTTGCGCTTGACGATGAGCCTCGCCGGCAAGAGCGGCTTGCCTCGGCCCTTGCTTGTGCGGCCTGAATGCTCCAGGAGCACGCTCATCTCGCAAACTTCACCGGGCTGCAAGGGCTCAAAGATGGTGTTCCAGTCGACCCGTTGCCCTTCGGGCGTGGTCAGCCGAACACTGTTCCAGCCCGTGCGCACGATGAAGTCGCCGCCCGCCGCCACCACTTTTTCAAGGGACGGGATACGAGCGTAGGCGCGATCGCCAACAACGATGTCGCCTTGGCGAAGCGGAACACGAAAGAAGCCTTCACCGCCGCGAGCGTCGCTAATCTCCAGATGCGTGAACCGCGCAAGCGCAGGTTCGTAGGTGGCGTGCAGCCGCCAGTCCGTGCCGGCACTGCCGGGGTGCGAGATCGAACTGCCATCGACGACGCGCAGCCGACGCCCCGTCGCCGCGGTACTTTTGACACAAGCGTTTTCCAGCAAGGCGCCTGCGACGCAGCCAAGCCAATCGGCCGCTCCACGCAAGCGCTTCAAAAGAGCAACATCGGAAAGGCTCGCAACGTCGTTCATCCCGGCCCAGGCGGCCGCCGAGCGCAGGCTCATCCCGCCGGGGCCATAGGCCAAGGCCAGACGCAGCAATGTCGCTGCGTCCGCAACGTTGCGACGACGTACCAGCGCTCCCGTCGCTCGCGCCGTCGTGTCAAGATCAATACATTGTGACAGTCTCGAGATCAGAGCCTGCCAGTCGCTTTCAATGGAATCATTCCTTTGCATCTGGCCTAGGAATCACATCTCGATTCCACCAGTCTACCCCTAAGGTTAGCGCCTATGGG
>NZ_JBVVPV010000129.1:0-1385 GCF_055811735.1 Mesorhizobium sp. WSM4850 | reverse complement strand
TCTCCTCGACCAGGGTGGCCATGCCGACGGCGAGGATTTCGAGACCGTCCGGCGCGCCGCTCGTCGGCGAAGGGTAGGGCAGGCCGTTGCGGATTTCGTAGTCCAGCCCATCGACCTCGTAGCCATAAATGTGGCTCTCGGCGCCGAGCAGGTCACCATAAAATAGTCCGGTCTTGGCGAAGGCCCAGTGGTCCGGCCGATAAATTGGGAAGCCGCGCACGCCGCGCGGCGCAAAGCCGGCCCAACCGGCATAGACGCCATCCGCGCCATTAAGACCAAAGGTCTTGCAGCCGGGGCGGCCGATCTCCGGCGCTTCCCACGAATTGGTCGCGCGGCTTACGTCGCCACTTCTGTACACCGGGTCCTCGACGCGCGCCCGGTACTTGTAGCAGACCTGCCGGCGGCCCTCGTCCTCCAGCCTGGTCTGCCACATGAAGTTGCCGGCGAAGCGCGCGACATGGCCGCCCTGGTCGACAAAGGCGTCAACCACGTCGCGCATTTCCCATGTCCAATACTCGTCATGGCCGACGAATACGACGCAATCATAGTCGAGCAGGATCTCCGGCGAGAAGTGCAACTCGTGCTGGCTGGCGAGGTCGACACCGTAGCCGGCGCGCTCGGCGAAGCGGAAGAAATGGCTGTCGTAGCTTGCCCAGCCGGCGGACGCATATTTCTTCGAATGGCCGGTGGCGTAGGCCCATTCCTGGTGCGGACGGCGCGGCACGGTCATAGGCGGCATCGCCACCTCCAGCGGCACGCGTGGCGCTTCGGGTGGCAGCACGACGAAGCCCCGACCCCAGGGGCGCTGCGTCGACACGAGAGGCGAATACTGGTTCTGGTTCGGCCCGGTGATGCCTTCGTAGTGGTTGGAGCCGCCCCAGGTGTTGTACGCGAGCCAGGTTCCGGTCGCCGCCACCTGCAGGATGCGTCCCGGTTTGCGACCCGTCTTCGGCAATACGATCAGGAAATGATGGCAGCGGATCGGCTCGCCGGCGCGGGCCTCCGCCGTCAATGTGATGCGATAGCCGCCGGCCGGCCAGTCGTCACCGATGCGGAACTCGAAGGCCGTTTCCCAGCCGCAGCCCTCGACGGAGCACTGCTCAGGCGTGTCCTGCCAGCGCGCGGCGATACCGCTCCGTTCGAGAAGCTTTGTCTCGGTTGCACCGTCGCGCACGATCTCGATGGCAAAGGCGGGCGCTGTCGAACTCACCTGCAGTCGCACCGCATCGCCCGGCCGGTACGAAAAACGGTCGCTGTAGCACCAGATCTCGCCGCGCGCACCGTCCATGCCGGGCCGCTCGTAATAGTGGCTGCGCACGGCCAGCTGCCGCTGCTCACGCGTCAGCCCGAAATCCGGAAAGTCCTTTGGAAGCTGTGTCATGATG
>NZ_JBVVPV010000128.1:0-1433 GCF_055811735.1 Mesorhizobium sp. WSM4850 | reverse complement strand
GAGCGACAAAAAATCCTTCAGCCACCTGAGCAGGAGGGAGAAGTTGTAGCCGGCGGCGGCCAGGATGGCGTTGAGGGCGTCGCCCTGCTGGCCGGCGAGGTAGTTGCGGCCCATTCTGTGTTCGCTCTTGATGTGGCCGATGACGGGCTCGACCGCCGACCGCCGCCGCATCTGGCGCTTGATGGCTGGGGTGACGCGGCGCTTCTGGCCGGCGGTGAAGACCCTGAACTTGTGGCTCTGCGGTGCGTTGTGGCCGCGATAGCCGGCATCGGCGAGGATGCGGCCGATCTCGTTGCCGATGGTCTTTTCCATGTCGGGGATGACGCTTGCCAGCGTGTGGCCGTCATAGGGATTGCCGGGCAGTGCTTTTGCATGCAGGGCGAACTGGCCACCCTTGGAGCGCTTCAGCGTGGTGGCCACCGACACCTTCACCCCGAACTCGTAGGGCATATGCGCCTTGCCCTTGCCGATGCATTCTACCTCGTGTGCGTGCAGGCTGTAGATCTTGCGGCCGCGCTGGCGCTGGCGTTGCTCGAGAACGGTGGCCGCCTGGTAGAGCGGCCATTTGAAGAGCGCGTCCAGCCCCGCATCGCCGGCGATCTGGCGAGAGATGTCGCGAATGGTCCGGCCGAGATAGGTCTTGAGCCTGCGCAGCGCCTTGTTCGCCCGCTTGAACTGCTTGGCGTGGGCATAGCGCTGATGGCTGATCAGCGCCAGCTTGCCGACCCGCATATAGCTCTGGCGCAAATGGAGCCCCTTCCTCTTGGCCAGCCGCACCAGCCGTTCGCGCGCCCGGTGGATGAGCTTGGCGTCGGTCGGGAACATGACGTTCTTCGGCTGCACGGTCGTGTCGACGATGACCTGGCGCGTGTCGGCCGGCTTCATCGCCCCGGTCTTGATCGCAAGGCTGAGGCTCTCCTGCAACAGCGCCACGATCCGCTCCTCGCCCATACGGCTGCGCCAACGCGTCATCGAGGAGCGGTCAAACGGCAGCGTATGGCAAAAGAACGTCTCGCCGGTGAGATACTGGAAGTAAGGGTTCTCCACCCAGCGCTCGCACAGCACCTCATCCGACAGGTTGAAGGTGTGCTTGAGGATCGCCAGCCCCGCCATCAGCCGGGTCGGCAGCGGCGGCATCCGGGGCCGTCCGAATAGACGGCGCCGAAACGCTCCTCCAGCACCGGCCAGTCGATCGCCTGCGCCAGCCGCACCAGCTCGTGCTTCATGTTGATGATCTGATCGAGCCTGGAGCGGAACAGATCCTGCTCTCCCGTCTCGCGCTTCTCGCGTGGCTTGGACATTCGCCGTCCCCTCGATTCGCCGCCGCCGAACCGAGTGAATCACGCTCCGCAGCACAAGGGAATCGCAAAACCGAATTGCAGGAAAACAGCGCTCATAAACCGCCAATCCTGCAATTCCAAAGCCGCTATCCG
>NZ_JBVVPV010000127.1:0-1536 GCF_055811735.1 Mesorhizobium sp. WSM4850 | reverse complement strand
GATTGTGTTGAAGAAGTCGGTGATTAAGCCGGGCGTTCTTTTCGCCGCGACGAGTTGCGGTTGGGTCGAGGCGGCTCCTTGGCCCTAAGTGGCTGGGATTGGTGTCCGGGTGGTGCAGATCTTGGCCAATTTCCTGAGGTTCTGGGCGGTGGCTGCGAGGTGGAACTCATCGCGGGCACCGCAGGGACCGCGCAATCGCAGTCTGTCGAGCTTCAGGATGCGCTTGAGGTGCGCGAACAGCATCTCGACCTTCTTCCGTTGATAGCGTGAGGTTTGGTAGGCGTCGGTCTTGGCGATATCGCGGGCCATGTCGCGCGCACCCTCATAGATCGAGCGCAGCACTTTGCGCGCCGGCTCCTTCGGGCAACAGCGGAGCTTCAGGGCACAGGCGTCGCAATCCAGCTTGCTGGCGCGATAGCGCATCATGCCATTCTCGTCGACGAGAGGATGTGGCACCCGATAGGTCTTCTGGCGTTGCCTGAGCGTCTTTCCGCCCGGGCAGCGGTAGGTATCGCTTGCATGGTCGTAGGCGAAATCCTCACGCGAGAAGGTGCCGTCCTTGCGCTTGGAGTGGTCGAACACCGGGATGTGCGGCTCGATCCCACGCTCATGCACCAACCAGTTCAGCATTTCGGCCGAGCCGTAGCCGGTGTCGGCAATCAGCCGCTCCGGCCAGAGGCCGAACTCGTCGTGCGCCCGCTCGATCATGGTCTTGGCGGCCGTCACCTCGGCTTGGCGCACCGCGGTCGAGGGCTCCACATCGACGATGACGGCGTGCTCCACGTCGATCAGATAGTTGGTGCAATAGGCGTAGACGGCCGGGCCGCCCCAAGAGGCGGTCCAGCGTGCTGCAGGATCGACAGGCGATACGAACTTTGGCTCTACCGGCGTGGCGGCCCCGAAGGCGGCGTCATCCAGAGTGGCGAGATACTCAGCCACGGCCCGCTTGGCTTTAGGATTGAGGTCCTCGGCCGTTTCGATCCCGCGCTGACGATGGGCGTCGGCGACGATCATGCTGGCATCGACCGCAAAGCCTTCGCCGCCGACGAGCCCTTCCGCTATGCAGCGCCGGACGACGGTCTCGAACAGTTCGCGCAGCAGGTCGGCATTGCGGAAGCGGCCGTGGCGGGTCTTGGAGAAGGTTGAGTGGTCAGGCACATCACCCTCGAGGCCAAGCCGGCAGAACCACCGATAGGCCAGGTTCAGATGTACCTCCTCGCACAGCCGCCGCTCCGAGCGGATGCCAAAACAATAGCCGACGATCAGCATGCGGATCAGCAGCTCAGGGTCGATCGAGGGACGGCCGATCGGGCTGTAGAAGGGCGCCAGATGCTGGCGGATGGCGGACAGGTCGACGAAGCGGTCGATCGCTCTGAGCAGGTGATCTGCCGGCACATGCCGCTCCAGGCTGAAGCCGTAGAACAGCTCCTCCTGCATCACACTTTGCTCGCCCATCATCGACTCAATCTCCTCTTACGACGAACATTGAATCAGTGCTTCAGGACTGCTGCAACCCGGACTTTTTCAACACAATCG
>NZ_JBVVPV010000126.1:0-1742 GCF_055811735.1 Mesorhizobium sp. WSM4850 | reverse complement strand
GGGCGAAACATTCCAGATACGCTGTTGAAGCATATCTCGCCGCTGAGTTGGGAACATATCAACCTGACAGGCATCTACACCTGGGACACCGAGCATCAGATGCCCGAAGGCTTTCGAACCTTTAGGCTACCGACCCCAACCCGGCGAGCCGCATGAGTTTCACGATCCGTTCGGGCTTAGCGCAAGATTTTGTACAGCTCTTGTCCTCACCCCAGATTGTGAGCTAAGGACGCCTTTCGTCCTGACAATCATGGTATCCTGCAAAGACGATGCGGAGTGGCAAGCGGCCAGTACACTGGCTGTGGGAATGTCCACGAGGCGACACTTGGGTGAATCATATATGGGCACGTCGAGTAAGATGACGAGACGATATTTCGGAACGGACGGGATCCGGGGAGGGGCCAACAAATTTCCGATGACCGCCGAGGTTGCGATGAAGGTCGGCATGGCTGCCGGCCTGTCGTTCCAGCGCGGCCACCATCGCCATCGCGTCGTGCTCGGCAAGGATACGCGGCTGTCGGGCTATATGATCGAGAACGCGCTGGTCGCGGGCTTCTGTGCCGCCGGCATGGATGTGTTCCTGCTGGGGCCGATTCCGACGCCGGCGGTCGCCATGCTGGCGCGGTCGCTGCGCGCCGATATCGGCGTGATGATCTCGGCCTCGCACAACCCCTATTACGATAACGGCATCAAGCTGTTCGGCCCCGACGGCTACAAGCTGTCGGACGAGATCGAAATGCGCATCGAGGCGCTGCTCGACCAGGATGTCGACATTTCGCTGGCCGACGCGGATGGGCTCGGGCGCGCCAAGCGCGTGGACGGCGTGCACGACCGCTATATCGAATTCGCCAAGCGCACTCTGCCGCGGTCCATGTCGCTGGCGGGCCTGCGCATCGTGGTCGATTGCGCCAACGGCGCCGCCTACAAGGTGGCGCCGGCAGCGCTTTGGGAACTCGGCGCCGAGGTCATCACCATCAACAACGAGCCGAACGGCTTCAACATCAACGAGGAATGCGGTTCGACGCACCCGGTGGGCCTCTCCAAGAAGGTTCATGAAGTGCGCGCCGACATCGGCATAGCGCTCGATGGCGACGCCGACCGCGTGGTCATCGTCGACGAGAACGGCGCTGTCGTCGACGGCGACCAGATCATGGCGCTGATCGCCGAATCCTGGCATCAGAGCGGCCGCCTGGCAGGCGGCGGCGTCGTCGCCACCGTCATGTCCAATCTTGGCCTCGAACGCTTCCTCGGTGAAGCCGGCCTGCAACTTCACCGAACCCAGGTCGGCGACCGTTACGTGGTCGAGCACATGCGCGCGCATGGGCTGAATGTCGGCGGCGAGCAGTCCGGCCATATCGTGCTGTCTGATTTCTCCACCACCGGCGATGGGCTGGTCTCGGCGCTGCAGGTGCTGGCCTGCATCAAGCGCCAGAACAAGCCGGTCAGCGAGATCTGCAAAAAGTTCGAGCCGGTGCCGCAGCTCCTGAAGAATGTGCGCTTTTCCAGCGGCGAGCCCCTGGAGACGGCACCCGTCAAGGCCGCGATCGAGGATGCCCGCAACCGGCTCGGCAAGTCCGGCCGCCTAGTGATCCGGCCTTCCGGCACCGAGCCCCTGATTCGGGTTATGGCCGAGGGCGACGACCAGAAGCTGGTCGAGACGGTGGTGAACGACATCGTCGGCGTCATGGCCGAGATCAAGACCGCTGCCTAGACGTGCGGCGCTTGATGCGCCGATGGTCCTG
>NZ_JBVVPV010000125.1:0-1993 GCF_055811735.1 Mesorhizobium sp. WSM4850 | reverse complement strand
TGAGGTAGCGGGTCGCCTCGAGCCAGTTCTCGTGGATCTCCACCGCCAGTGCCCGAACCAGCCGCAGACAGCTCTGCTGGCTGGGGAAGATGCGGACGACCAGGGTACGCCGCTTGATCTCCTGGTTCAGCCGCTCCAGCATGTTCGTCGACTTCATGTGCTTGTGATGGGCAAGCGGCAGCCGATAGAAACTCAGCGTCTCCTCGATGCTGTCCTCTACCCAGTTCACTAATTTCGGGTATTTGGCCTGCCATTTGGCGATCCACTGCGCCAGGTCGCGCTTGACCTCGGCTAGGTCGCGCCGGTCATAGAACCATCTGAGCTCCATCAGGCAGTCGTCATCGACCTTGCGCGGCACATAATCGAGCGCGTTTCTGAGGAAGTGCACGTAACAGCGCTGCCAGACTGCCTCAGGCAGGACTTCCCGGATCGCTGCCCTGAGCCCCGGATGGTCGTCGGAGACGACGAACTCCACGCCGGCGAGCCCGCGCTGCTTGAGCCCTGCCACGAACGCGCGCCAGCTCGAATGGCTTTCACGGTTGGCCAGCTCGACACCGAGCACCTGGCGCCGGCCCTCCCAGTCGACCCCGATCGCCACCAAGACCGCCTGGCTGGCGATCACGCCGGCCTCGCGCGCCCGCTCGTAGCGCGCATCCAGAATGAGGTACGGGTAAGGTTCGGCAAGCCGCTGCTCAAAGAACGCCTTCAGGGCTTCATCCAGCCGCGCCGTCGCCTGGCTTACCGTCGAGGCCGAGAAGGAATGGCCGCACAGCTCCTCGGTGATCGCCTTCACCTTGCGCGTCGACACGCCTTGCACGTACATCTCGACCAGCGCCGATACCAGTGCCTTCTCCGAGCGCTGATAACGCTCAAACAACTCCGTCGAGAACCGGCCGGCCCGATCCTGCGGAACGCGAAGTTCCAGGACGCCAACCCGCGTCACAAGCTTGCGTTCGTAATAGCCGGACCGGTAACCAACCCGCTCCGCCCTCCGCTCGCCTTTCTCAGCCCCGATCGCCTCCGTCATCTCGGCTTCCAAAGCCTCCTGCACGACAGTCTGCAAAACTCTGCGAAAGCCGTCCTCATCCGACAACAGCAACGCTTTCAACTCGCCTCTGCTCAGTCTAACGTCTCGCTTGGTCATGGCACTTACCCTTCCACGGGAATCGGTGATCGCAACGTCACCAGCGTGCCATGGCCGCCCCTCGCCTCAGAGTAAGGGCTGGTTCTCTCTCCTAAGCTTTTTGCAGAACCTTCAGGACACTATCTGGTCGCGCAGCCATGTTTACCGCTCGATGCTTATGCACCCTTAGATCTGAATGCTTGCCGCCTCGCCACGTACGTGAGTACGACCTCACGCACGGCGTCATCAACTCATCAACATCAACGATGATGTCGGCAATTAGCGTGCGAAGAGTTGCTGACGCGCGCGCATCGTCACGTTGGGCGCCTCCCAGGCCGCTGCTGAATTGTCACCAGATTTGCGAAGCTGCGGGTCGAACTCGATGGTCGACGGACTCTCGGCACCTGACGCGCTCTCAAATCCCGCACGCGCGGCGCAGCGCGGTCTAGAATTCTTCTCCAGGTGCGCGGTGATCAGACGATTTTCGCGATCGCAGGCTGCGTAGCGGCCGTCCGTGTTTTGGTTCTGAACAGTCACACGGGACTCTACCCGCGCCCGAGATAACGGTTAAGCACATTGCATGTCACGTGTTCGACCCAGGCGTCGCGTCTCAGAAGACCTGCCACCCATTCGCAACTCCCAGCATGGAATACCTCGCCCTTGCCGCGCTTGAAATTGACGATCATCCCATTCCCGCGCTTGACCTTTTCGAGATTGGCGTCACTTGCCTCGCCGAACAGTGTCTCGGCGACGAAACGGCCGTCCTCATCGCTGAAGAACGCCATATCGGCGTTCTCCTCGACCAGGGTGGCCATGCCGACGGCGAGGATTTCGAGACCGTCCGGCGCGCCGCTCGTCGGCGAAGGGTAG
>NZ_JBVVPV010000124.1:0-2012 GCF_055811735.1 Mesorhizobium sp. WSM4850 | reverse complement strand
AGGTTGCGCTCGGTCAGCAGTGCGTCGAGCACAACGAGAAGGTTCAGATCAAGGCCTTTGAAACGCATGCCTTATCTGTCCGTAACGTGGTTGCTTGTCATCGCGACCATTGTGTGTGGCTAATTTATTGCAGATTGAGATTTGAGCAGACTTGGGCGTGGCGGCGCTCCGACAAGGATCTGCGACACATATCCAAGGTCGCGCGCAATCTTGCGAATTGCCAGTGCTGTGACGACAATCGCCACTCCAAGAACACTTGCGAACGCGATTCTGGTCGTGAGATTCCAGACTTCTCCAAACTGTATAAAATCCGTGAGGCGAAACACGGCACCCTGAACCAGATAAAGCAGCAGCGTGCTCTGACCAAGCTCCACCGCGACAAAGTGAGCTATTCTGGTCGAATAGACAATTCTCCAGCATTGGAACATAAGCTGCATCGCTACTGCAGAAGCTGCTGCCGAGCCAGTGAACATCAGAAATACTTGTTCAGCCGACTGTTTATCATGAATTAAAACGAGATTGTTGTAGGCGTAAGTCTCCTTGCCCCACAAAATAAAGCATATGAAAGCTGTTATCGACAGTAAAACTACAAAAATCGATTTGTGTGCCCAAATGATAATTTTCTGCCATCCGATCGGCTGCGCAAGCAAGAACCCGAGACAATAAAATGGGTAAGTGTATCTTAATGACGGGGTTATTGATAATGTGATGGGCGCGAATGCGACCGCAATTGCAGATGCGCTTATAATCCACATCGATACGCGATTGGAAATTGCAAACAGTCTAATTAGAATGAACGAGATAAACGCCGCCCATATGAACCAGTATGTTCCAATGAGTTCCTTCGAAAAGTCCAGCAATCCATCAGTTAAGCTTGTCGCAGGAGGGATCATGGCGGACTTTAGTGTCCAAATTAACGCACACCAAAAAAGCATTGGTAGTAGTAACTGCGTTGCTCGATTGCCGACCCCTTGAATGAACGGTTTTCGCAAAATTGCCCCATAAGAAAGATATCCGCTTATTGCCATAAAGAGAGGCATGTGAAACATGTAGATCGACTTATAATACGGAGACGTCCAGAAATCATCAGTGCCTCGATAAATTAAATATTGTAATAAGTGCCCAATTATCACTAAAGTAATTAGTATACCTTTGACGAAATCAAGGCTTAGGTCTCGGTCGTTTGTCTCTGCTGGGCGCGAGCCGCGTCCCTTCGCTCCGACTGTTATTTGATCAAGCATCAGACTCCAGCCCATCTGTTGCGGTTGCTACCGGCCGTTTCTGGGCACGGCGAGCACGCCAGTTTCGGTGAAAAGATCGAAATTTACGCGGATCGCGGCGTGGTATCGAGGGCCGACTGGCTGCAACCGAGCGGACGAAATCCCAGTGCCTGATCGCAAACCTGGAGCGCAGTGGCGGTCGCGATCATGTGTGGCGACGCGATGGCCCGGCACTATGGTCGCCAGGACGTCTCTGCAGAACCTCTCAAGATAATTCCGCAGCGCATGCCGAACCGTGCCAAAAGCGAACGGAATGCCAAGCTGCTGCTGCACCGGACGCATGACGTGGATAGAATGGCTCATTCCGAGTCTCTCAAGATCCGGATGCACCCTGTACAATCCGAGTTCGCCTACCAAGAAATCAACCTCGCCAACGTGATGAACGGCGCAGCAGGTCCAAGTAAGCCGCTACGCCGTGCACATTCGCGAACCTCCGGCCTTGCACCGGCCCAGCTACGACCGCCTGAAAGCCCCTGTCGGCCCATAGGCCTTTCGGATGAAAGCGGAGAGCTCGACATGATCGGCTACTTGCAAGTCATGTCCCAGCACACGCTACAGAAGCCGTGGCGTGATCGGGTGCATGTTCATCTATGCAGCGCCCTGGAAGTTTGGTAAAATCGATTGTTTAGATCGCGAGCATTCACGCTATGGATAAGTGAAAGCGATGCGCTTCAAAGGCCTTGATCTGAACCTTCTCGTCGTGCTCGACGCACTGCTGACCCAGCGCAACCT
>NZ_JBVVPV010000123.1:0-2086 GCF_055811735.1 Mesorhizobium sp. WSM4850 | reverse complement strand
AGGCTCGGCATTTCTGTTGATCGGCCCAAGCAGCCGGCGCCGCCATGACCCGCGCGCTTCTCCTCCTTCGCCGTCGCCTCGTCGGCAGCGTCTTCGTGCTGCTGATTGTCGTGATCGGCACTTTCCTTTTGCTGGAAGCCGCCCCCGGCGACGCGGTCGACGCCTATATCGCCTCGACCGGCGGTGACGCCGGCATGATCGAATTGCTGCGCCATCGTTGGGGCCTCGACCAGTCGGCGCTGACGCGGCTGGCGACCTATCTCTGGGCGCTTCTGCATCTCGACCTCGGCCAGTCGGTGACCTTTTCGCGGCCAATCCGCGACGTCATCCTCGAGCGCCTGCCCAACACGCTGCTGTTGATGGGCAGCGCCACCGCGCTCTCCTTCGGGCTCGGCTCGGCGCTCGGCATCTATGCCGGGGCCAGGCCCGGCGGCTTTCGCGACCGCTTGCTGTCCATCGGCTCGCTGGCGCTCTATGCCGTTCCCGGCTTCTGGCTCGGGCTGGTGCTGATCATCGTCTTTGCCGTCGACCTGCGCTGGTTCCCGATCGGCGGCATCGAGAGCATCGCGTCGGGCAAGACCGGCCTCGACCGCGCGGCCGATATCACCCGCCATCTCGTGCTGCCGGTGTCGGCACTCGGCTTCATCTATCTGGCACTCTATCTGCGCATGATGCGCGCCGGCATGGCCGAGGTCTGGCGGCAGGATTTTGTCCTCGCCGCCCGCGCCAAAGGGCTCTCCCGCCGCCGCATCGTGCTCGCCCACGTCGCCCGCAACGCGCTGTTGCCGTTGGTCACCATGCTCGGCCTGCAATCGGCGCAGATGCTCGGCGGCAGCGTCGTCATCGAAAGTGTCTTTTCGGTGCCCGGCCTTGGCCGGCTGGCGCAGGAGGCGGTGGCGGCGCGCGACACGGCGCTGCTGCTCGGCATCATCCTGGTCAGCGCCGTTCTGGTTATCGCCATCAACCTTCTCGTCGACATTGCCTACGCCTTCCTCGATCCGCGCGTCGGCGCCAGCGAGGCCGGTGCGTGAGCCGGCTTCGCCGCTTTCTTCGCACGCCGGAAGCGGTCGCCGGCGCGATCATTCTGGCGGCGCTGTTCGCCATGGCGCTGACAGCGCCTTTGTTCTTT
The DNA here is from genome assembly GCF_055811735.1 of Mesorhizobium sp. WSM4850. NCBI lineage: Bacteria > Pseudomonadati > Pseudomonadota > Alphaproteobacteria > Hyphomicrobiales > Phyllobacteriaceae > Mesorhizobium > Mesorhizobium sp. WSM4850. The sequence goes on along the minus strand of NZ_JBVVPV010000123.1, from coordinate 957 downwards.
CCCGGCGACCCGCAAGCCATTGCCGGGCCGGCATTGCTGCCGCCCTTTCAGGACTGGTCGCTGCCGCTCGGCACCGACCGGCTCGGCCGCGACGTGCTGGCCGCGCTTCTCCACGGCGCCCGTACCTCGCTGGCGGTCGGGCTGGCGGCAGCGGCAGCAGCCCTTGCCGTCGGCGCGATAGTCGGCGCGCTGGCCGGCTTTGCCGGCGGTCTCGTCGACGAAGTGCTGATGCGCATTACCGACGCCTTCCAGACCGTGCCGAGCTTCCTGCTGGCGCTGGCTTTCGTCAGCGTCGTCGGGCCGTCGCTCGGCGTCGTCGTCGCGGCGATCGCGCTCGGCGCCTGGACGGGGCCGGCGCGCGTTGCGCGCGCCGAAGTGCTGTCGATCCGCGAGCGCGATTTTGTCGCCGGCGCCCGTGTCATCGGCATGCATCCGCTGGAGATCGCCTTTCGCGAAGTGCTGCCCAACGCTTTGCCGCCGGTGCTGGCGCTGTCGTCGGTGATCGTCGCCGCCGCGATCCTCACCGAGGCGGCCCTTTCGTTTCTCGGCCTCGGCGACCCCAACCGCGTGACCTGGGGCGGCATGATCGCCGAAGGCCGCGCCGTGCTGCGCACCGCGCCCTTTTTGTCGATCATTCCGGGCATAGCACTCGTGCTGACCGTGCTCGGCGTCTATCTCGCCGGTGAAGGCGTCGTCGAGACGACGGCGGTGAGAAGGAGCCTGTCATGACGGCGCTGCTTTCGATCCGCGATCTGACGGTGACCTATCGCCGCGACGGCAGCCAGGTGCCGGCACTGAACCATGTCAGCCTCGATGTCAGCGCCGGCGAGCGCTTCGCCATCATTGGCGAGAGCGGCTCGGGCAAGAGCACTCTGGCGCTGGCCATTGCCGGGCTGCTGCCGGGTTCTTCCAAGGTTGGAGGCTCGATCGAGTGGTTTTTGCCATCCTTTGGTGCCA
>NZ_JBVVPV010000122.1:0-2161 GCF_055811735.1 Mesorhizobium sp. WSM4850 | reverse complement strand
CGGCTACCTTCCCCGTGATGACACCGACAACGCCGGTCTTGCCAAGACCGGTCACGACCTGGTCGCAGCCAAACTCGCGCAGGCGTTCTGCGACGACTGCCGAGGTTCGATTGACGTCAAAGCCCATTTCGGGATGTGCGTGAATATCGCGGCGCCAGGCCACGATCTCAGGGAGCAGGTCGGCGACGCGATTGACGATGGCCATGGGAGTTTCCTTTCCAGTGGTTGGAATAAATGGAAGCCGAGCGCAATCGATCTGCATCAGTAGAACGGTCGAGATCTTACTATCTGCATCGGAGTTCGGTGGAACAAGCTGAAAGCGAGCCTTACAACTGCACCAAAACGTTCCCACGTCTCGTTTGGGAGCGGCTAACCTCGAATCTGAGCTACTTAATGCGCACATCGAACTAGCTGAGCGGGTAGCACAGAGCCTTTGCCGACCTATGACACTGTCAAACATCACGCCCGCTGCGCGCTTCGAACGAATAGCCGCTTACCGGCCCCGATCCTTTAGACTGCCTCTTGTTGAGGTGGGAAAATTGATTTGGTCTCAAGAAAGGCCGCCAGCCCCTCTGGCCCAAGTTCGCGGCCAAGACCGCTTCCTTTGACACCGCCGAATGGCGCATCGATGTGAAGTGTGTATCGGTTGATGCCCACGACGCCAGCCTCCACCCGGCGCGCAATCGCCATGCCCCGCTCGGGATTGGACGTGAATACCGCCCCGCCAAGGCCGTAAATCGTACCGTTGCAGATCGCGAGCGCTTCCTCCTCGTTGTCATACGGAATCACTGACACCACCGGCCCGAAGATCTCCTCCTGGGCGATCCGCATCGAGCTGTCCACGTCGCGGAAGACCGTTGGCTCAATGTAATATCCGACGTTAAGCCCCCGAGGACGAACACCGCCGGTCACGACCTTCGCGCCTTGTTCGCGTCCAGATGTGATGTACTCCTCGACGCGGTCGCGCTGCCGCTTCGCCACCAGTGGTCCGACCTGTGTCGCGGGATCGAGCGGGTGGCCCACGACGAGAACGGCCATCTTGCTTGCGATCCCCTCGACGACTTCATCGTAGCGTGCGCGCGGAGCAAGCACCCGAGTCAGGGCGTGACAAATCTGACCGCTGAACGGTATGCACGCCGGCGCAATTAACGGGAGAAACGTGTCAAGATCGGCGTCATCGAGCAGCAACGCCCCGGATTTACCACCTAGCTCGAGCGTGACGCGTGCGAAGCGCTCAGCGCAGGCCAGCGCAACCTGGCGGCCAGCGTGCGTTGACCCGGTAAAGGACACCTTGTCAACGCCGGGATGCGATGCGAGCAATGCTCCTGTTTCGCGCCCACCGAAGACGATATTCACGACGCCGGGGGGAATGCCTGCCTCGCCGAGGGCTTCTGCAAGCAGGTACGAGTCCAGTGATGCTTCCGGTGAAGGCTTGATGACCGTCGTACAACCAGCGGCCAGCGCCGGTGCCAGCTTCCACGCGATTGCTCCCTGAGGTCCGTTCCAAGGCACGATCAACCCGGCAACGCCTACCGGCTCTCTCCGAATGACCGTTCGCAGTCCGTGTCCGATGCGCTCGGACTCGACTTCGAGTTGATCAGCGAGTTCAGCATAATAGCGATAGTACTTTGATGTGCCGCTGCCATTCGACTGCACCGAGCTTGCAAGTGGCATCCCGATCTGCGCGGTGACAATCGCGCCGAGTTTCTCGGCGCGATCCTCGATTGCACGCGCGAGCCTGCGCAAATGATTGGCTCGCTCCGACGGCGGCAGCTGCGGCCACCCGGAGTTCCGGAACGCCGCACGCGCGGCGTCCACTGCGGCGGAAACGTCGTCCTTGTCGCCATCGGGTATTGTCGCAAATTCCTGCTCATCCGCGGGGTTCACGACCGCAATCCGGGCTGACGCGTGGGCCGGCCGGAGCTTCCCGTCGACATAAATATCGGCGTGCGCGCCTGTCATCAACCCGATGAATCTCTCGGTTGCCGTTGTCATTGCTGTGCCTCTCGCCATCTAGGTTGGTCCTTAAGGACTCAATCAGTTGTGTCCACCAGCAGGACGTGCTGCTACGCATCGACCTCGATGCCGGGAGTCGTTTCGGCGGGGTTGTTCTTCATATTGTCCTGTACAGCGCCAAGACTCTCGCGAACAATTGACAAAC
>NZ_JBVVPV010000121.1:0-2218 GCF_055811735.1 Mesorhizobium sp. WSM4850 | reverse complement strand
AGGCTCGATGACTACGTCCTGAGCGGCAGCGGCACCGAGGCCCGCCAGCAGCAGAAATCCCGCGGCTGCAGTGGAAAGATGCATTCTCATAAGTGCCTCCTTTGTGTAGCTCTGTTCCGCTGAACGCGTCTTCGCGCCAGACTTAACAAACCCCAGCCAGCTGCATTTGTTCCCCAAAAGTCCCTCAGGCTGATGCACGACAGGACCTAGGTCTCGCCTGTTTTGGCATAATAGGCCGGACATAGCGCCACCCGGAACCGCCGCTGCGCATAGTCGTTGATCCCTGCAAGTTCGCGGGAAGGAGCCCATGGAAAATAGTGTCCACCAAGCTCGCTGGTTACTCGCTCCGGTCTTCACAGTTTCGATCACATTCCTTGCGATTGGAATAATCGTTAGTTAGGGATCGTTCTAGGAACGACCGGACTTGACGATTGGACGGAGCGACGAACTGAGATCTGCGCAGCTAAGTCCCTTTCTGCGCTGATAAAGGACCACCCGCCATTCCTCGATTTGGCGGGTGTGGTCCGTGCGGCTGACCAAGTCCGCTCAGGAGGCCTGTCAGCGGTTTAAGGTCGCGAGGCAGCTTCACCTCACAGCAGGTCTTCGGCAACCCCGTCGAATTTCCTGAGGCCTATGCTTGGAGGCTTTCGCTTAAGAAGCCCCTGTTCACTTGCGGCCGCCTTGAAGGCATCGAACGCGGCTTGTTGGGTGCAGTGTCCAGCCAGGCATTCCTCGATCATTCGAATTGCTTCAAGTCGGGATGGCTTGTCCATGAATGGCCATGGTTGCTGAAGCGCCGTCTCAGCATCGGGGATCGACGCAATCAGCATCGATCTGTCATTCAGGTAGATTGTAATCGGAATAAACGCCGGCATCTTTGTCGCTCGCCAGGATTGAAGGCGGCTAAACGCGAAGACAAGGCAGTGGTTGCATCGTTGTGAATTCCGAGCGCCGCTGTCCGATACGGAGGGACGATGGCGGACGAAGACGATGACTATGAACCGGTCCAAGCGAGAATTATCGGCATCGACCACCCTCTGAACGCGAGGATGATCCTGCGGCGTGTGTTTCCAGCTCTTCGTGATGGCTTCCGCCCTCACCGCGCCCTTGGCGATCGCCTGCTGAAATGCGATGTCTTTCGAAGCTCCAAGCGGGGCAAACGTCTCGTGCAGTCCAATCGTGTCGGCGCGGAGCTTCAAAAGGCTGTCGGAATATCGGCCAATGATCCGCGCCACCAAGTTGGTAGGGATTGGTTTACCATCTCGGATCGCAGCTGTGATCGTGCGGTCGAAACGTTTGTCGCGTCGCTTCCGATTCAGATAGGCCCGCAACTGGTCGGGCTCGCCGGAAAGCAGTTCATCGCGGGCTCGGGCAACATAGTCGCTCTGAACTGTGGTGAGCCCGATCACCCTACCTCCTCCGCGGCCAGTCACCCTGTTGACGCGGCCTACTACCTCCAATGCGGCCCTCGTTGGATTGGCGCCACGGGCAAGGCCCTTAGAAAAAGCGGCACGGATCGCAACTTGTTGATCAGCAACAATGTTGGTGACCAGTTGCGCCGAGTGCTCGCGCAACCAGGTCTCAGCCGTAAGATTGCGCGCATCCCCACGAAGAACGACCTGAAGGCCGCTCGGATCGCGCAGCGCCGGCATCTGTTCGACCGTGGCGACACCGCCGCCGTTGTAGGCCTGCCGGACGGCTTCTTCCAGCGGCCGAAACGCGGCCTCGTCGAGGTTCATGGCTGCAATGGCGTCCTTGACGTCGCCGCGCTCCAAGCTCTCCACCACAGGGCGCAGAACGATGTTGGAGCGGATGTCGTCGATCGCCTCGAAAAACGCGGTCCGCAGCATCGGCTCATAGGTCGAGACAAGCTGTTCGAAACGATCACGGGGGGATAGGCGTTTGAGCATTCGTTCCGGACCTTAAAAGGAGACTGGTATGGATGTCTTGGCCCATCATTCGACGGAGCTTGTGGTGCTTCGCATCGCACTCATGGCAATTGCATCAATGGTTGCTGAGCAATCGGATGACCCAGATCGGGCATTGGCTGACATGGAAGAGCGGGCACTGTCCACGTTCGATCATATGGAGATCGATTTTTCCGGTTTCGAAGGGGACATCGCTGTTGCCAAGTCTCACATGCGGTCGTCGCTGGCGTCGCTCTTTTCTGGGATATCGCTCGGCGGCTAACCCGCCACGAAAGCGATATACGCGACCG
>NZ_JBVVPV010000120.1:0-2635 GCF_055811735.1 Mesorhizobium sp. WSM4850 | reverse complement strand
TCCAGGAAGAACAGGAAGCGGATTTTATGGGTCGTCAATCGTGTTCCGCACCGGCAGATGTCTGACAATGTCGGACACACGACATAGCAGTATAAGAGCTGTCATGCTGTTTTGTAATAACTATCTGCTTGGCACGACATATGCATAGCTATCCGCAACACGTCACAGACCAAGGAGAAGGTTATCGCAAATTAATTGGCAACGCCCATTCGGCACGTGCTCGTCGTGTTGTGAACTGCGTCGTCAACGCGCGCTTTGGGTAATACCCCGACCCCTGCCAGCTAACGCGTTAAAGATTCAAGGACGCTTACGACCGCATCATGCGCCATTTCGGAGTTACGCCAACCGCATTCGCAGCCACGCGTCCTTACCCACCTGCTTGTTTGGACTGCCGTTGCTGCTTCTCTACAATTGGATGAAATTTACATGAATCTCGAAACACAACGCTTATTCATGCGCCCAATACGTGCTTGGGACGCCGGTGCCCTTCATCGCCTTCAATGTGATCCGCTAGTAGTCAAATCAATGATGCAGGGAATTCCGCCAACGCGAGAAATGTCTGATGCGCGACTATCCCTCTATCTTCATGAATGGGAGACCTACGGGATTGGATTTTGGATGGTCTATAAACGAGAAGACAGTGGTGACTTGCGCTTCGTAGGGCGGTCTGGGGTGAGTCGCTTCGGCAGCGATATTCAATTCGGGTGCGCCCTGTTCGGAGCCCGATCCGGTCAAAGGATTGGACCGGAAAGCCTTAAGCCAGTGTTCCAATTCGCCTTCGCAACCCAACCTGTCGATCGGTTGGTCGCTCTCATACGCCCGACGAATACACGGTCTCTCAGAATGACAACTGCACTGGGCTTTTCCTGCCTCGAGCCGGTTGTCTTTAATGGAACGGAGTATGAGTTCTATGAGATGCGCCGTCCGCCTCAGTGATGCTAAGATGATGGGGGATGGTAACATCCTCGTCCGGCAGAAATATTTCGGCATGAGGGAAACCGATGGCGTTGGCCAGTTGGGGCTGAAGGTGCCGCTTTTTGCGGCGCCGCGTAACCAGTTGAGATGGGCAAATGCCCGTTGCCTCAAATCAAATATGCGAGATCTGCAAAGTACTCAGTCATCTCTCCATTTCGATGCGCAAAACGTCGCCGACTGCCATGTCGCTAGGCATGGCGTGGCGGAGAGAACGTTTCCTACCCCTCGAAATATCGGTCAACGCCTGCGGAGCGCTGCTGCCGGAGGGCGTATTATCTTTCCGCCAGGACGCGAAACCGATCTTCGGCCGGCGTATGGGCATTCCAGCGCCCAATCGGGCCTCGTGGACAGGAACATTCGTCTGGTACAGCGCGCAAGCCAGAGCCCATTTTTGTGTCGGCGACCAGCAAGCTTACGAGGAACGAAATGAAGACCAAACTCATGATTGGCCTTTGTGGCCTCGCGGCATTCCCGCTGGCATGGTCTGCGCTGTCGCCGACGCCGACGGGCCGGCAGATCGTCTTGGCGAGTAGCGGCGGCGCTTATGACAAGATTGTTCGTGAGTATTGGCTCGCCCCCTTCGAGAAGGTGACCGGTATCAGGTTATCGTGGTCCCGACCGGCGGCGCCGACGAACGGCGCGCCCACGTACAGGCCATGATCGCCTCCGGCAATGTCACTTGGGACGTCTTCATCGAAGGCGAAATAGACACCGAGGCACCGAGCCATGCCGAGCGTGCAGCGAACATCGATGACCTTTGTAAGCAGTTCAAGGGTCGCGCCGATCTGCTGCTCGGCGCCTGCAATGCCGCAGGGATCCTTTCCCTCCGCGGCGCGACATTGATTGTCTACAACAAGGAGCACTTCCCCAATGGCGGGCCGACCACCTGGAAGGAGTTGTGGGACACCAAGGCCTTTCCGGGTGCCCGCGGCATTCTCGCCAGCACGGAAGCTTACGTGCAGTTGACGGCGGCTCTTTTGGCCGATGGCGTGCCCAGAGACAAGCTCTACCCGTTGGACGTGGACCGTGCCTTCAAGAAGCTCGACGAGTTGCTCCCCGATGTCGGGCTGTGGTGGACGGCCGGCGACCAGTCGGTTCAAGGTTTCCGCAATGATCAATATGATGCTGGAATCATGTATATGACCCGGACCACGGCGCTAAAGAAGGAAGGGCAACCCATCGCTTCATCCTATAACGGCGCGATCTTGTTGGGCTACGCCGTTGTGAAAGGCGCGCCGCACAAGGCGGAAGCGCTTGAACTGCTGAAATTCTACCTGGATTCGCCCGAAGTCCAGGGGAAGATTTGTGAGGCGCTGTCCTGCGTGCCGCCGAGCAAGGACGCGCTCAAGTACATGAGCGCGGAGGCGCGCGCCAACATGCCGTCCCCGAGGAGATCAGTTCCGAAATGGTGCAACCGGACGCCGAGTGGATCAACGCCAATAAAGCAATGTTGATCCGCTGCTGGAACGCCTGGATCCAGAACTAGGCGACCTCCTACCGAGCGGACTCGCCGGACCGACTAGCGGCGTGGGGCAGGTCAGCCTGCCTTGAGTGGGCTTCGCGTACCTCACTGGGATTGATATAATGCCTCTGACACAAGACGTCGCCAGCACGGTCGCCAGACTGACTTATGACGAGTTGCCGGCACATGTCCGCGACC
>NZ_JBVVPV010000119.1:0-2709 GCF_055811735.1 Mesorhizobium sp. WSM4850 | reverse complement strand
GTATGCGCCGCCTACATCCCATTGATTTCGCGTGTTTCTGAACATTGAGGTTTCTGCCAGAAGATTTTCGGCAAGAGCTGGAGATTTGGCATGGCGGATGGTGAGGGATTTGTTGGGCGATGCGAAGTTGTCGAGCCTCGTCGTGGAAACCGGCGATGGCCGAATGATCTGAAGGCGCGGATTGTAGCGGAGAGCCTTCAGCCCGGTGCGCGGGTTGTTGATGTTGCGCGTCTTTATGATCTCGCTGCGCATCAGCTTTCGGACTGGCGACGGCAGGCGCGTCAAGGTCTTCTGACGCTGCCTGCTGAACTGATGACGGCCGTGCCGCCCTTTGAGAACGGGCCTGTCGAACCCGCCTTTGTGCCACTTGCGATCACGGCGGAGCCGAAGACGGCTACCGATGCTTTGCCGGTTCTGGAGCCGGTTGAGATCATTTCCGGGATCGTGACGGTAGAAATAGGCGCAGACCTGGTGGTTAGGGTTCCCGGCGATGTACCGGTTGATCGGGTCGCGGCCTTGGTGCGCGCGATGCGCGGGACGGCATGATCGTCGCGGGCCAACGATTACCGATCCTGATCGCGACGCGGCCGGTGGACTTCCGCTGTGGCCATCAGGCGCTGGCATTGATGGTGCAGACCGAGTTGAAGCTTGATCCGCACTCCGGGGTCACCGTGATCTTCCGGTCGAAGCGCGGGGATCGTCTAAAAATCCTGGTATGGGATGGCACCGGAATGGTGCTGACCTACAAAATCCTGGAACAGGGCAGCTTTGCCTGGCCCAAAGTGCAGGATGGAACGATGCGGCTGTCGCGGGGGCAGTTCGAAGCCTTGTTCGAAGGTCTTGACTGGCGACGCGTGGTGGCGCAGCGGGTAGCGCCGCCGACTGCGGCAGGGTGACTCACCTGTTCGGTTTTGGCGTTGTTTTATTGGGCTTTTTGCTTCGATTTGCTATGAAGGCGCATGTCTGCGCCCATTGATCTCAGCCGGTTCCCGGACCTGCCTTCAGAGGTGGTGAACGCCTTTGCGGCCGTACAGTTCGAGCTGTCGGTCGAGCGTGCGGCCCGTCAGCATGAGCAGGCGGTGGTGGCTGAAAAGGACGCCTTCATCACCGAGTTGAAGGAACTGATCGAGAAGCTGGAGAGCCAGGTTCAGGACTACCGCCGCACGAAGTTCGGGCCGAAGTCGGAAAAGCTCGATCCGACGCAGATGGAACTGGCGCTGGAGGACCTGGAGACGGCAATTGCCGAAACACAGGCCCAGATCGCCTTCGTCGAGGAAAAGATCGCGGCCAGCACAGCCAATTGCGAAAAGACTGCTTCACGCAGGCAACGCAAGGCGCGCGCGCTGCCCAAGAGCCTGCCGCGCGTCGAACAGGTGATCGAGCCTGATAGCATTGCCTGCCCCTGTGGTTGCGGGAACATGGTCCGGATTGGCGAAGACCGGACGGAGCGGCTCGATCATATCCCGGCGCGCTATCAGGTGATCGTCACGATCCGCCCGAAATACGCTTGCCCCAAGGGGCGCACGGGCGTGGTTCAGGCCAGGGCGCCGGCGCATTTGCTGGAAGGTAGCTGGCCGACCGAAGCCCTATTGGCGCAGATCGCCGTGTCCAAGCATTCCGAACACATGCCGCTGAACCGGCAGGCCGCGGTCATGGCCCGACACGGAGTGCCGATCGACCGCACCGTCCTGGCCGACTGGCTGGGCCGGACGGGCGCTGTGATCGCGCCGGTGGTAGACCACATGGCCATGGTCCTGAAACAGGGTAGCTCACGACTATATGTCGACGAGACCACGGCTCCGGTGTTGGATCCCGGGCGCGGCAAGACGAAAACTGGCTATCTCTGGGCTATTCTGCGCGACGACCGCGGCTGGAGCGGATCTGCGCCGCCGGGCGTGGCGTTTCATTATCGGCCTGGGCGTAAAGGCGAATATGCCGCAGAAATCCTCGACGGCTTCAACGGCACGATCCAGGTAGATGCCTATGGCGGCTACTCCCACCTCGCCACGCCAAAACGCATGGGCGGCGATCCGTTGAGGGTGGCCTTCTGCTGGGCACATGGCCGCAGAAAACTGATCAAGTCCCAGCCGAAGAAGGGTTCGCCCATCATCGACGAGGCGTTGTTGCGCATCGCCGCCCTCTACAAGATCGAGGACAGTATCCGAGGTTGTGATCCCGATCATCGCCGGTCTGTCCGCCAGAACCTGTCCCGCCCGCTGGTGGACGAGTTCTTCACCTGGCTGACAGCTCAGGCCGCACGCGTCTCGCGCAAGTCCGACCTCGGCGAGGCCATGGCCTATATGCTGAAACGCCAGGCCGGCTTCCGGCTGTTCCTGGACGACGGCCGCGTCGACATCGACTCCAACCTCGTCGAAAACGCGATCAGAAGTCCAGCCATGAACCGCCGCAATGCACTCTTTGCCGGCCATGATGAAGGCGGCCGTAATTGGGCCCGTTTCGCCAGCCTGATCGGCACATGCAAGATGAACCGCGTTGAGCCATACGCCTACCTGCGCGATCTCTTCATCAGCCTCGCCAATGGCCACCTCGCCAAAGACATCGACGCCCTCATGCCCTGGGCCTATGCGCAACGGATCAGCGCCTCACAATGAGCACGTCCGGGACTCCCCGGCGTGCTCATAGGACCATCTGCAAGCGCTAGACCTGACCGTTGCAACCAAAAATCAATGGGGCGGAGACGCCGCATAC
>NZ_JBVVPV010000118.1:0-2886 GCF_055811735.1 Mesorhizobium sp. WSM4850 | reverse complement strand
CCGAGGCGGTTGCCATCGCCGCTATGCCAAGTGCAGCCATTCCCCTCAGGATTGCACGTCTCAAGGGACTATTCCTGCTTTCTTCATGTTTCCATTTATTCATCTGCAGTTCCTCCCAGCTCACGTTTTTGTTTCATCCTAGTCCCACCAGAAAATACGTGACACGACATTCACATTGTCCATGCGTTTACATGAATCATGATGCGGCAGTTCCACCATCCTGGGGTTTCGAATCGCCCCCCTATATCCATGGGCGTTCCAACTCAATCTTGATACCAACCACTCAGTGCCTGTATCATAAATGTAGCAGCACAATCGGCTGCTTCTGAACGAACCCACCCATCTGAACGCAGGAAATCGGCGTATTCTCGCTGTGCTTGCAGAAAGCCGACGATTAGCGGTGCTGGGGTTTGCGCTCTACGGCGATCGGCGGAAATTGTGAGATTCCTGCCGGCACTCCTCGAGCTACGAGCTTGTTCTCTACGAGCTTGATCCAGACGCTGTCCCCGTACAGAATCCCTTGGTCGTTGAGGCAGGGTGATGCAAACCACCGCTGTCTCCCTTCCCGCACCAGGTCTGGATAGTCAGGTCGGTCTTGGCGCTGATTACCTGGGCGATGCCGGCGACCACCTCGCGCATCCGCTTTTTAACAAGCTGACGCACCTCCGGCCTCAGCATGCGCATGCTGCCTCGCAGTTCTCTCGGTGTGGTGCCGGAATGGAATTCGTGGAACGAAATCCCCGCCGACTCCAAGGGAGCGACGTTCTACGCCAAAATTTGTTGCAGGGCACTGCGCGGCAACCAGGAATCGACGCATTTACGGGGCGTCCCGGGATGGCCGCCGGGGCCTTCTATTCTGCAATGCCGTCCGTTGCCGTCAGCGCCAGGCCTTGCCGGATACCAAATGTACCAATCGGCAAACTCGGAAGAGTGTGCATGCCATGACCTCCATCAGGCCGTCCTCGATCATCGCAACTGCGGCCCTACCAACCTCTTCCGCTGGTTGGGCAGCGCCCAACAGCATCGCGGTTTGGCGCGGATGACGCCTCCTCGTAGGCAGCACATCCATGTCAGCGCCCAAAACGGTGACCTTGAGGTTGTCGTTGCTCACGGCGCCCTTGCCCCTGATGACGCCAACGACGCCGGTCTTGCCAACGCCGTTCACGAGGGCGCACGCCAAGCCGGGCGGCGAGCTGGACGCCGGTCATGCCGATCGCATCGCGGATCGCGCGTATCCAGCCTTTTGGCGGCGGGCGGAAGCGGTCTTCCGGCTTAAGAGGGGAAAGCCGCTCATCAAGGCGAAGCCTTGCACGCTGGTGCGCGTCTCTTTTCATATTACAGCCTGATTATAGTTACACCAAATCAGTCTATGTTATGATTCAATTTGTTGCAACATCAGGCTTAGGGCTGATTTTCGCCGAAATATTCAAACTATGGCTTTATTCCCGATACACGTTGGATGGCGCGTCCGGACCCGCCCGGTCGCCGGCGCCGCCAGCGGGGCCAGGACTCTTTAGGGCATCTCTTTCAGAATCCAAACGAAGTCAGGTTGGTAACGACGCGCAATTCGTGCTGAGCAACGTCCAGCTGTCCTGTGACAACTTTGGTAATTAGAGACGACCGATATTCCTTCAGAAGGGCAATCGATCGCTGTACTTTCGCCCGGACTCTGCGAGATTCCTCGACACAGCTGCCAATCCTGCTCCGCTTTCGCCGGTGGCTTAACCTGTACAACTGCACAGGCTGCCAAAACCTCAAGGTTGGCCTCCAATGGCGTGGAAAGTTTCCCGAGGAGGCCTTCGATGACCGCGCTCATTGCGCCCGACACTACACCAACCTGCCGACAAATCGTGTGCAATCCATCGCCCGTTTTTACTGCGCCGTCACGCGACGTCTGGCGCGGGCCGATGGAGCCGACAACAGCTATGAAGACGATTCTGTCGACCCGCTCACACCGTACTGATTGTTGCTACGCGTCGACGGCCAGTTTGCTGATTGCCTGCGTCTTCTGTCCTCGACACCGTCAATCGCGTCCGGTTCGACAAAACGGCGCCACCGACGCCAGGTCGCATTATGCTTCAGCGTTTTCCGGGCGGGCAGGGGAGCACAGTCGTGCCTACAATTCTCGTGACTGGCTCGGATGAGGCTGATTGGCGGGATGAAAGGTCGTACGACTACACCACTGGTCTGACGCCACGGGAGTGGGCTTGGGAGTTCTTACGCCGCAACCCAGCATTCCAGCGTGACCTGACCGCTGCAAGCCAGCAGGCCCATACTTTGTCCTACCGACCCTTTCTCGACGTGGTCGCGTCGGCCGGCGACCTGTGGCTGGGGTGTTCTGTTTCGCCGAGTCTTATGGGCGCAATTCGCTCGTTTTCTGGTCTCCGTTCTGTTGCGTCCATGTGCTGCCAGTCATTGCAGAACAGCTGTCTGCATCGTGGGCGACATTGCCCTTCGAGCTCTCGGCATTGCCATGTCGTGCGACGGTCCTGCTGGCGTCCGACAAGGGCCAGCATGTTCTTCTTCGCAATGCGGAACATACGCTCCAGCTCGCCGTCTCTGGCGCGGATATCTTGCACCCTGTTTGCCTCCGCACTGAGGCGATCTGGCCAGCAATGCTTTCGAAGCCCCGCCTGAGGGCACTCGAGTGCCTCAATGCTCTAAGTTTGAATCAACACCTGCCTGCCCGATTGTTTCCGCCGGAAAGACGCGGTCCACGTCTAACCTTCGTTCTTCGTGCGCTCGACGGCTCACTTGCCGGGGCATCACATCGCGAGCTCGCCGAAGCTCTGGTTGGTCAACGGCGCGCCCATGCCGACTGGAGGGATCCTCGCGATCATCTGCGCGACCGCATTCGCCGCGCCGTCTCGCGTGGCCGCGCCCTCA
>NZ_JBVVPV010000117.1:0-2916 GCF_055811735.1 Mesorhizobium sp. WSM4850 | reverse complement strand
CTCGGCATACGACCAGAGCATCGCGCAGGGCTTCACGTCGGCGCATAGACGACATCCTCGTCGGGGCCGCCGCTGAGCTTGTCATTGTCCTCACCGACGGTATGCGGTTTGTAGCGGCCATTCTCACCGGGTAGATGGTCCGAGCTATCTGCGCCGAATACGTGGTCGTTGCCTCCACGACCACCGATTGCCCTGGGTATCCCAGATCGCATCCTCGGCCTCGTGACGCCTTCATATTCATCATCCGTCGACTAGAGAAATCGATTGCTTCAATTAAGAACATTCACGTTTTGGATGCATTCACGCGCAATCCGCGGTGTACTGCTGAGGATGCCTCACTTCGGCGCGCTTGCTATTGAAGCGTTCGCCTCCTCAAGCAGCTCAGGGCCGCCCCGTGTCGAAGCTGTTGCCGCCAAGTCTCGATGCGGCAATCGTGACCGCATCAAGCGAGCACCCCGCCATCCTCGCCTCGGAGCATCTGGTCGACGCGGCAGCGTTTTGGGTGAATCGCCCGAAGGTGCGCTGCTGCCACAGCTTTCCACTTCAGCTGGCGTCTCGAGCGCCTGTCGCAACACCTCGCCTATCGCCAGCCAGCAGGACGGCACGACTAACTCAGCCAGCATCGGCGCGACATTGATCATACCGATCTATTCGGGTGGCCGCACTTCGGCGCTTGTACGACGGAACAAGGAATCGCTCAATCAGGCCCGGACCGATACCGGCGGTAAGGACAATAACAACCTCAGCGGCGCCCCGACGAGGAGTCGGCCGCGCTCTGGTCCGTCAGCAAGTGACTGCAGCATGGACCACGTACACCGCAGCCCGACTTGCCTTGAATGGCGTCGTCGAGCAGCGATGTCGGCCAGCGCACCACGCTCGACGTTCTCAACGCCCAGGCCGTAGTCATCACCGGCAAGATCAATCGTGCCGAAGCCTCTCGAAAACAAACAGCTTGCCTTCGCGCACGCTGTCTTCGAGCGGCTTCGCCTTCGCCAGATGCGCCGCAATCGCGCTGGCCAGCACGCAACCTGTTCCGCGCATAGGTGCGGCAAGGCGCGGTGCATCGAAGGGGATGGGTTCATGACCGGAGCGTAACAGAATATCGGTCGATCGGGGTCCCGACGCATGCCCACCCTTAATCAGCAGGGCTTGAGCACCGGCGGCCAGCAGTCTTTGTCCTTGTTGGAGCGCTCCGTCCTCATCCACTGCCAGTTCGGAGCCAATAAGGAGCGCCAGTTCAGGGAGGTTGGGCGTGACAATGCAGCAAAGTGGCATCAGATCGCGCTTCATGGCATCGATAGAGGCCTGCTTCCAGAAGCGCGCGGCCTGAAGTGGAGGCCAGCACAGGGTCGAGTACTGCCGGCACTTGCCAATTTTCGCGGCAGCACCGCCGCAACGGTAAGGATGGTCTCGGCTGTTCCGAGCATGCCGATCTTGATTGCCGCCACTTCCTTGGCCTGCAGCGCGGCGTTGATCTGATCGGCCACCAGGCTTGGTGGCGAACGATTGATTTCCATGACGGCGTCGTGCGTTTGCACCGTCAGCGCGGTGACAGCAAGACAGGTGCGCACGCCAATGGCAGAGATCGTCTCGATGTCTCGTGCTATTCCAGCACCCCCGCTGGAATCCGATCCGCCGACGACAACCACATGGGGTTCGCGCCTCAGCGCCATGGCTTTGTCTTTTCGATCCACTCGCGTGTTCGCGCTTCCGGATCGGGATTCAATGTAATGTCGGTCGCCACGGCGGCGCTGTCCGCACCGGCACCGAATACATCCTCGAGCCGGTTGGGATTGAGGCCGCCGATCGCGACCAGGGGTGTCGGCGCGATCCGGCGCTTCCATTCACCGAGCCGCTCTGGCCCTTGCGGCGTCCACTTCATCGTCTTCAAGATGGTGGGATAGATCGGACCGAGCGCAATATAGTCGGGCTCCGCAAACATGGCCGTTTCCAGCTCGACATGATCATGCGTGCTCAATCCGAGCCTGACGCCGGCTGCCCGTATCCTCGAGAGGTTGGCGGTTTGCAGATCCTCCTGGCCGAGATGCACGAAATCGCAGCCTTCCTCGATTGCCAGGCGCCAATGATCGTTGACGACGAGCTGGCATTTGTGTTGGGCACACAAGGCATTCGACTTGCGGATCTCGGCGCGCAACCTGGTCTCATTCATGCTTTTGATGCGAAGCTGAACCTGCTTGACGCCGATCGGCGCCAACCGTTCTATCCAGGCAGCGCTGTCGACGATCAGGTAGAAGGGATCGAGCTTCATGAAGAAACTGCCCTGCCGATGGTCGGCGTCGATGGTTCGGCAACCTCGCGCGGTTCGAGGATTCCCGAGCAGAAAGCTTCACGGCCGGCTTCGACCGCCTTGCCGAATGCTCGTGCCATGCCGACGGGGTCGGCCGCCTTGGCGACAGCGGTGTTCAGGAGCACGGCGTCAAAGCCGAGTTCCATGACGGTCGCCGCATGCGACGGCCGCCCGAGGCCAGCGTCCACAATCAGCGGGACGCCGAGGAAATGTCCGCGCATCGAGCGCAGCGCAGTTATGTTGATCGGTCCGAGGGCGGAACCGATCGGTGCGCACCACGGCATCAAGACGTTGCAGCCCGCCTCCAGCAGCCGCTCGGCGACAACAAGGTCGTCGGTGGTATAGGGGAATACCGAAAATCCATCCTCGCACAGCATGCGGGCGGCTTCGACCAGGCCGAACACATCCGGTTGCAGCGTGTCGTGGTTGCCGATCACTTCGAGCTTGATCCAGCTCGTGCCGAAGACCTCGCGCGCCATATTTGCGGTCGTGACGGCTTCCTTGACGGAGTGACAACCGGCGGTGTTGGGTAGGACATGCAGCCGCAGCGATTGGATAAGCGACCAGAATTTCTCGCCACCCTTGCCGCCGGCCATTTCGCGGCGCAA
>NZ_JBVVPV010000116.1:0-3047 GCF_055811735.1 Mesorhizobium sp. WSM4850 | reverse complement strand
CGAAGCTGCGGAGGAGATCGGCAACGCGTGCTGCGGTACGGTCGACGTCAAACTGAAGCTCAGGGTGGCGATGGAAATCGTGGCGCCAAGCCGTTGCTGCCGCAATGAGGTGCGTGTCCGGCGTCATGCCGGCGTTGCGTGCATCTGCCGGCAGAGGGCGGAGCTCTTGCACATCAAAGCCGGCCAACCTGGATTGCATCGGGTCAGGATGGCTACGCCCCCGGCTCATCGGTTCTCGCCCTCAAAGATACGGAAGGTCTCGGTGAGAAGCTCCATGAAGATATCGATTTCCGGCTCGGTGATGATGAGCGGCGGAGCTGCCATGAACCATTCCCCGAACTTGCCGCTCGCCGCGCGACGCGAATAGATGTGGAGGCCAAGATCACGCGCGATCTCGGAAACGCGGTAAGACGCCTGCCTGGAGGCGGGGAAAATTGCCTTGGTAGCCTTGTCCTCGACGATCTCCACCGCGTTCAAAAGCCCCATGCCGCGCACGTCGCCAATAGTTGTGCTCCTGTCCTTCAGAGCGTTTAGCTTTTGACGAAGGATGACGCCCATGCGCTTGGCATTCTCCATCAGATCTTGGTTCACCAGCTCACTGAGAACCGCAACGCCGATCGCCGAGGAAAGGGGATTGCCGGAATAGGTGTGGCCATGCAGAAAGCCACCAGATTCGACGACCTTGTCGACGATCCTGTTAGGAGCAACCATGGCGCCGAGTGGCGTGTATCCGGCGCTCAAGCCCTTGGCGCAGGCGACAAGATCGGGCAACGCGTCGGGCCAGTGATGGGCGGCCAAAAAGGTTCCGGTCCGGCCGGCGCCACACATGACCTCGTCGAAGATCAACAGAACGCCGTAGCGGTCACAAAGCTTCCGGACCTTGGAATAGTAACTGTTCGGCGCGACCAATGCGCCGGTGGCGATGCCGCCGACCGGCTCCATGATGAAAGCGAGTACCGTGTCCTCGCCTTCCGTGAGAATCTGTCTTTCGAGCTCATCCGCGCAGTGGTCGGCATAGGAGTGGACGTCGTAGCCCTCGGGGACGCGGTAGCTCAATGGTGCCGGAACCTTGGGCATCATCCGCATGATCGGGCCGAATATCTGGTCCCGATCCGGATCGCCGGTGACCGCAGCGGCGCCGAGCGTCGAACCATGATAGCCTGGTATACGCGCAAAAATCTTTGAGCGCTTCGGTTGACCCGTGACCACGGCGTATTGACGTGCAAGTTTGAGGGTGGCTTCGATGGCCTCCGAGCCGCCCGAGACAAGAAAAGTCTGATCGAATCCCGTGCCCGCAAGCTCCGAGATCATCCTGCACAGCGTTTCGGTCGCCTCGCTGGTGAACGCCGTGCGGACGACATAGCTAAAGCGCTTGGCTTGTTCGATCATGGCGTCGCGGACGCGCTCGTTGCCGTGGCCGATATTGGCGGCGACGGCGCCTGACGACCCGTCGAGATAGCGCTTGCCGTCGGTGTCCCAGAAGAAGATGCCTTTGGCATGCGAGATCATGGGCGTTTTGGTGACGCCGCGCCCGGCGTAGAAGGCCCCTCCGGTAGATACGTTTTGGACGGGTTTGGGCTGTGTGCTCGGTGTGGACATCTTGCGGCTTGTTCCTGTTAATTGGTTTCGGAAAGGAGGGCGGGCTCTTTACCGGCGCCGCACGTATGCGCGACTCTCACGCCACGGCGCATGATTTCAGTGCGTCGCGGACGGAAAGAGCCTCCAGTTCGAGGAGAGCGTGCTTCAGACGCATGGCATTCGCCTCGCCGATAATGGGACTGGCGAGAATGAGGAACTTGGCTTCCACCTCTGCCGGCCCAAAAGCGGGCCCGCCGGGGGCGCCGGTCGGTATCTCGGCTTCTTCGGAAAGAGATTGGCCATTCTGGAGGGTCACATTGACGCGGGCAGGCAGGAGCCTGTTCGCATAAAACTTCTCATCGGCGCCGGCGAGTGTTGAAAGGCTTATTTGTGACGCTGTTTCTTGGAGGTTTTTGTCCGCCAAGTCGTTTTCGCGCAGGCCCGTCGCGGACGACTTGTCGTGTAGTTCGAGGGCGAGCGCATAGGGGATATGGAACGCGGCCTCGACGGTCGATTGCGGCCAGGGGCCGTTGAAGTCGCGGACGAACTCGCTCACCGTCTCAACGTGAATGCCCTTGATGTCGGCGCGGCCAAAACGATAGCGCGTCAGCAACGCACGCAAGCAGTCAACCGCCGTGTGGATCCAGCGACAGACGCCAAACGGCTTGAAGCCGGTCTCGAGGATGAAGTAGCGCTCGCCCCACCGATCGAGCATGTCGCGGGGTTCAAACCGGTCGGACCCGGCCATGGCCCAGAACCCATCGTCGCCGTCGAAGATGGTGCGATTACCATGGAAGCCGGCGCGGACGAGATCCACTGCCGTAATGGCGCCCTTGTTCGCCCACCCATAGTTGTTCTTCAAAAGGCTCATCGGCCGCGAGTGGAACTTGCGCAGAAAGGGAAGCGGGGCATGCATCGGGGTCAGCCCATAGGCATCGGCGATCTGCTCAGCGCTGAATCGGTGCAACAGGCTTGCCGCGGTGCAGGCGCCGTAGACCTGCCAGTTGGCATAGCCCTTGACCTGGCGATCGCGGTCCTCGCTCGGCCGCATGGCGGTGCCAAGGCGCAGGGACATCTCGTAACCGCCCACAATCGCCGCGATCAGCCCCGTACCGGAGCTGTTGACCTCTTCGGCAACGGCGAGGGCGGCGGGGATAATCGACGCTCCGGGATGGCCGAAAAGGATGTAGGAATCGTCGAGGCTCAACATGCTGGCGCTGTGCGCGTTGGCATGGGCGGCATTGGCCGGATGGAAGCGCAGTGACGTGCCGAAAACCGTGCTGAGACCACCGGAATCGATACCCGCGAGATAGGGCGTCATTTGCCCCGCCCCCCGGGTCGTGCTTCCCGCGATCATGCAACCAACATGATCAAGGACCAGAAGCTTCGCCTGGTCGCGGACATGTGCCGGCAACTCGTCATAAGTCAGTCTGGCGACCGTGCTGGCGACGTCTTGTGTCAGAGGCATT
>NZ_JBVVPV010000115.1:0-3438 GCF_055811735.1 Mesorhizobium sp. WSM4850 | reverse complement strand
GGCGATCGCCCGCTCAATTTGACCCATTCACCAGGGGGGTCCCGGCAAGGGGCTGAGATACTGCTGGCTTTCGCGGCGCAGTGACCCGTTGAACCTGATCCAGTTCATACTGGCGTAGGGACGGTGCAAGCGCTTTGCGGGAGTCCATGCCCGAAAACCTGTAAGCAGGCAGGCAGAAGCGTCTTTTCATCCTTCCGGCACAGAACTGGGTCTCCAATGCATGAGCAAAGGAGCCTCACGATGAATGCCCTCACTCCGGCGGTTTCGACGGGATCACTGCCCGCCTCGCGGAAAATCCACAGGCCCGGTGCCATCCACCCGCAGATCAGGGTACCGATGCGCGAAATCTCCGTCCATCCGACGGCAGGCGAACCGCCTGTCACCGTTTACGATCCGTCCGGCCCCTATACGGACCCGACTGTCGAAACCAGCATCGAAAAGGGCCTCGCCAGGTTTCGCAATGAATGGGTGACGGTGCGCGGCGACGTCGAATTCCACGATGCCCGCAGTGTCAGGCCGGAGGACAACGGCTTTGCGTCAGGTGAGCGCCTGACGCCGGAATTTCCCGTGCGCCACCGGCCGCTAAAGGCAAAAACGGGCAAAGCGGTGACGCAGCTTGCCTATGCGCGCGCCGGGATCATCACCCCCGAAATGGAGTTCGTCGCCATTCGCGAGAATCTCGGCCGCGAGAGCTTACGCGGCGGGATGCAGCGCGACGGCAACTCTTTCGGCGCGGCGATCCCGGACTTCGTCACGCCGGAATTCGTGCGCGACGAGATAGCGCGCGGACGGGCTATCATTCCCGCCAACATCAACCACCCGGAGAGCGAGCCGATGATCATCGGCCGCAATTTCCTGGTCAAGATCAATGCCAATATCGGCAATTCAGCCGTCACCTCGTCGATGGCCGAAGAGGTCGAAAAAATGGTCTGGGCGATCCGCTGGGGAGCCGACACCGTCATGGACCTGTCGACCGGTCGCAACATCCACAACATCCGCGAATGGATCGTCCGCAGTTCGCCTGTGCCGATCGGAACCGTGCCGCTCTACCAGGCGCTTGAGAAGGTCGGAGGGATCGCCGAGGACCTGACCTGGGAAATCTACCGCGACACGCTGATCGAACAGGCCGAACAGGGCGTCGACTATTTCACCATCCATGCCGGTGTGCGGCTGCACTACATCCCGCTGACGGTCGACCGGGTCACCGGCATCGTGTCGCGCGGCGGCTCCATCATGGCCAAGTGGTGCCTGCATCATCACCGCGAAAGCTTCCTCTACGAGCATTTCGAGGAAATCTGCGACATCTGCCGCGCTTACGACGTGTCGTTCTCGCTCGGCGACGGCCTTCGTCCCGGCTCGATCGCCGACGCCAACGACGCGGCGCAGTTCGCCGAACTAGAAACGCTCGGCGAGTTGACAAAGGTCGCCTGGGCCAAGGATTGCCAGGTCATGATCGAGGGGCCGGGCCATGTTCCGATGCACAAGATCAAGGAGAACATGGACAGGCAGCTCGAAGTCTGCGGCGAGGCGCCCTTCTACACGCTTGGGCCGCTGACCACCGACATCGCACCCGGCTACGACCACATCACCTCAGGCATCGGCGCGGCAATGATCGGCTGGTACGGCACGGCGATGCTCTGCTATGTCACGCCCAAGGAGCATCTCGGTCTCCCCGACCGCAACGACGTCAAAACGGGCGTCATCACCTACAAGATAGCCGCGCACGCCGCCGATCTCGCCAAGGGTCATCCGACGGCGAAGGTCAGGGATGACGCCCTTTCCCGCGCACGCTTCGAGTTTCGTTGGGAAGACCAGTTCAACCTGTCGCTCGACCCCGAAACCGCGCGCTCCTTCCACGACGAGACTTTGCCGAAGGAGGCGCACAAGCTGGCGCATTTCTGCTCGATGTGCGGGCCGAAATTCTGCTCGATGCGCATCTCCCACGACATTCGGGCCGAGGCACAGAAAGAGGGCATGGCGGCGATGGCCGCGAAGTACCGCGAGGGCGGCAATCTTTATATGCCGGTGGACGGCGAACCGCCCATGCCGAAGATGCCGGAGCCGTCATGAGGCTGCTGGTCAAAGGGGCTGGCGTCGCCGGCCTCACCGCCGCCTTCGAACTCGCCGCCCGCGGTGCTGCGGTAACCATTGCCGAGACCCGGCATGGCCTTGGCGGCAACGCATCATGGATGGCCGGCGGCATGCTGGCGCCCTGGTGCGAGCGCGAAAGCGCCGAGCAGCCGGTGCTGGATCTCGGACGCGATGCCGCCGACTGGTGGGATGCGGTCCTGCCGGGTCATGTCACGCGGGCCGGAACGCTCGTTCTGGCAACGCCGCGGGATGCGGGCGAACTCGACCGGTTTGCAAGCCGCACGTCGGGTCATCGGCGGATCGACGAAGACGAAATCGCGCTCCTGGAACCCGATCTCGCCGGCCGCTTCCGTCGCGGGCTGTTCTTCCCGGGCGAAGCCCATCTCGACCCACGCCGTGCAATGGCGGCGCTGCATGAAAAACTCGCCGGAAGCGGCGTCGAGTTCCGCTTCGGAATGGACGCCCTGCACATGACGGGATTCGACCGCGAGATCGACTGCATAGGGATGGCGTCCAGCGATGAAAGGCTTCGCGGCGTTCGCGGCGAGATGCTGATCCTGCGTACACCGGACATCTCGCTGTCGCGCCCGGTCAGGCTGCTGCACCCGCGTTTGCCGCTCTATCTGGCGCCGCGCGCCGACCACCATTTCATGGCGGGTGCAACGATGGTCGAGAGTCTGTCCACGGAGCCGGTCACGGTGCGGGCGATAATGGAACTCCTGAACGCCGCCTATTCGGTTCATCCCGCCTTCGGCGAGGCCGCGATCGTTGAGACGGGCGTCGGCATTCGCCCGGCGTTTTCCGACAACCTGCCGCGCGTCGAAGCGCATGGCAGGACCGTCGCGATCAACGGGCTCTACCGCCATGGTTTCCTTCTGGCCCCCGCCATGGCGCGCCGGGCGGCCGACCTTGTTTTCGATTCTGACAAACCGGTGGAACTTGCTGATGAAACTGACGGTCAACGGCGAAGCGCATGAGATCACCGCCGCCACCCTGGCGGAGCTTCTCGCAGCGCTTGACTACGAGGGCAACTGGCTTGCAACGGCCGTGAACAGCGACCTTGTGCACGCGACTGAGCGGGCGCTGTTCCAGCTGAAGGACGGCGACCGGATCGAAATTCTCTCACCCATGCAAGGAGGTTAGTAACGTGATCGAGCTTTACGGAACCAAGCTTCCGTCGCGCCTGCTTCTCGGCACCGCACAGTACCCCTCGCCCGCCATTCTTGCCGATGCGGTCAAGGCATCCTGCGCGTCCGCGGTGACCGTCTCATTGCGCCGCGAAATGGCCGGCGGCAAGGGTGGCGAGAAATTCTGGTCGCTTATCCAATCGCTGCGGCTGCATGTCCT
>NZ_JBVVPV010000114.1:0-3447 GCF_055811735.1 Mesorhizobium sp. WSM4850 | reverse complement strand
CAGAGCGTCACGACGGTGCAGAACCGTTGATGGCGGAGGGAGGCGCCCCCCTCTGTCCTGCCGGACATCTCCCCCACTTGGGGGGAAATCGGATGTCGGGACCGCTTTCGCCAATCTCCGACGTCGCAAAGAGGGCGCCCACAGTGACATTGCCAATCTCCCCCCTTGTGGGGGAGATGTCCGGCAGGACAGAGGGGCGTTACCCGCCAGCATCAAAATACGATCGCCGCGACGCCCCGATGTCACGATCGGCTAGCGCGCCGATTATCTCTTGGCTTGCACGGCGACGGCGGTGAGGAAAGCCGTTGCGGCAGTATCGCACGCCGCTCGGGACGGGCTATAGGCGAAAAGGATCAGCTCGGCAGCCCTTGTCGTAAGGCCGTGCTTTTTAGCGAAAGCAGTTATTTCGTAAGGCTTGTCGTGGTCTATGGCCAGTTCGTAGTCTTCATTCATTGCTTCCTCCCGTTTGCGACGTTCCTCGCCTTGGCCCCTCCGCGGCGCAAGGATTAACTTCCCCGGTCTTGAGAGAGTCTACCAATTAGAGATTGCAAAAGGCCTGCGGCGCAAGTCCGCTGCTTTTTTCGCGGCCATGCTGCCGACAGAACCTAGAACAGCGGGCCAGCATGGATGATCAATTCGGCGCTAGCCGCGCCGATCTGTTCATCAGTCCGCCTGATACGGCCGTCTTGAGGGGCAGCTCCATTTTGTCCGCTGCACATCAAAAAAGATTATATGATGGCGCTGATATCGCAGGTGGTCGACGCAAGCCAATGCCGATCTTTTCAGTCAAGCACACGACCGTCTATCGCTATACGCAGCCGGTGACGTTCGGCGAGCACCGGCTGATGTTCAGGCCGCGCGACAGTTTCGATCAGCGACTTCTGGATCACGCCCTGTTAGTCGACCCCGAGCCGAAAGAGATTGGCTGGATCCACGACGTTTTCGGAAACTGCGTTGCTGTAATCGATTTCAACGGCTCGGGCGACGAACTGCGTTTCGTGACAGACATTCGGCTCGATCACACGCCGCAGCATGCGCCCGATTTCCGTATCGATGACACAGCACTCAGCTATCCATTTTCCTATGATCCCGACGAGGCAACCGACCTCAGCCAAACCATCGAGCGCCATCACCTCGATGATGGCGATGAGATCGGCAAATGGGCACGACAGTTCGTGAGCGCCAAAGGGCGCACCGAGACCGGCAAATTGCTGATGACGCTTTGCTACGCCATCCACGAGAGCTTTGTTTATTCGCGTCGATCTGAATCAGGGACGCAACCGCCTCTGATGACCTTGCATCTGCGACGAGGCACATGCCGGGATTTTGCGCTGTTCATGATGGAAGCGGTTCGTTCGCTCGGTTTTGCCGCCCGTTTTGTGACCGGCTATGTCTATGTGCCGAACCGCGACAGCGGTTCTGTCGTCGGCGGCGGGTCGACGCATGCCTGGTGCCAGGTCTATTTGCCTGGCGCGGGTTGGGTCGAGTTCGATCCCACCAACGGCATTGTCGGCAACCGGGATCTGATCCGGGTGGCTGTGGCCAGGCATCCTGGGCAAGCCATCCCACTTTCGGGAAGCTACTGCGGCAGCGCGTCGAGCTTTCTCGGCATGACGGTGGAGGTCAAGGTGGTGAGGGAAGCCGGCAATCACCAGCATCGATAAAAATCAGCATCTTCCAATATATTCGGAACTGTTCGCGGGAGTTTGCTCGCCGGTGTCTGTCGGGATTTTACGCGTTTCGCAATTCACGCCGTTGCATGACTGTTCCAGCGCGATATTGCACCTTCTATCTCTGCCATCGGCATATCGGGAAAGCGCCAGCCCGCCGCGCCTTTCGGCACGACGGGCTTCAGCGTGGGGTCACGTCAGTCGTAGACCTTCACAATCTTGCGGGTACCTGGATCGACCAGGACAGTTCGGCCATCGATGACGACGTAGCGGTACTGAACGTCCGGCACCTCGTAAAGTTCGACTGTTTCGGGCAAAGCTGTGCCGATGTTGAGTTCGACGCCAGGAAGGCTGAGTGATGCCACCGGTTTCTTTTTCACGTATTCGCGGATCACGGTGTCATGCTCGGGTTGAATAATGACGTCCTGAGCGGCAGCGGCGCTGACACCGACGAGCAGAAGCATGCCTGCCGCAGCCAATGTAAGTTGCTTTCCCATAATAGCCTCCAAGCAACCTTCAGCTGCGGTGCTTGATTGCTGCCGCGGCGGGTTGCATAGTCATCTCAACGATGCGGAGCAATTCTTGTTCCACCGGCGGTGCGCGAACCGGCTGCCACGGCCTATCGACGCCGATGTTTGGCGGCGCCCGCGAACGCCCGCTCAAGGCCTGGTCTCTTCTTGAGGCGGCGCGTTTGGGACTGGACAATCAGGCTGTGGCCATTTTTCACACGCAGAGGGCCTGTCGCCGGCGTCGCCATAACGTTCCACGAGTTTTGCGAAGCCGTAGGCGAAGGCGGAAAGCAGCGCCAGGATAACCACTATGCGAGCGGCCATACGGGATTATAGCAGGCTCCCGCTCAGGATTGATCCAGAATCGGCCGCGCTCGACAGGCCGGCGACGCGCAAGTCCGCTCGGGAAACCTGCGACCCCGGAACGATGTGCGCTACCAGCCTGGTCCGCGGCGAGATCGAGGCGAATGCGGAACGCCACTATGCTGCTACCCAGACGCGTCTAGGGGACCGCATCGAAATCGACCACAAATCCCGCATCGATGGCGCTTCGCGCAATGAGATCGCCAATTTGCCAATCCGTGAGTTCGCAGTGTGGAAACATCTCCCTCACGGCGATGGTCACCTCGAAGATCGAAACGCTCGGATTGTCGACATGATAGCGGACAATCGCCTGCCGAACATCCAATGAATTTGGCTTCTGCAGCGGCGCGGACATTTCCGGCCTACGAATGGAGCCGTGGTTCTGGGCTATCGGCTGTTTTGGCGTCGAAAGCGACGGGCACGCCGTGCACGACGCATGCTGCCGCCAGCATCTCCTCCAACTCGTGGTTGGTGGCCCTGCAGGCAGGCATGAGTGTTCGAATGGCGCGGATCGCCTGCGCGATCGAGAGATACCGAGCCTTGCCTCTGGAAAGGACATAGGCCTCTGTCGCGCCTTCAACGGTGACTGTGTGAAAAGTGTGGCTCATCAACAGTTCCTCCCTGCCAAGAATACGACTTTCGTCTAACACGCGGCGGCCTTCAAGCATATGTCCGATATCGGACAATCAGGCGGAGCGCGTCGCGTTTGACCGGCCTCATGCGACGCGCTTCAGGTTGTTGTTTCATGCATGTCGCAAAACCGCTGCACACCCTCGGGTAAGGCACTGGGTCAGGCCCGAGGGGCATGCTTGTGCGCGACATGCATCAGCCGAAGTGACGTTGCTCCTCGTCGCCATAGGCGCCATGTGTGAGCTTTATCATTCCGGCACGGTCGACGATCGTGA
>NZ_JBVVPV010000113.1:0-3481 GCF_055811735.1 Mesorhizobium sp. WSM4850 | reverse complement strand
GATGAAGGCCTTATGGCGCAAGCCTGCGCAAATTCCCCCTCTCCGTCTCGGCTTCGCCGAGCCACCTCTCCCCCACGTTCGTGGGAGCGAGGAACCCAGGTTCTGCGAGAGGAGCCAGCCTCGGCGACATCCGCAACATTCACCACAAAACCGTGTCCGCCCCGGGTCGACTGCGCCCCCGCACACGAGCCGCGCCTGTCCGAGTTGCCTGGCACGCCGCGCCTGGTTGGAACCGGATCCAGTGCCTCGCATTTTTAACAGATGACGGGGCAAAGGAGCGCAAGGTGAGAGCTTTATCGGCGGTACTTGGCGGCTTCGTGCTGACGCTGGCGGTTTTCGCCAGTGGATTGGCCTTTGCCCTCTGGATTCTCTCCGCCGAACCCGTGCGGCCGGCCGCTCCGACTTCCAGCGTTGCTGAACTGTGGCCGAGGGAGCCGCGGAAGGTCGACCCCGCTTCGCAGCAGCTTGAGCGCCTTCCCGCCCGCGCGGTCCCAGAGGTCGCAGAGATACCAGCGGTCCCAGCGGTCCCAGAGGTCCCAGAGGTCCCAGAAGTTGCAGAGGTCCCGGCTGATCAGGCCCCATTTGATCAGGCCCCGGTTGATCAGGTCCCAGTTGATCGCACCGCGAAACCTGCCGATGCCGCAGCTTCGCCGCCCGACACCATCGCTACCGCCTCCGTCAAGCCGGGAACGCCGGCAACCGACGAGCAGCAGGCGATGCCCGCCGCCCATGTGGAATGGTGCGCCAGCCGCTACCGCTCCTACAGGCCAAGCGACGACCACTACACATCCTACAGCGGGGAGCAGCGTTCCTGCATCTCGCCCTATCTCGATGCCGGTGCGGCCGACCGCGCCGCACAGCCTGCCGACGATGGCGCCAGCTATGTCGAGGCGACCGACACGTGGTCGATGGATGGCGATGTTCCGGCGGATGAAACCGGCGGCGCCTGGCTTCCGCCCGACCACGTGCAATATTGCTTCAGCCGCTACCGCTCCTATCGGCCGGAAGACAACACCTACCAGCCCTATTCCGGCGGCCCGCGCAGGCAGTGCGAGTAGGTGGTGCAGGTGGCGAACTGGCGGCCGCAGTGCATGGCGCCTGTGCGACCGCCGATCACGCAGATTTCTTGGATCGTTCGTGTTCGTGCGGCGTTCATCCGAATACCCACAGGAGGAATCAGCATGAGCGACGACCGGGAAGGCAGGATTCGTGAGCGCGCATACCAGATCTGGGAACGCGAAGGCGGGAGCCACGGCGATCCCGAGCGGCACTGGCACCGGGCCGAGGCCGAGATCGACAGGGAGGCAGCCCTGCCGCTGACGGCAGGCGATACCCTGCCGGAAACCCGCGAGGTCGCGAGCTCCGACGTCTTGACGGTGGAGGCCCTGGCGGTGCGCACCGGCATATCGGGCGAACAGGCGCAGGAACTGATCGACAGGCTGGGCAACGACCGAGCGGCGATCGAGCAAGCCGCGCGCAGCCTCAAGGGGAAGCAGCGGCTCGGGGAGTGACAGATGATCAGAAAGCTCAAGGACGGAAAATACCGCCTCTATTCGCGCAAGAAGGACGAAAAAACCGGCAAGCGCCGCAATCTCGGGACGTTTGACCGCCGCGAGGCTGCGCAGAAGCACGAACGCGAGGTGCAGTTTTTCAAGAAGCATTGAGGGGAGCGTTGATGGCCGTCCCTTGCCAAGCTGCCGCGCCGGATGACCCCTTACTTCGGCGTAGGGTGTGGAATTCTAGCGAGTGCAGAATACCGCTCTGATGGGGACAGCGAACTTTCAAGTTTCCCTGCCTCTTCGTGTTATTGTGGATACGAGGAGATTGGCCCGTGAGCGAGAGCCGCAAGCTAGCCGCGATCCTTGCCGCTGATGTGGTCGGGTACAGCCGGCTGGCGAGCACGGATGAAGATCGTACTTTGGCCCGGTTGCGGGCACTTCGAAGCGACCTGATCGACCCGACCATCGCCGTGTACAACGGTCGTATGGTCAAGCGCACAGGCGATGGTGCGTTGGTTGAATTCCGCAGTGTGGTGGATGCCGTGCGCTGCGCCATAGAAGTGCAGAATGGCATGGTAGAGCGCAACGCGGGCGTGCCCGAGGACCGCCGCATCGAATTTCGGATTGGGATACATTTGGGCGACGTGGTCGAAGAAAGCGACGGCGACCTGATGGGCGACGGCGTCAACATCGCCTCGCGTCTGGAGGGTGTCGCGGCCCCGGGCACCATCTGCCTGTCCGAAGACGCCTATCGGCAAGTCAAGACGAGACTAGACGTTTCGGTCAGTGACCTCGGCGACACCCAGCTCAAGAATATTGCCGAACCGATCCGGGTTTATTCACTCCGAGTCGGCACCGCGGCTCACGCGAAGGCACCTGTGACCCACGAACTTTCGGAAGCTCTGCTTTCGACAGCGGCACCGCCTCAGTTATCGATTGCCGTGCTGCCCTTCGCCAACATGAGCGGTGATGCCGAGCAGGAATATTTCGCCGACGGAATCTCCGAAGACATCATCACAGCTCTCTCAAAGCTGTCGCAGCTGTTTGTGATCGCTCGCAATTCGTCCTTCACTTTTAAGGGCAGGAACGTGAACGTTCAGGAGGTGGGCCGGAACCTCGGCGTGCATTACGTGCTGGAGGGCAGCGTCCGCAAATCCGGCAACAGGGTACGTATCACCGCGCAGCTTATTGACGCGACCACAGGCGGGCATCTGTGGGCGGAGCGCTTCGATCGCAACCTGACCGATATCTTTGCCGTACAGGACGACGTTACGCAGCAAATTGTCGACGCGCTGGCGCTCAACCTGACAAAGGGCGAGCAGCAGCGGCTCGCGACCGAGCAAACCGGCAACCTGGACGCGTATGACTGCTTTCTTCATGGCCGAGAGCAGCTATGGCGGTTCACGAAAGCGGAAAACATCAAGGGCCGGGAGCTGTTGCAGCGCGCCGTCGAATTCGACCCGAAATTCGCTCCCGCCTACGCGTTGCTCGCGTTCGCAAACATACTGGACTATGCAAACCAGTGGAGCTCGTCGTGGTCGAACGCAATGGCACAAGCGGAAATGTTCGCGGCACGGGCAGTGGCGCTCGACGATCGATATCCTTACACACATTGGGCGCTGGGCATCGTCGAATTGTATTCGCGACGGCATGAGGCGGCCATCTGCTCGGCTAAACGCTTGATCGCTCTTGCGCCAAATCTTGCCGAGGGGCACGAAAATCTCGGTTACGCACTGCATTATTCCGGCAAGCCTGAGGACGCACTCCGGTGTTTCGACAGGGCAATGGCCTTGAACCCGTATTATCCGGACGTGTACCTTCACTTCCAGGCGCAAGCGATGTTCCAGTTGCGCAGGTACGAAGAGGCAATTGGGATCCTGAGGCGGCGACTTGTTCGTAACCCTTCCACCGACGTCTCACGCGTGCTCCTGGCGGCGAGCTACGGCCATCTGGGTCGGTTCGAAGAAGCCCGTCGCGAGTGG
>NZ_JBVVPV010000112.1:0-3541 GCF_055811735.1 Mesorhizobium sp. WSM4850 | reverse complement strand
CGAGGGGGATGTTGAATCAGCACAAAACGCAGCCGTCACATCACAATCGATTCATCGATCACAGGACGTGCCTCTAGGGAATTATTCGGGCCGGTCTGGCCGTCACGATGTTAGATAATCCAGCGATGGCGGTCGAGCTCGCAAACAGAACCGAGCAATGCTGGCTGCGGGCGTGTTCACGACTGATCTCGATCTGGCACTGTGGGACGAGGCGATCGCCTCGATGGACTTGGCCAAATCTATGTCAATGGGTGGGTTGTCAGCCGCGTGGAACTCCGTTCGGCGGGGTAAGGCAGTCCAGCTACGACAGGGACAGGAAGGCCCTTGATGACGAACGCTTTCTACCCGTCAGAAAACCGCGATTGCCTTCCGTTTAGCGCTCCCCTCCCAACCAGGAAATCCTGCGGAAGCTGAAACCATACGGGTCCGCCTATGAGTTCAAATCGCACGGTCAGGTGAATTCGAACGAGTTCCGACCGATCTCGGTCGTGTTGTCGAACAGGCGGAACAAATTGTGAAAATTAAATACCACAAATATCAAAGTTCCGTGAATTAGGCGTAATAATAAACAACGTATTCTTAACTTATTCTGTATTGTCGACGACAACAATCCGATGGATATTCGCATGTATCAAAAAGATACGTGTGTCCAATATCTCCATGGTGTTACTTGTTGAAGGGAAGCTATGTGCATACCTCAAAAGATGATAGAGGCCGCCGTTGCAGTGGGCCGGAAAGGTCCAGCAAACCGGCGTTTACCGCCATATCAAAAGCTGTCGGCCTTGATGGGCCGCTCTCCAAACACTCCAGAGCTGACCGTCACTTTACGGTCTACGGCGGCCTATTCACACTCGTGCATCTCAGCCCGGATTGGGTGCGCGAACTGGCTCGCGTCACGCGTCCGAAGGGAAATTGTCATCGTAAGCTCCTAGGAGCTCTGTGGAGTGCACACCCTGTGATGACGCGTCGGCAACATGCGAGCGTCCCGGTGTCAGCACACAGTGTAAACGACGGCAGATACATCGCGGAGAAGAATGCGGGCTACCAGGTTTTCCAGGAGTCCCATAAGGCCAAAGCACCAACGGAGGAGCGACTATGACCACGCTACCGCAAATCTCACTGGCGAAATTGTCAGCCGATGCAACGCGACGCGAAGAGCAACAGCGCTTACGCATGGCCTGCGAGGAGTACGGGTTCTTCTATCTTATCGAGCACGGAATCCCGAAGGAACAGATCGCAGAAGCGATCGACGCTTCTCGGCGTTTCTTCGCGTTGCCACAGGCTACAAAGGAACGCTACGGTCACGCCTCTCAAGACGTGTACCCCACTACCGCCCGTGGATACAGTCCGTTGCACGGCGAAATGCTACATCCCGAGGCCGGCCCGGATCCAAAGGAAATGTTCGACCTCGGAATCGAGAATGAAAGCGACCGGCGTCCGTTTGCCGGACGCACACGCCTCCCGGATGATGCGTCGGCTCCTGGTTTCGCTCGAAGCCTGCTTACGTTGCAGGCTACCGTGCTTAACGGCACTGTGCCGCAGCTCGGGATGGCGCTGGCCGACCTGCTCGATATGGAAAAGGGCTGGTTCCGACGCCATTTTAGCCCGCCGACGGTACTGCAACGCGTGATCCGATATCCGTCTACTGGCGGCGCGGCCGCTAAGCATACCGACAATGGCTTTTTCACGCTGCTGCTGCAGGAGGAACTTCCCACGCGCTCTCTGCAGGTGTGGTTCGGCGGGCGTTGGATACCGGCGCCGAGCCTCCCTGACAGTCTCGTGGTCAATCTGGGCGACATGCTTCAGGCCTTGAGCGACGACCGGTTCAAGAGTACGCCGCATCAGGTCGTGCACAGTGGTCCGGCCGAACGAATTTCCCTTCCCTTCTTTATCTATCCCGACATCGACGCCCGCCTGACTTCGCGGCAAGGCAAGCACACCTTCAGTGTCGCGGAAATGATGCTCCGCAACTACGAGTCAATATGGGAAAAGGGGAATGGCGCCGGACGCGCCCGAGAGTTGCAGTAAGTGTTCGGCTTTATGAAGCGTGAGCAAACTGCGGCGACGACGTAGCACACCTCGACGTGGTGCCCTGGAAGAACTCTCCCAGAAGCAATTCGTCCCGCCGTCGCGTATAGCGCGGCGGTCTACAAGGCTCTTGTAATGAGGCACGCTGACTGGGCGTTGTTTGAATTGTGCCACACGAGATCCACGCGGTTTCAATGCAAGCTCCAGCGTTACGGCTTTCTATTGCGCCGCTGCGCTAAGGCGATTTCGGAAAGGGCAAGCGGAGCGACTAGTGCCGGATGGAACGATGGTCAGCGTTATTGAAGTATTTCTCTGGTCTTCGGTGTGTGTGTCGAACAAGTATTCATATCTCCAGAGAGCGCGCCGAAATTAAATATAGTGCATTCGTCTGTGGTCAATCTCAAGTTTGGAATGCCAGTTCCAAGCATGGCAACATCGCTACTAAAAGTGGTATTCTCGATAAGGCTTCTGATATCGTTGTGTTTCGGCGGAAGAGTTTTTGTGGGGAGTAATCTGATCCTGAGAATTGTCAATGAAAGGAGAATTTCATGTGCGTGAGCCGTGATATCAATAGTACATTGCAAGCAACCATGAATTGGATCAGCGATCTGATGTGGAGACTTCGCTGGCAGGATCGCGAGCGGGTCTACCAAGCTCTGATTGCGACGCTGCACGCCCTGCGCGACTACCTGGATCGCGACGAGGCTGTTTACATGGGGGCACAGTTACCAGCTTTACTTCGCGGCTTTTACTATGAGGGTTGGAATCCCAGCCGCCGCCCCAAAGGCAGAAACCGGAACTCGTTTCTCGACCGGATCCGCGACGGCGTCCACCATGACCCGGCGGTGGATCCCGAAGAGGTTGCCCGCTCGGTCCTAGCTCAATTTGTGGACCGCTTACCTGCAGTAGAGGTCGAAGATGCCAAGGCCGCCATTCCAAGTGTGCTGCATGACCTTTGGCCAGTCTGAGACGTCTGCCCCATGAGCATCCAGCCAACGCTTGGGAGGGTTCTCGACCGGGAAACCAATTTGGCTGTGCTTCCTGACAAGTCCGCAACTAAGCAACCTAGGCAATCGGGGCAACGCATTGAGACCTGGTGTCGGCAAATCTCTGATATCTTTGATGGGTTTCCCCCGTCCCGCATTGGCTGCTGTAGCAGCAGTCATTCCCGGGCTCTAGAAGTTGTAGCCCTTGGCTGTAGCATGTCCGACCGATTGATCACCGTAGGGCAAGGCTAAATCGTCGGCCTATATGCACCCACAGCGAGAAAACGCCCATTCCCTGGGTTCATAGGCCCGCATGACAAGGGAACCGCTGCATCATGATTCATGTGAATGCACGGACATGAACGTCGTCTCACAATGTGTTTCGATGGGGTCAGTGGCGAAACAGGAACGGAGAAGGTGCCAGATGGACACGTGGAAACACGACGAGACCAGGAATAGTCCCTTGAGACGTGCAATCCTGAGGGGAATGGCTGCACTTGGCATAGCGGCGATGGCAACCGCCTCGG
>NZ_JBVVPV010000111.1:0-3636 GCF_055811735.1 Mesorhizobium sp. WSM4850 | reverse complement strand
TCGAGGCGCTCAAAAATCGCGATGCTCGCATCGTTCGAAGGCGAGAATTTCTTGTTCATAGCGGCAATCTCCTTGCTAGCAGCGTCAAATGAGCTGAGATCGCGTCCGTCTGGCGGCGCTGATCAGCGATCGCGCCAGCCTGCAGCAGCATGCCTTGCGGACTGATCGGTATGAATTCCTGTAGAAGAAGCTCCTCTACGACGGCGGCCTTAGGATCAGACGCGCGCTTCTAGAATTTGCACGGCAAGATTCCTTTTCCGAGCCGACGATTATCACGAGCGGCACCCCAAAACACGTGAGACCATATCTCCTAAAGCGCGCTTTCGTTGAGTTAAAGATCTAATATTTTCTGCAACAGTCTTGTTTCAGGCGGATAATGTCCCGTGGCGCGTGGTGTAGGTGCCGGCATTCGGCTGGCAGTCAGGAGCTCATTGCTGGATGGTTCGAGATAGGGTGGATATCAGCCTTCTCCGACAGCCTCGCAGTTTTCCAAGTTTATGGGTGTTGACGTTGCCCCCAGTTTCTATCCGGTTTTGAGTTCGTTTCCGGCGTTGGCCCTTATGGGCGGAGGAAGCGACGGGCGCTGGCGCGGAGCCTTTCGCATTGCGCAGCGCGAGCGACCGTCGCGGATTGAAGGTCTGTGCAAACTCGTTCGGAGTGTGCCATCCGATCTGCGGATGAGGCGGCGCGCTGTTGTAGTCGGCGCGCCACAGGGCCAGGGACGCACGGGTCCGTGCAAGCGAGGTGAACAGCGTCTCGTTCAACAGTTCGTCGCGCAGGCGGCCGTTGAAGCTCTCGATGAAGGCATTCTGCATCGGCTTGCCAGGCGCGATGTAGTGCCATTCAACACGGACATGGTGCCAGGATGGCGTTCGAGGTGAACTCGCTGCCATTGTCGCTGACGATCATCGTCGGCCGGCCCCGCTCAGCAGTGAGCCGATCCAGCTCGCGCGCAACCCGTACGCCCGAGAGCGACGTGTCGGCCACCAGAGCCAGGCATTCCCGCGCGCAGTCGTCGACGACGGTGAGGATGCGGAAGCGGCGCCCGTCGGTGAGTTGGTCGGAGACGAAGTCGAGCGACCATCGCTCATCGGGACGCGGCGGCACCAGCATCGGCGCCCTGGTTCCGATCGCCGGTTTGCGGCCGCCACGGCGGCGAACGGCGAGCTTCTCCTCGCGATAGAGCCGAAACAGCTTCTTGTGGTTCACGACGCGTCCCTCGCGCCTCAGCATCACGAGCAGACGCCGGTATCCGAACCGGCGACGCTCCTGTGCGATCGCCTTCATCCGCTCGCGAAGCTCGCGGTCGTCCGGCCTGCTGGTCTCGTAGCGAACCGTCAGGCGGCAACAGCCCATGGCTTTACACGCCCGCCGTTCGCTCATCCCGAAGGCTTCCTTCAGGCGAGCGACAACTTTCCGCTTGGCTGCGGGCGTCACCACTAATGGGATGGTCCGCCCCGTCCTCCCGCAGCATCATCTGGGCAGTCACAACAAAGGAGGTTGCAATGTCCCCACGCAATGCGCCGCGCCCTGCGGCCGTCTATGGTGTCGATATCGGCAAGAACCTTCCACGTCGTCGGCTTGGACAGCGACGGCGAGCCCGTCCAGCGAGTTCGCTTCCGACGCGATACGTTGATGACGTTCTTTGAGCGGGCAGCGCCGGCAATCGTCGGGATGGAATCGTGCGCTGGATCGCAATGGATCGCCAGGAGACTTCAGGCACTGGGGCACAAGGTTCGCCTGATCCCAGCGCAGTTCGTGAAGCCTACGTCAAGTCGAACAAGAGCGACATCATCGATGCCGAAGCTATCGCCGAAGCAGCCACGCGGCCGACGATGCGATTTGCCGCGATCAAGAGCGAGGAGCAAGCCGACCTCCAAGCCTTGCATCGGGTGCGCGACCAGATGATCGGCACGCGAACCCGTCTGATCAACCAGATGCGAGCATTCTGCCTGCATCGCATTGAGACAGGGCGCCGGGCTGTTCAAGCTCGACTTGCCACTGGTTCTCGATGACCTTTCGAATGACCTCTCGCCGGCAATGCGCAAACTGCTCGTGGACCTGTTCGCCGATCTGCGCCAGTTGGAGCAGCGCGTCACCGACGTGACGAGGGAGATCGCAGCGATCGCAGACCGAGAAGATGTTGCCCGCCGGCTCATGACGATCCCCGGAATCGGAGCATTGGGAGCCACCGCGCTACTGGCGGCCGTCGGCACCGGATGCCAGTTCCAGAAGGCTCGCGACCTGGCCGCATGGCTGGGGCTGGTCCCTCGAGAATACTCGACCGGAGGCAAGCAGAAGTTGCTCGGTATCAGCAAGCGCGGGAACCGCTACGTTCGCAAGCTGCTCGTTCATGGCGCGCGATCATGCTTCCGTCACCTGGATCGAACCCGGGATCGCCTGGGAAGCTGGCTTGATGGGTTGCAGAGCCATATGCACCCGAACAAAGCTGTTGTCGCACTTGCCGCTAAGATGGCGCGCATTGTCTGGGTTGTCCTGACCAAGCCGGGAGCACTCTACGAACGCACCCTGCTTTCGCCTAACGCTCCGGCTCGATTGCAAGGCTCGGGAATAGTGATGACGAAACAGTGGATCAGCATGCCGTAAGCCCTGTGCAAAAAAGCGGGCTTCGTGCCCGAACCATTTATTGGGAACGGCGTGCGCGGATCTCATCATGGCCGGGCTGCAACAGCAGCTCACTCGCGAGAGGCCGGATACATTTATGCAACTGGAATCGTCGTCGGCGATGTCGCGAACCCTTGCACGGACGGGGCGGACCATACATTCTTTCCTACGAGATCCTTCAGCGCTGCATTGTCGAGCATGGCGTCGGAAAGTAGCCGCTTCAGGCGCGCGTTCTCGTCCTCAAGGCTCTTTCAGACGCTTCGCCTCGGAGACGTCTATCCCTCCGAAGCGGGCCTTCCAATCGTAGATCGAGGCATCGCTCACCCCGTGCTTGCGGCAAAGATCGGGCTTCATGCTCCTTCAAAATCCCGATGAGCTGCTCTTCCGAAAAGCGACTGCGCTTCATGGTCCTCTCAATCGGCCAGAACTTCAATCCGGATTAGATCGCAGGGGCAACGTCACGAGGTTTGTGGTCATGAGCAGATGTCGTCAACTACCAGATGCTGTAGTATCGGTGCTTGCCCGCAAGCTCTAGAAGCCAATGTAGGAATGGTGGCCAAGGGAGAGATTAATGTATGTTCAGCGCACTAATCAGGGGCGTATCGGCATGCAAAGCAATGTGACCACGCTACACGGTTCGTCGTCCCGCTGCGAGGCGCCGACTGCTCGAAGCATAACAGGGCTGGTAGCGTATCATGGCGACATCTGGTTGCGCGAGGACTTTAGAGACCGCGGTCTCTCTATCTTATCGGTCGCGTCGCATTGGCTAGCCTGGGCTATCTACATCGAGAGCCACACGGATCAGTCCTGCACTTGCCTACCAAGGCCATAGACGACGATTGGCTCGTTTGGCTGATGCGCGACGAACTGTTGAAGACGCTTTCGACTACTTCGGCATCGCGGGCGCTTGGCGGGCGTACTTTGGCGACAGCCAACGCAGCTAAATTCACGCCATGGGCTTCGTGCCCGGTTTAACGTTCGTCGGAATCCAATACGGGAGCCAACAGTGGT
>NZ_JBVVPV010000110.1:0-3680 GCF_055811735.1 Mesorhizobium sp. WSM4850 | reverse complement strand
TTTCAGCTCGACGAATCGCATCTCCGGCCGCTGGGCCGCAATCACAATCGCCTCGGCATCGGCGGCATCGTTCTTCTGGCGCTTTACGAACGGCTTCACATATTGCGGCGCGATCAGTTTCACCTCATGGCCCGGCCTGGTCATCTCCCGAGCCCAGTAATGGGCGCTGCCGCAGGCTTCCATCACAACCACTGCCGACGGATGCTCCGTCATGAACTTCTGAAACTGGAGGCGTGACAGCTTCTTTCGAAACTTCACATGGCCGTTCATCGACGCGCCGTGGAGCACGATTACATCTTTGCTAAATCCACCCCAATCATCGTATTCTTCATATTGCCGTCCTCTCCGCTTGGTGAAACACCAATTTGGACACGGCGATGCCGTCTGGGAGGGCGGCAACCATCCCATCTCAGCGGTTGTCCTTGTTGTGAACGACGCGACTGATGGCAGCTTAGAGCTTAGGCTGCCATCGGCCTGTGCCAATTGTGAATGTGGGTCCAGACCGGAAGTCTTGAGCCCGCCGATCTGAGGCACGGGCGTAAGCCCATTCCCTCAGCGCGGTCTGGATGAAGCGCTCGGCCTTTCCGTTGGTCTTTGGGGGTATGGTCTGGTGCGGATGTGGAGGCCGAGTTCACGGCAGGCATCGCGGAAGCCGAAGGCTGTGTAGCAAGGGCCGTTGTCGGTCATAACGCGCAAAACGGTGACGCCGAACCCGGCTGAAGTGGCCGGCGAGACGCCAACGGCAACCGCGATGCGCTTGCCGGTCAGGCGCTGACGAAGGGAAGCGATACTCAAGTGCGAGGTCCGCGTCTGATGGGTCGTCGGTTAACAAATCGGCAGTCCGCCGGGCACAAACTCAGTTCCTTTTCGACACGGCTGAGCTCGCTGCGTGCCCCATTCAGGTGCGGGCGCGTGCGCTTGCGCCTCCGGAATAATCGGAAGGAGGATTTTCGAAGGATATGTCTCCGAGTGATAGACCCTGTTAATGGATACAGCGCCGGTCGGAATGCTGCCGATGTCGGGCTTGGAGATAGGATTGGGAGCGCCGATGGTCAGCTCAAGGCTATGCCCTTGTCGGACCACGTGAGCGATCGGTGACAAAAGCGACATTCGTATCTCATAGATCTCACCCGGCACGAGCTTATCGCTTTTGCGAAATAAATGAACAACTTCGTCAGAATAGGTGCGCTTTTCGTCGATTGCGCGAAGCGAAGCGCGCAGCAGGCCTGATTGGAGGAACAGTACGTCGCCGTCAAGATTGATGTCCTTCAACGTTAACTCCAGGTCTGCGTCATCTCCATTGTCGATACTGAGATATAGCGTTACTTCCGGGTTTCCAAGCAACACGATATCTAAAGTCGCTGCCGCCGTTCGGTAATTCAACACCCCTCCCTTTGACGGCTGGATGGCGAATTGCTGATTGCATCCGTAGAGTTCTGCTCCGGACGGGTAGAGGTAGGCTCGGGAGCCCTCGCTCGGGCTAGCACCGGGTCTGTCAGGCGAGATCCTGGCTTCGGCCGTGAGATAGTATGGGCGGCGCTCGACTGCCGGTTCTGGCCAAGTCTTGTGTCTTGTAACCCAACCCGCAACCGACTTCTTGGGATCTCCATCGGGCTCCCAGACTTCCCAATAGACGGTCACCGGCAATTCGTGTTCTAGTCCATTCTCAACGCCCTTCACCCAGCGGTCCAGGAATTTCATCCGCTCAGCGTCGACAAGGCCATAACACTTTGGCCCGGGAGCACCAATCCCATGATCCCCATTCATCAGCACAAGTTTCTTGTGCTCCACGTTCGGCATCAACTGAGTGAATAGGCGAGCACTTTCCCTGACCGCCCCGCCGCAGGTGTCCTGCCATGAGGCAATAAGCATAGTTGGCACAGCGGCTTTGCCGGCGACCTCATCGCGGGCCAAATAGATTGAATCCCACCACTCGTCCTTTAGTGGGTGTCTTCGAACTTCGTTGAAGAATGAACGTTTAACGAGTTGTCTGTCGCCTCCGCGAATTACGACGCACTCAGTATCGCCCGCGCTAATTCGGCCCTCCACTCCCTCAGTCTGAGAAACGAACTCACTGTCAAGAGACCATCGTAATGTTGAGAGCTGCAGCATTCCGCCTAGGGAATAACAATCCTCGTAGGCGTCTTCGACGCCGCTCGCTACGATGGCCCTTAAATGAGGAGGTTGTTCTGCCGCGACCCAGAATTGGACGGTGCCGGCGGATGAATTGCCGATCATCCCAACATTGCCGTCGCTCCACGGCTGTTCGGCAATCCATTCCACCACTTCGGCTCCATAAATTCCTTCCTTCTGGTCAAACCAATAGTCGATAATACCTTCAGAACAACCCGTCGCGGGAAAATTGGCGCCGACGAAAGCGTAGCCGGCTTCGAGAAATGGCTTCGCCACCTCGAAAGGTGCGAAACTCGCTGTGTATGGGGAATACAAGAAGACGCTCGGATAACGGCCAGATTTCGGGTGATATGAAATGTAGGCAATGCGCGTTCCGTCCTTCATCGACACGTAGCCAATGTCACGCGCCACCTCAGCTTCAGTAAGATGGGTATTATGTATCATCTACGGGTCTCCATCGAGTTCCAATTCTCATTTCTTCGCCGCGCCCTGAAGAGTGTGTACAGCCGGACACGCCGTGTCAGCTTCGTAAATCGCCAACATGCATGAGGGTCGTAACCTTGACGGTCGTGGGGGCCATCGATCCTCAGATGCGCGCACCGCGGTGCGCCCGATCGGGGTCGACTAGGGCAAACGCGTTCAGGATCGGTTTACTCGATCGATGAACGCCAAGACAGCTTCGAGAGTCTCTACCGGGGAAAACTCCCGTGTCTTAAAGCCTTGGAGGAGGTCGGGGGCTGAATAGTTCGCGAGGGTCACATCATTCATAGGGGGAACTCCTTCGATTTGGGCGCCCTGCAGCCATGGCTCGCGGGCGGCGTTGTATTACGGAATGGGCGAGCCCTTTACAAACGTAGCAGCGTCAAATGACCGTTTGCGCGAATTAACCCTACAGGCGCGCAGGAAGGGGGCGATTTCTTTCTAACCGCGCTTAAAAGCGGCGGCGACGGCTGTCGGCAAAAAAGCGCCCCGTTGTCGATCACGGACGAGATGGCGCACTTCCTATGTTCGGCGACAACGTCGAACCGGGTTGCTGATGCTGCGCGCTTCGGAAACTGAAGCTAACCCTTCCAGCGCGCAGGCGTCGTTGTCGCAGGTTACTCATCTTTATTGGATTGGATGGCACGGGGACGCGGTGGGTCCTGAGACGACGGTCGATCAGGCTGTCATGCGCGGGTTGATGGCCGCACTTCCGCGTGGGCACTGGTAACTTCATCCATTACTCTTTTGGTCACGAGAGTAGCGTCCCCACCACATTGATCAGAGCGAGGAATGCCCCCTTTCGATGCGCAAATTCGCCGATCTTATGCGTGATTGGTGGAAAGACGCCTATCTTCTGCGTTTGTAGGTGTAAATTCGCGCAAACCGCTCATTTGACGCTGCTAGATTCATGACACGGGACTTAGTTGTCCAATCCCACAACATAAACGCCGCTTACGCAGGCTGCCGATCCGAAGAGTTCGCCCAATGAGCAAGGAGATTGCCGCTATGAACAAGAAATTCTCGCCTTCGAACGATGCGAGCATCGCGATTTTTGAGCGCCTCGA
>NZ_JBVVPV010000109.1:0-4356 GCF_055811735.1 Mesorhizobium sp. WSM4850 | reverse complement strand
TCGCCCTCCGGTCATGGTGGCGACCACCGAAGCGATACCCGCCTCTGGAAAATACACTTGCTCAATCGGCTGATATGGGACTTCCAGCTGGGCTTTGATGCCCAGTTCGACGTGACGCATTGCCGGCTGCAAAAGCGCAAAATCCTCTGAGGAGAGGGCTTTCAATACAAGGTTGCGAAAAAGAGATTGGGGCATGGCTCTCTCCCTGACGGGCAAGAGCACGTACCCTCTCACTGTCGGCTGCATCCGAACATGTGTGGCAGCCGATATCGAAGCATAGGCTCAAATACGCGAATGGCAAATCCGGCGCTCGCCGTTCGCAGAGCTATGACAGGTTCTGGCGCTACAGGATGACGGCTCGCCACCAATCTCAGCCGTTGTCGACCGCCTGCGAAGGTCAAACCTCTGCGGGCTATGCCTCATCCGACCGACCGGTGCTTCTCAGGTCGTATTCCGTGACATCGATCCCCGCCCAAGCGCCAGTGGTCCGATCTGCCTTCCACATTGGCACGCCGCCGATGGTGACCCTGACAGGCTCGCTAGGGTCGACCCCTCGCTTAACCAATTCCCGACACGGGACCGGAACTAGGTCCTTGCGCGTGGTGGTGATCCTGATTCCTCGCCCGACAGCGTTGTGACGGCAGTGTATGACCCGCTCAATTCAATCTGTTGCATATTCTCCGTATTTGCATGGTGGAAGCGCGGAAGGTGGATTCTCCCGGGGAGGGGCCTGAAGCCGCCCCACGGTCAAACCGCTGGGTGTTCCGGTGGTGTTTGACGGAAAGGCCCGGGCAGGGCCTGAGCTTAGGGCTTAGAGGTGCCCCGCCCGGGAACTCTGACCTAGATGCCCAAATCCAGCCGCATCTTCGCAGCGGCCCGGTCATGTCCGGTGAGACCTCTCAGGTCAATGCAGCGCGACCTAGGATAATCTGCAGATCCGCGCGCGACATATCGGCGGTGCGGTCGGCGGCGCTTTCAAGCTCTTCGGCAAACGATTGGCAGGTCATTCAGAGGGCAGCTGCCCGTCTTGTGGTTCGTCATGGTGCACTGCCGGGCTTTCGATTCTTCAGTATGTTGGCCTCGGGCAGCAGTGATGATCGTCCGTTCCGAGCAATTCTATGAGCGTGAGAGCCTGATCCCGGGTGATCCCGGTTTCACTTGCGAGCGCCTGCGCCTGGAGTTCCTTTTGCCGCTCGGGTTCACTTTTTCTATCTTCGCCATGAGTAGATGTTCCTTCCCACTACGGAACCCAACTTGCGACATAGCGCCTTGTTCCTCTTGTTCCGAAATTCGTTCGTCCGCTTTGTTGTTCGTGTTCAAGCTGGAACTAATGTCCGTTCGGTAGCTTATGCCCAGATGAGCGCACGCGGCATCACTTTCCTGCACAAGTGGATTGCGAACAGCGTTCCTAAAACGGCCCGGCCGGATGTAATTTCGATCAATGAGCTGACGCACAAGCTGTTTGCCGACGCGAAGTCAGTGGGCATCAGGCGTGAAGAGATCGACGAGGAAGTCGACAGTCTCTACCGCACCATCCTTAATGCCATTGTGCATTTCGATCCGGGATTGTCGGAGTAATGGTTTTATCCACGAGCGCCCGCCTGAAGCGCGCGAGGGTCGCGCTTTCCTTATGCCATCGGGCGTCGCACTACTGGTCTTGGTGGCTGGTTGACGGTCGATTGTGTTGGTCCCCGACAGCCGCGCTTTCCCTTCCCGGCGCCGTTGGATCGGGTCTTGGTCAAAATTTTACATTAGAAGTTGGAACATAAGTGAGGCAGAGAACATTGTTGGCGCCGTGGACAAGAACGATGGCGACAATCTTCCTGAGGGGTTTCCGGGCAACCTGCCCGAGGATCCAGTCCAGGCGAAAATAGCGGCGGCACCCTCATGGGTATCCATTGGTTTCACCCTCCGATCTACATCGGAACCGACCGACCTGGGTTCACCTACGCATGTACAATGTCGAGGGTGCCGCGGCGGAACTCATGAAGTGGACCAAGCGGGGACCTAAGTGGAAGGAGGCCATCGAGGCCTGCGTCGCTCTCATTAAAGGCGAGCGCACGCCCGACGATGTAAGAAAAGCGTTCGAGGCTGCTGCCGAGGAGGAAGGGTTGCTACGCTCCTCATGATGAGGCCGCCTGCTATACGCGTCATCTATGATCGGCCAGAACGACCAAAGGAACATTCTAACGCTTGCGGCCAGGAGGACCAGAGTGGATGCCCTTCTTGCCGCCCCATCCATGTCCGCGACGTGCGCCATGCGATGCGGCAATAGCTTGCGAGTTCAAGCTCGTTCCAAGCAACAGAGCAATGGATGGAGGTGTTATAACAGAAAAACGCCCGGCATTCTTTAGAAATTCACGACGTGCCTGTTCTTCCGGACAAGTTTCTGTGTCTTTCCTTTCGAAGACTTCCCGCTACTCATCGAATATACTCCTGGCCCGTGAATAACAACTCTAACGCCATAGGCTGACATATGCGTCTCGTGAAAACAAGGCGCCATCAAGGTACATTTCAGGAACAGTATTACTACACTTTTGACCCGAGATCCCGTCAAGGAGGATGCTAGTGGCGCGGCCTCCAAAGTCGAGCGGACTCCGTCGGCCGAAGCCATCGCGCCTATTGGTTCTACCTCGGCTCAGGTCGGCCGCTACCGTGCGATTTCTAGGGGGACGGCCCGATAGCAGTTCGGGGTGACTATCGGGCCGCCTGGCCTAGCCAGCGGGCGGGGGGCGTTGGGGTCGCCGGCTGGCGAACTATATGGCACTACATGCATCATTGCTAATTTACAAAAATGGTCATGGTCCGTTCTCCTAGCCATCAAATCGGATGAGCCTAGAGTCAATTTGGTGCCTAAAAGAGTGAGTGCCGGCGTCCGGCTTGAGTTTATTCCTCCGATGATGCCGACCTTGGTATCCAAGCCGCCCCAAGGCGATGACTGGATGCATGAAGCCAAATTCGACGGCTACCGCTCCCAAATCATCATCGACGCCGGCGGTGCGCGGATCTTCACCCGCCGCGGCCTAGACTGGACATCGAAGTACCGCGATCTGGTCGAGGCCGCCAAAAGTCTCAGCGTACAGAACGCCATAATCGACGGCGAAGTCGTCGTCTTGAATGAGGCTGGCCTTTCGGATTTTGCCGCGCTGCGCAAGGCAATCACGAGGCGCCAGCACGACCTCTATTTCGTCGCGTTTGATCTGCTGCATCTCAACGGCCACGACTTGCGCGACATGGTGCTAGAGGATCGGCGGGAAATCCTGGCCGGCCTTATTGGGACTGACAGCCGCATTCAGTTCAGTGAGACGATGCCAGGCGAAGCCAACGCGATCTATCATCTGATCGACGCCGCCGGCCTTGAAGGGATAGTATCGAAGCGTCGGGACAGCAAATATCGCAGCGGCCCGACCACCAATTGGCTGAAAACCAAGTCCTTCACCGAAAGCGAGTTCGAGCTCCTTGGCGTCGAACGCGAGAGGGGTAAGCCGGCGTTTGCTCTGATGGCTGAGCCAGGCACCCGCAAGTATGTCGGCAGCGCGTTTGTCAGCGTCAATCGCGAGATGCGGGAGCGGCTTTGGAAACGAGTGCAGGAACACGCCGGGCCACCGCCTAAGGAAATGCCAAAGCGGCCGGCAACGCAGTGGGTCAAGCCGGGCATCAAAGCCCGCGTCAAGCACCTACGTGGCGAGGAAGACCTTCGGCACGCCTCGCTGCAGGATTTCTGGAATGAGAGTTAGCCAGCGCTCCGAATAGGCGGCGGGCTTTTCTATTCACCCCCGAGCCATGAGGCGCTTCGAAAGCGCCCGCCACAACTCCGCTTCGTCGCTGAACCCGTTCTCGAAAGCCTCGATGACTTCGCAGGCGAGATGTTCCGTTGGTCCTTGTCTTTTCGGGCTAGGCGGCGCTCGGCGCACAACTGGT
Source organism: Mesorhizobium sp. WSM4850 (assembly GCF_055811735.1). Lineage (NCBI taxonomy): Bacteria > Pseudomonadati > Pseudomonadota > Alphaproteobacteria > Hyphomicrobiales > Phyllobacteriaceae > Mesorhizobium > Mesorhizobium sp. WSM4850. The sequence continues at coordinate 435 of NZ_JBVVPV010000109.1, read as the reverse complement.
CAAACACTCGCTGGAGCAACTCCAGATCAGGTCTGAATATTCCGCTATAGCGCCTAGATGGCATGGCCGCTTGCCAAACGGCCAGTTTCCGGCCACGGCCCGCCTAAGAACGACACGGCAGGGAACCGATTTAACAAGCTCTGAGTTCCAATGTTAACCCAAGGTGAAAGTCTTAGGGATGAAAACCATCCATCATCTCCTCGCCGGCACCGGTATGGTGCTGATTTCAAGTGCATTTTTCGGCTCAACGGCGACCGTTCCAGCATTTGCGCAGGCGATTGAGCGACATTGCTTCCCCGCCGAGATCGGGCGCTTGTGCCCGCCGCTCATCAATGGCGAGGGCCATCCGACAGGCACGGCTAGTAGGGACACCATCGCCGGCAGCGGCAGCGTCGGCGACCACGGCACCGGCAGCGTCGGCGGCAGCGGCAGCAT
>NZ_JBVVPV010000108.1:0-4536 GCF_055811735.1 Mesorhizobium sp. WSM4850 | reverse complement strand
GGCAGGCCAGAGGGGGGTGGGACGGAGCGCAGCGGTTATAGTTGGCTGCCCTTGCTAGAGGTCAATACATTTCAGCCCTCCAACCGCCCTCGAATCCGCGTATAGTACCCCATGCCCATTCGCCAGCTTTCCGAAACGATGATCAACCAGATCGCCGCCGGCGAAGTCATCGAGCGTCCGGCAAGCGTGGTCAAGGAACTGGTCGAGAACGCACTCGATGCCGGCGCAGCCAGAATAGAGATCGTCACCGCCGGCGGTGGGCTGAACCTGATCCGCGTCACCGACGATGGCTCAGGCATCCCGGAAAAGGAACTGCCGCTGGCGATCGCACGCCATTGCACCTCGAAGCTCACTGAGGACATTCACGACATCCGCTCGCTCGGCTTTCGCGGCGAAGCGCTGCCGTCGATCGGCTCGGTGGCGCGGCTGTCGATCCGCTCGCGCACCGCCAACGGCGACAGCGCCGCCGAGATCGGCATCGAGGGCGGGCGCGTGTCCGCCGTCAAGCCGGCGGCTGCCAATCGCGGCACCACGGTCGAGGTGCGCGACCTGTTCTTCGCCACGCCGGCGAGGCTCAAATTCATGAAGGGCGAGCGCGCCGAAAGCTCGGCGACCAGCGACGTGATCAAGCGGATCGCGATCGCTTTCCCGGCCGTGCGCTTCACGCTGGCCGGTTCCGACCGCACGACGCTGGAACTGCCGGCGACCGACGACAGCCCGGAAGGCCAGCTGCGCCGCGTCGCGCAAGTGATGGGCGCTGACTTTCCGGCCAACGCAATCGCCATCGACGCCATGCGCGACGGGGTGCATCTTGCCGGCCACGTTTCGATACCATCCTTCAGCCGCGCCAACGCGCTGCAGCAATACGCCTATGTCAACGGCCGGCCGGTGCGCGACAAGCTGATCGCCGGCGCCATCCGCGGCGCCTTCGCCGACGTGCTGCCGCGCGACCGCCATGCGGTGACGGTGCTGTTCCTGACGCTCGATCCGGCCATCGTCGACGTCAATGTCCACCCGGCCAAGGCCGACGTCCGCTTCCGCGATCCGGGGCTGGTGCGCGGGCTGATCGTTGGCGCCATTCGCGAGGCGCTGGCCAATGCCGGCATTCGTGCCGCCACATCAGGGGCGGCCGGCATGATGGCGGCATTCCGGCCAGGCGCAGCATCCTATGCGCATCCAGGACCGGCCAACGGTCATCGCAGCTACGAAGCGGCCTACCGGGCCTCCGGCTTCGCCGGTTTCGATCCTTCCCGCTCGTCGCAACGGCCGCTGGATGCAGGATTTGCCAATGGCGGCTTCGGCGAAAACGATCAGGCGGCGTTCGATGCCGGTTCGCTTCACAGCGCCGACGCGCGCGCCGGACAAGACGAAGCGGCGGAGACGCTGCTCGGCATGGCGCTGGGTGCCGCACGCGCGCAAGTGCACGAGAACTACATCGTCGCGCAGACCAGGGATTCGCTTGTTATCGTCGACCAGCATGCGGCGCATGAGCGGCTGGTCTACGAGGCACTGAAGAACGCATTGCATTCGCGCGCCGTGCCGTCGCAGATGCTATTGCTGCCCGAGATCGTCGATCTGCCGGAAGAGGATGCAGAACGGCTCGCGTTGCATTCCGAAACACTGGCCCGCTTCGGCCTCGCCGTCGAACGCTTCGGCCCGGGTGCGGTCGCGGTGCGCGAGACGCCGTCGATGCTCGGCGAAACCAATGTCCAGCAGCTGGTGCGCGACCTTGCCGACGAGATCGCCGACAACGACACCGTCGACACGCTGAAAGAGCGGCTGGACAGGATAGCCGCGACCATGGCCTGCCACGGCTCGGTGCGTTCCGGCCGCCTGCTCAAGCCGGAAGAGATGAACGCACTGCTGCGCCAGATGGAGGCGACGCCCGGGTCCGGCACCTGCAACCACGGCCGCCCGACCTACATCGAGCTCAGGCTCGCCGACATTGAGAGGTTGTTTGGGCGACGATGAAGAACGTGCAGGGCGCAGACCCCAACCGGACCTTCGGTCCGACCTCCCCGCAAGGGGGAGGTAGGGAGCCTAGCCGCGGACGCCTCGCAAGCAACTTACCCTCCCCCTTGTGGGCAGGGTCGCTGCAAAGCAGCGGGGTGGGGTGTCTGAAAAGAGCCGCTGTATAGCGGCTCTTTTCGAGTCAAGAGACAGCTCCAACCCTCTGATTCACCGCTTCAAATTCACCACGATGACGCCGCCGAGCGCCAGCGCGCCACCGATGATGCCGAGCAGCGTCGGCACCTCGCCTAGCCAGAAGAAGCCGATCAGCGTCGCCACCGGCGAAACCAGATAAAGGAAATTCGAGGCACGCGCCGCCGGCAGCCGGGAAAGTGCTGTCGCCCAGGCGGCGTAGGCGATGAGGCTCGGCACGATGCCGAGAAAGACGACGGCGCCGAGACCGGCGGTATCGGCAACTGCCGCCTGCGCCAGGCCGTTCGGCAGGAAGGGCAGCAGGCAGAGCGCGCCGAGCAGCATGTTCGAGGCCGAAATGGTCAGCGGATGATGGCTGGCAAACAGCGGCTTTTGCACGATGGTGTTGACCGCCGAGCACAGCGCCGAGCCGAGGACCAGCAGCGCGCCATTGTTGAAATGCAACCCTTGCCCCTCGCCCATGGCGATGATGCCGATGCCGGCGAAGGACAGCAATGTGCCGGCCCAGGCCAGGCCCGAGAAGCGTTCGCCAAGCAGCGCCATCGCCATGATCGCGGTGAAGATCGGGCTGACATTGATGATGAAGCCGGCGGCACCCGCCGAAACGGTCAGCTCGCCGAAATTGAGCATTACCGTGTACAGCGCAACGAAGACGGCGCCGCCGAAGGCAAAGCGCCACAATTCATCGAGCCGGGGCCGCGCCGGCCGCTTGACGGCGAGGAAGATCGCCGCCGGCACCGCCGCGATGGCGAAGCGCAGCGCGCCAAGTTCCAGCGGCCCGAAAGCGACGAGGCCGGCACGGATCGCCGGAAAGGCGGAGGCCCAGCCGACCACTGTCAACGCCACCGCAATGGCCGCCGTGGTGTCGATCCGCTGTGTCGTATTCAACGTGCCGGTACAAGCGTTCATTTCATTATTCCCGCGTTTCATGCTCTCAACATACAAAGCGCCTTTCCCGATCGGTTGACAAACGACCAAATCGAGAGTCAGCTGTGACTATGGATCACAGCTCAGACGCGATGCTGCCGCTCGAAACCCTGCGCGCCTTCGACGCCGCGGCACGGACGGGCAGCTTTTCGGCCGCTGCCGAAAAGCTCAATCTCACCCATGGCGCCGTCAGCCGGCAGATCGCCAAGCTGGAGGACTGGCTCGGGCTGAAAGTGTTCGATCGCGGCGCGCGAGGAGTCTCGCTGACGATCGAAGGCAACCGCCTGCATCTGCGCACCATTGAGGCCTTCGCGCTGATATCGAGCAATTCGGACCGCTGGATCGAGCCGCGCGGCACCGCCGTGGTGCGGCTGACCTCGATTCCCTCGGTCAGCGGGCTGTGGCTGATGCCGCGCATGGCGGCGCTGGAAAACAATCCGTCCAGGCTGCGCATCGTGCTCGACGTCGATATCCGCCAGGCGGACCTTGCCGACGAGGGCATCGATCTGTCGATCCGCTGCGGACGCGGCCGCATCCCCGGCCGCGTCTCGGTGCAGCTGTTCGAGGAACATGTGTTTCCGGTCGCCTCGCCGGACCTCGCCCGCGAGATCGGCCGAGGCGACCCTGCCCGGCTGCTCAAATTCCCGCTGATCAACGATTCCGACGCCTCGGCCTGGCGTGCCTGGTTTGCCGCACAGGACATCGACTATCGCCCGCGTCCGCAGGACCGCCGTTTCGAGGACTACAATCTGGTGCTCGGCGCCGCCGCCCATGGTCTCGGCATCGCGCTGGCGCGGCCGCCGATGACCGAGGATCAACTGAAGTCAGGCCGTATCATCGCCGTCGACGAGCGCGTCGTCCTCAGCCCGATATCCTACTGGCTCGACCGGCCTATCGGGCGCCCGCGCGCCGCCGCAGCCGAGCTTGCCCGGCGCATCGCAGCCCACGCCGGACTGGCGGCGGAAAGGATCGAGGATTTCATCGCAGCCGAGCAGTAGGATGCGGGGCATCCACTTTGCCGGCCTGCTCGGCTGGTTGCCGTCCGAAACGAAGCCGACTGAAGCCAATCTTGCCTCGCTCGGAGCTTGACCTTGCCGGCATTTTGTGGCGATGACATCGTCATGAACCTTGGCTCCATGTCATGATGAATCGCTTTGAAGGCCCCGGCGGCAAGGAAGCCCGTATCCGCTACCTGGACGGCGACTTCCAGGTGACCAGCCCCGGCGCCTTCGTGCGCTGTGCGGTCACCGGCGAAAGCATCCCGCTCGATGAGCTCAAATACTGGAGCGTCGCCAGGCAGGAGCCCTATGTGAGTGCCGCGGCCTCGCTGCGCCGCGAGATCGAGACACATCCCGAACTGCGCAGCCGACGTTAGGGCGGCGCCATCAAAGCCGTTCAGTAGCGATCCTTCGCGCCCCCCTCTGCCCTGCCGGGCATCTCCCCCAC
>NZ_JBVVPV010000107.1:0-5075 GCF_055811735.1 Mesorhizobium sp. WSM4850 | reverse complement strand
CATCCCTTAGCGTCAATGTGCGCCTGGTGTTCTGCACCGGCTCAGACGGGCGTTCGCGTGGCGGCAGATCTGGTCCAACGGGACCTTGCCATAGGTCTTCTCGGCCAGCGCCTTCACGGCCTCGGGCTCGACGTCGCCTGCCACTTTCTGTCGTTTGACGAACGGCTTCACATGAACACGTGACAGCAGGCGAACTTCATGGCCGAGCTTCGCGGCTGGCGTCCCCAATTACGCGCCGTCGCGCATGGCTACATCGCAACGATGCACCTCGGCAGCTCCGTAAAGAAGACCAAGACGTACCCGCGTGACGTACAGGGAATTGTCGAACTTCCCATCAGCAATATGCGCAAGCAGCGCGAAAACGCCGATTTCCTGCCAGGATAGGGCATCATTCGCGGAAAGCGGTCCATTGGCGCTGCTATATTCACGAAGCGGACATTGAGCCGTCCGCTATCGAGGATTGGCCTAGAAGGATGGAGACCGGGGAATAGAAATCACCGAAAGCAGCCTGATTATTGAAGATCGAATGTTCCAGAAAACTACCACTGGTGATCGACTGAAGTTTTTAACAGTCAGATTTGGTATTGGCCTTTGTGAGAGGTTGTAAGGCTAAGTGTATTACCGCTAGTCCGTCCCATTCAACGAGATTGATACTTAAGTATGGAACGCACGACAGATATGCAATCGAACGTATCGATCTGACACTCGACCGTCCCTAGACTATTCAAGAAGATCTACTGATGACTTCGCAGTACAGCCGAACCCGAGCATATGAGGACCAAAGTATGAGCACTTACCGCGACGGCCCAGCTTCATTCATGTTCCGGCCGCCCGGGAGAAACGGCCGAGCATTCCGAGAACATTCACGGGTTTGCTGTTGGGCCGCGCCGCTATCCGATGAACTTGTTAATTCTCTGCGCCGGGATTGGCTGCAATGCGCCTCCTTTAGGCCATTAAGGTCAGATCGTACACTTCCGGAAAGCAGTCGCTCATGCGACGTCATAAGCGTGCGCCTTCCGGTGCGCCCCCGAAAGCCAGTATGTACGTCTACCCACTGCCGCATTTTGGCGTGAGCGGTCGGCGATAACATCTATCATCGTCGGCGTTGCTTGGCGGGGAGCAAGTTGTGGCAAAAAGATCATATACATTCCGGCTGCTGAAAGCGCATATCGCCGATCCAGCGGATTCGCTCAAAGAACAAAATCGGCTGGAGGAAAAGCCCCTTACGGGGCATCCCGATAACAAGCGTCTGTTCGCAGGCCAGGCATACAATTCGCCGCCGGGCTGGATATCTTTTTTCAATGCTGCCGACCAATTACAGTTCAACGGGCTGTACGGCGGCCAAGCGGCTGCGATTCTATTTGTCGGTGTCGATCTTGCTGCTGACGACGCCGACCCGCAGCGCAGATGGCTTGCTGTGTGTTTCGGCATGGGGTTTCAGGAACTTCGCCCGGAAGCGCTGGAGAGCCAGTTCGGATTGAAGGTGGCGCTGAACCGGCTTGGCCGCGAGCGGATCAAGAGTATCGACACGCGTAGGCCCGAAGATTCAACCATTCAGACCCGCTCACAGAACAGCCGGATCGGCGAGATCTTCGATTTCGGCGTCGATACATCGAGCATCATTCTTCAGGCAATTACCGGCAAATCGGGAGATGAAGCGTTCGGGGGTACACTGACAGGAAGCGACGGGCTCAAGCTAAGCTGCGAGGTCGATTATGACGGGATCGACGATAAAGGTCTGACGATCATCAACTCGTTCAATGATACGGCATACCAAGAACTGTTTCCCTGGTACGGCAAGATCACGCCCATCCGGGATCGTTCGCGCGTGGACCAACTCAACCAGAGCCTAGTCACCCGGTTGCAGAATGGGCAGCTCGACGGCATCCATCTCGCACCACCGGAAATCATCGATTATCACAATGTCGATCGGTTCAAATTCTCGGGCAGCTCACGGGCGGACGCGTTCGACGACCTTCGTCTGCCCGATTATCTGGCTCTCTTCGATGAGGAGCATGCCGTCACGCTTGCACATCTGAAATCGGACAAGGTGCGTGTCGCGAGCGACGACGGGCCGTTCCATGACCGATGGTCCGTATTCAAATGTCTATGTGCAGAGGTCCAGTTCAACGACCAGCTCCACATCCTCGCATCGGACGAATGGTATGTGGTCAAGGACGATTTCATCGCCACCGTCAACGCAGCGATGGCGGAAATTCCGCTAGCTGCCCTCCAGCTCCCTTTCTACACCGCTGGCGAAAAGGAGGGCGACTACAACGCCCGCGCCGTCAATGCCCAAGCCGGGATGTATCTTTACGACAAAAGCCTCGTGAATTTCGAAGGAGAGCGTGGGCGGGTCGAGTTTTGTGACATTTTGACCGGTGGCCGGCAGCTCGTGCACGTGAAGCGCCGTAGCAAGTCACAAACGCTGAGTCATCTGTTCCTGCAAGGACAGGTGTCCGCCGAAGCATTCCTCGACCATCCACCGCTTAGGGCACAAATTCGGGAGGCAATGCCAGCGATCGTCGGCATAATTCCGGCGGAGAGGCCCAATCCGGCCGACTATGAAATCGTCTACGCGCTTTTGCATGAGGGAAATCCGACGCTCCCCTTCTTCAGCAAAGTGGCTCTGATGAGCATCTCGAAGCAGCTTCGGCGAATAAGCTACGGCGTAAGCCTTCTGTGGGTTGGCCTCGCTCGGGCCAATCCGGTTTGAACCCTGGCAGTGAACCGCCTGAGGCTCTTCGGGACCAAAACAAGTCATCGCGCTGTTCTAGGCTGTAATGCACCGGCTGACGCCGGGCGGTGGCAGCTACCGAGGTCGATATGGGAATGGCAGCTTCTTGGCCCTATCAATAGCGGGTAGCCAGCTTCCGGCTCTAAGGGCGCGCCGAGCGCGACGTTCATCGTGTAGTCCAGATCCGAAATTCTTGGATCATTCGCGCCAAAGGCAAAGCACCTCCATTTTACGACAAAGCAATGGATCGAAGACAGATGAGGGTACGTCCGTCACGGTCGTACTGTTCGGCGCGAAGACGTATAATCGTGAATGGGTGAGGCACGATATCAGGGGCAGTTACCAGCTGGACAAAGGAATGCTCGCTATCGACGTCCACAAGGCATCCCTTGAAGTGCTGAATAAGGGCGATTGCGGCGCGTTCGCGACCGAAGGTTTGAAAAAGAGATGATCTGCATATCCGGATGGCGCGTCTAGGTTCGACATCTCAACTACGTGGTCTTCACATGACACGCTGCCGGAGAGCCAAGGGAAGGAGCTGAAAAGGGCAGAGATGCAGACTGTCTTCGAGAGATTCTTGGAACGGCTTTCAGAAAGCGTCGATGAGGCTGATCTCCGCGGCGCCCTGGCCGATGTCGCCTCTGGACTCGATCTGCTCACTTTTGCCTATCTCTCCTGTTCCCCGCGGTCTGATGGCAAACCCACGCTGATCTCGAACTATCCGGCGCCCTGGACAGCACGTTATCTTGAGAACCGGTATCAGAGCGTTGACCCGGTCATTGTGCGCGCACGCAGTGGCGGATGCCCGTTTCGATGGGGATCCGATCTGATCGGCGAGGAGGCTGCAGGGGCTCATCGACCGCCGAGGGAATTTTGCGGCGATGACCTTTGCCGCTGACAAGCCCGATCCTGTGTTTTTCCGCGCCGCAGAACGCCACGAAGAAGGTCTCCCGTATATAGCGACCACATATGTTCGTTCGCCGCAAACTGTCCACCGATCGAATGATCGATGGTGTCTTGCTAACGCCGCGGGAATACGAGTGCCTGCAGTGGGGCAGCAAGAGGCAAGTCCGAATGGGAGATCGGCTGCATCCTGGGGATCACGCAGCGAACGGCCGCCTTTCATCTGGGCAACGCTCGCCGGAAGCTTGGGGTGACGACCACCAAGCAGGCAATTGGGCGCCTGGCCCGTTCGGCTTTTTGCGATTCACTGACAGGTTAGCTTCACGTGCGCGGCGGCGTTGAAGCGTAGGCTGTGGCGCTTGAGTGCGTCTTGTGCTTACAGCGAATCGCCTGCCGGCTTGTTTCCGCCGAAAAAAGGCGGCCCCGATTGAACGTCGTTCTGCGGGGTCTCACGGATCGCTCGCCGGACCTTCACATCGCGAGATCATTGAAGTGCTGATCGGGGGAGGCGCGTCCACGCCGACGGATCCCGGCGATCATCTCCGCGACCGTATTCGGTGCGCGTCTCTCCGCCCTGCGTTCATGAATGGGGACTGTCGTGAGTTCCTGACGTTCCAGCCGTGCGTCAGCCGCCGAACAGTTCCTTGTAGCCGGTCGTTACCATCCAGTTCGCCCGGTCGATATGGCTGCGAACAGCCTTGCGGGCGCGCACCGGTTCAAGGACGGGGTCGATGCGGAGAATGAGTTCGGCCATTTCCTCTACGCTGGCATTGTCGGCGCAGGCGTCGAGGATGCGCAGGTAAATGGTGGAATGCTGCCTGTCGTAGCTCGTGATGCTGTCTGACCAGGGGACCTCATCGAGCAGTGTCGAGCTTTCAGTCCCATCTGTTCCCGTCGATCGATTCATCTCTGCCGCGAACCGCATGTTGATAGCTGGATTCAAGACAGCATATCCCAAAATGGGATAATCCGGAACCGGGATTAGTGGCTGAGCCGGTCTTTACCTGACCGGTTCGCCTACATGCCCAAATCACTTCGATCTGCCCGCCACCAGCGGTTTCTGGCCCAGTTGATATCGCTGCGCAGGGCCAAAGGCATGACCCAGGCGCAGGTAGCCGAGAAGCTTGGCCGGCCGCAATCCTTTGTGGCCAAGTATGAGGGTGGAGAGCGGCGTCTCGACGTCATTGAGTTTCTCGACGTAACTGCGGTGCTTGACGCTGATCCGTGCGAGATTCTGTTGAGCCTGCAGTCATAGCTGGCGTCGGCGCGCCTCGCGGCGCGCACCGGCTGCCGGCGGATCAGCCCGTTTTCTTCGGCAAGCTCAGGCGTCTCAGCCATTCGGCTCCCGCCCTGGCGCGGGTCGTCAGACCCCCCGCACAGAGAAAAAACCAAAAAAAAAACACCCCGATAAACGAAAAAAACAACACAACGAGAC
>NZ_JBVVPV010000106.1:0-5210 GCF_055811735.1 Mesorhizobium sp. WSM4850 | reverse complement strand
AATCTCCTCTTACGACGAACATTGAATCAGTGCTTCAGGACTGCTGCAACCCGGACTTTTTCAACACAATCGACCCATTCGAGACCTTCATTCTCGGCGTTGCGAATGGCAGCAACGCGCCTAATCTCAGCCGTTCGTCGACGCTCAGCTCGATCCCGAATCCCGCCTTTCGCTCAGTCGTTGTGATGGGCTCGAGTCAATACGTGCAATCCAATGGATTGGCGGCTATCCGCCGGCATGATCCCGCCGCAGGAGCGAAGTCCGCCTCACGCAAGAAACGCGCCGGCCGATGAAGGCTGAGTTGCATTCGAACCAACGGCCGCTTGATGAACAGTCGAGATCTCTACCGGTGAGCTATCGGGGAGCTGCTGATACCAAACTCAACTTAATTTCGGATTGGGCTATAAGGCATTTGCCGAATATGGTGGCGACGTGCTTGCCGCCCTATTTCACCAAAGACGGGCCCGCCGGAATGAAGGCCAGCTGTCGGGGACCGGCAGGGAGCCAGTCAGCGACTGACGTTGGGTCGTTTGCCGGAATGCCGCCGTCGAGGAACGAGAAGGCACTGGCTGGGTGTTGATGGCCACATCGGGAGGTGAACCCTTGGAACCGCGCGCCAAGAAACAGGAGAACCTTTCCCGACTCGAACGGGCCGCGCAACAGACTGCTGACCCAAAAACTATGGAACAGAAGGCGAAAAAGCCCGAGGAAAAAGTCCGCTTCAGCCTACGCAAGGAAGACGTCTGGTGGACGGTTGGTTTCGCTGCCGCTGCCTTGCTGCTTTTTGGCATCCAAGTCCTGATCAATTGGCGCTTGGAATGGCTTGACGCGCCTTTGCGCGTTCGCGTGCTGAACTACGTCAGGGGCGGCCTTCTCATTTTCGTTATGCTGACCGTTGCGAATGTTATCGAAGTCTTTCTCATTGGCCGAATTCCCAATCGTGTTTCGCGCTTCAACTTGCAACGCATTTTTCGATTAGTCGTCGTCGTCGCCATCGTCTTCGTGGCCATTTCAGTCTTATTTGTGAACTGGTACACTGCGGTTGTTTCACTCGGCCTGATTTCACTGATTCTCGGCTTTGCCCTGCAAATGCCGATCTCCAGTTTCATCGCGTGGATCTATATTTTGGCCAGGGCGCCTTATCGCGTTGGCGACCGCATTCGCATCGGCGATGCCCATGGCGATGTCATTGATGTCAGCTATCTCGACACGACATTATGGGAATTCGGCGGCGAACATCTTTGGACCGATCATCCGAGCGGACGCGTCATCAAGTTTCCGAACTCCACCGTGTTTGACACGCCGGTCTTCAACTATTCCTGGCCGCTGTTTCCCTATGTCTGGAATGAAATCAAGTTCCAGCTCGCTTATGAAAGCGATCTGGAATTCGTAGCGAAAACCATGAGAGAGGTCGTCGACGAGCAGATCGGCGACATCATGAGCCAGAAGGTGAAGGTCTATAAGCACATCCTGTCGCAAACGCCGGTGGACGAACTCGAAGTGAAGGAGCATCCCGTGGTTCATTTTCGCGTCAGTGAAAACACCTGGCTCGAGGCCATCGTGCGTTACCTCGTGCCGCCGAAGGAAGCGGGGCGCACCAAAACACGCTTGATCAAGGAAATGCTGGCGCGAATGAATGCAAAACCCGATCGCGTGCTGTTTCCGAAGAGCAATTTGAGGTGAACTTCCTCAGGCCACGCCGCGCGGAGCCACCCCGCCCGCATCGCGGCAGGCTGATGCATCTGGAGCGCCTATGATGAAGCCGACCGGATCCACCGAGGCAGTGAGGATCGAGGACCTTGACGACGCGGGGCTGGTTGAACACGCGCGACAGCGTGACCCCGCCGCATTCTGGTTAATCATCAAGCGTCACAATCAGCGGCTTTACCGGGTCGCCCGCGCCGTCCTGAACGACGACACCGAGGCCGAGGACGTACTTCAGGAGACCTATATCCACGCCTTCACTCATCTGGCCGAATTCCGCGCGGAGGCGCAGCTGTCGACCTGGCTCACCCGGATCGCGCTGAACGAGGCGCTGGGACGCCGCCGGAAAAGGCGGCCCACCGTCGACGTGAAAGCCATCGAGGGCATGGTCGCTCCGTTCAGCGCCCACAAGCCTGATCCCGAAGAGGCGGCCGCTCTCGCTGAAATCCGCAACCTCCTGGAGCGGGCCGTCGGTGGCTTGCCAGAGCCCTTTCGCATCGTCTTTGTCCTGCGAGACGTCGAGGAAATGAGCATTGAGGAAACTGCTTTTCTCTTGGCATTGCGACCTCAGACGGTGAGCACCCGTCTTTATCGCGCACGCCGGCTGCTCCGCGAGGCGCTGCGGGACAAGCTCGCCACCGTGTTCACGGATACGTTTCTCTTCGCTGGCGTCCGTTGTGACCGCCTCGCGCAATCAGTCTTTGACCGGCTCGCAATCCGCCTGGTTCGAAAGGATACTCATCCGTTGAACACGGCGACTGAGCGCACGTAGACGCCGTTCACGCCGAGATTACGCCGGCTCCTTTCGCGGGGATGTTGTAGCGGGACGCGGGAATATTTTGGCGGCCCGGACCATCTAATCATCAGGCAAATGCACTCGGCGCCGCGGTGCTGACAGCGGCGTTGAATCAACAAACATAGGAGACCGCCATGCAGGGCGCACTTCACCTATCCCGGCGTCAGTCGCTTCAGGGACTTGTCGTACTCGGTGCCGGAGCGGCACTCGGCGGCATCGCACGGTCTTCTCCGGTATTGGCACAGGACATATCGGACGAGGACATTTTCCGCTTTGCGCTCAACCTCGAATATATGGAGGCTGAATACTACCTCCGCGGCACCACCGGAATGGGCATCGACGCAGCCGATGTTGGTTCGAAACCCGGCGACGTCGTTGGCGGCAAGCAAGTCTCCTTCGAGACGCCGGCCATCGGCGAATTCATGCAGGAAGTCGCCGAAAATGAACTCGCGCACGTCCGCTTCTACCGCAAGACGCTTGGAACGGACGCTGTTGACCGGCCGGCGATCGATTTCGATGCCGGTTTCAAGGCCGTCGCGGAAGCGGCGGGCCTCGGGTCGGACTTTGACCCCTTCGGCAACGAAACGAACTTCGTTCTCGGCGGGATGTTGTTCGAGGATGTCGGCGTCACCGCCTATGCCGGTGCGGCGACGGTTCTGAAAAACAAAGACTTCCTCGCCGCCGCCGCAGGCATCCTGGCGGTCGAGGCCTACCACATGGGCATGGCGCGATCGACGCTATACCGGAAGGGAGAGGAAGCCTGGAAGGTCGCCAACGCCGTTTCCGACGCCCGCGACAAGATCGACGGATCGGAAGACAAGGACCAGGGAATCCAGGTGGACGGAAAAGCCAACATCGTTCCGTCGACGCCCGATGCGATCGCGTTCACCAGAACGCCGCAGGAGGTGCTCCGGATCGTCTACCTCACCGACAAGGACGGAGTGAGCAAGGGCGGCTTCTATCCGGAAGGGATGAACGGCACGCTCAAGAGCACCTGAGCCAACTGCGACGAGGGCTGCTCTTGGAGAAAGACCATGAGTAAAGATGATGATGTGAACCACGGATCGGCAGCTTCAAGCCGAGCGCTGTCTCGCCGCAATTTCCTGAAAGTCTCTGTGACCGGTGCGGCGATTGCCAGCGCCGGCGGCCTTTCAGCCTGTATGACTGGACCGATGGCAGCCGGAAAGACAACCAAGGCGCTGGCGCTGTACCAGGGCACCCCAAATCGTGGCCGACGCTGCGGTGGGTGTACTCACTTCCGAGAGCCAAACGGGTGCGAGATCGTTGCCGGTGCAATCAGCCCAAATGGCTGGTGCCGTTTCCACAAGCCGCTGCCGGCTTGATGCAACAAATTGCGGTCTCCCGCCTTATGTCTCGGGCGGGAGCAACGCGACGTCAGCTTCCACGTCCAGAGCGGACGTTGGCCGGCCGGCGGTAAGGCGTCTGCCTAGGGTCATGGGCGTGAATTCGTTCTCGGAGAGCGAACGTCCGCATTGGGTCGATCAGCGGAATGGTCGCTTGTCCCGAAAGCGGAAGGGCAGGTTTCGGCCCCATTGCGGTCATCCGCGAGTATGAATCTGGCTGACTGGTATTGGCGCAACTACGACCTCCAGCGTGATCTCCGGCAAGGTCTGCTTTCAGGAAGCTGCGAAGCCGATCTCTACGGCTGAGATGGGCCGCAAACCGGACATGCGCCGAGCGGGTGCCGAACGCGAACCTTCCACCCTCTTGCGACCTGCGCTGGTACGGGTCGGGATCTTCGAGCCGGGGGAAATATCTCATCGATCCGACTGATCGGACGGCCATGATGTAGCGCCTACAAGTGCGATCCCGCCAGCAGCGCCACCGCGGACGCGGGCGCGACGCTGCTGGCTTCGCCGCGAACGGCGTCATCTGCGGGGATGATCTCGGCGAAATCGACGAAGCGGCGTTCCATGCGTTCGGCCAGCCGCCTGATCTGCCAGCGGCCGGTTCCGGCGCCGACGATTGGCACATCCGGGACAAGGGACCCGGCAACCAGGGACGCTGCGTCGTGGATCTTGCGCAACTGCTGTTCGCTGAACCAGCGCGCGATTTCATGCCATTCCGGCAGGGTCAGCTCGGCGGCGTCGCGCCCGATCATGCGCGCCAGCCGCGCGATCGAGCCATCGACGGTCTTTTCCTTGCCGTCGGCGGAAGCGTGCCTGTCGTCCTTTTCGTCGAGCACCCCGAGGATCCGGTGCGCATCGGTGATCGAGGCGAAATACTCGTTCATCAGCGGTGTCAGCCTGCCGCGGACGGGGGCCGACGAGGCGACGCCGAACAGGAACGTCCTGGTGAAGCCGGTATAGACCAGTTCGCCGCTCAGCAGCCGTCCGGCATCGGTGTAGCCGTCATTGGCGACGGCGCCATTTCTAATGGCGATGATGTCGGTGGTGGTCGATCCCATGTCGACGAACAGGGCATCGCCGGCGAGTTTCGCCACCAATGACGCTGTCGCATGCCAGTTGGCAGAGGCGACGTCGGCGCTCAGCCGCGCTGCCTGCTCGACCCCGACAAATCCGGACGGTCCGGCATAGATCAAGTTTTCGCCTGGGACCCGCGCTGAAATCTCATCCAGCAGGGCCGGGGCGGCGGGGGGGCGGGGCGGCAGCACGACGAAGGGAGGGGGAGACGGGGGGGGGGGGGGGGGGGGGGGGGGGGGGGGGGGGGGGGGGGGGGGGGGGGGGGG
>NZ_JBVVPV010000105.1:0-5390 GCF_055811735.1 Mesorhizobium sp. WSM4850 | reverse complement strand
GTTTGTCAATTGTTCGCGAGAGTCTTGGCGCTGTACAGGACAATATGAAGAACAACCCCGCCGAAACGACTCCCGGCCCCCACCGATTGATTATCGAGATCGAACATTCGGCCATATCGAAGTCACAAAAGTAACAATGTGCGGGTAGTTTCGTCGGTCTTGGCGCCATGGAGCGGTCGCGACCGGCGTCACTTATGGCGAGCGGCTACTCGTGGGCCTGTCCGCCGCGAGCGGTGCTCGTTCTCTCGATCCTGATAGGCCTACTTCGAAATGCCTCTTTTGAACGCGAGCGGCCCGTCAGCCTGCACGACGCTCATCGACATTAGCGCGGGTGACGCGCTCACGGCTCAACGATTCACAGAACTCCAGCCGGACGGAATTCACGTCTTTGAGGCCGGCACAGGATACGCCCCAGTGCACTCTTGCGCCAGCGTCCGCCACGGTCGGCTTTAGCCAGCCCCACGGGAATCCTGCATTTTCCAAAAGTCTATGCAGGAAAACTGCAACATGGATCAGAAATAGTTCGGTCTTCTCAGAAGAGAAGGATATTATGACTTCACCGGCAACAGAGCTGGTTCCGCCTTGCCGCTGGCGGCGGTACCGTTCAGATTTCTATCCGCTAGCATCACCGGACGTAGGTAAACGGGAACTCATCGTCCGCCAATTTGACGAGCCCTAACGACTATGAACAGCAGTTTGCTTCCCTTAAGCACGATTCAGGAAGAGTTTCCCGCAACGCAAAACGTCATCTACATGGACGTTGCGAATCAGGGGCTGATCTCCCGAACCACAAGAACATCCGTTGAGCAGCATCTCGATAACAGATTGCATGGCGAAAACGATGAACTGAGCCAGTTAAAGGATATCGAAAAGACTCGCGCTACGTTTGCCCAATTAATCGGAGCAGGCAAAGATGAAATATCTATCACGAAGAACGCGTCAGAGGGCATCAATATAATCGCCAACGCGATCGACTGGCGCCCGGGAGACAGCGTAGTCCTCTGCCCTCAACTGGAGCATGCAAACAACATCCTGCCTTGGCTTCAGGTCAAGGCCCTGCACAATGTTGAGCTGAAACTCATGGAGCCGGATAACGGCACGATTCCGATTGGCGCGATCATCAATGCCCTTGATTCCAGCACGCGCGTTGTGGCGCTTTCAACGGCGAGCATGGTTCCTGGCTTTCGGATGGTGACAGAACCAATCGCGCACGCCTGCAAGCGGCACGGAACGTTTCTTCTCGCGGATGGAACCCAGTCCGTAGGGATACTCCACACCGACGTTGCTCGGCTAGGTTTAGATGGTCTGGCGGTATCGACGGTAAAGGGCTTGATGGGCTTTTACGGGTCGGGATTTCTTTACTGCCGCCGGGAGTGGGCCGATCAGCTCAATCCAGCCTACCTTGCCCGGTTCAGCGTCGATCTCGGAAATGCACCGGAATCGGCCCCCATTCTAAATGTCGCCAAGCTGCGAGCCGGCGCCCCTCGTTTTGACATTGGCCATTATAACTTCCCGGGCATGATCGCTGCCAACGCCTCTATGGGGCAACTGCTGGAGATTGGAACCAAAGCGATAGATAATCACGTAACGTCTTTGACGAAACGATTGGCTTCGGGGCTGTTGGAAATGGGATTACCTGTTTGTGGCGGAGCGCCCGGCAAGCAGACAGGGAGTATCGTAGCGGTCGGCGATATGGCTACGCTCTCCGGACGGCGAGAAGCCGCCCCATATATTCACTCTCTACATAGCTTTCTTATGACTAATAATGTCCTTGTATCAACGCGCCGAGGATTGCTCAGATTTTCGCTTCATCTTTACAACACTGAGGCCGAAGTCGACCGGGTTCTCGATGTAATCAAGCTGTGGTTGAGGTAATTTGCGGTGCTACCTTCCACGCATAGGAGAGTTTATGTCATTACTTAGCGCAGATACCGTCGCGCTCCTCCGGGACCTAGTTAAAATAGAGAGCGTGAATCCGTCGCTTTCGCCGACGGGGAGCGGAGAACAGCGGGTAGCCGAATATCTCGAGAAGTTTTGCAAGGAGAGAAACCTGCCGTATGAACTCCAACACGTTGTCGACGGCCGCTCGAACTTCCTGACCTGGGTTCCAGGCAGAGATCCTGACAGACGCGTTCTTTTCGTGGCCCATATGGACACTGTGCCAACCGACAGCTGGGCTTCGGACCCTTTTTTTGCTGAGCAGAAAGATGGTCGAATCTACGGTCGAGGTAGTTGTGACACAAAGGGATCGCTTTCGGCGATGATGATCGCTCTCAGTACCCTCGAAGGTCGCCAACCGAATGCCACGATTGTCGTTGCAGCCACCATTGATGAAGAGTACCGCAAGATAGGCGCCCGCGCTATCGCTTTCTCTGGCACGTCGTATGACGCCGCAGTGGTTGGTGAACCAACAGAGCTGGAGCTTGTGGTCGCCCACAAAGGTTCAGTGCGCTGGCAAATCGAAGTCCAGGGCGTCCCCGCTCACACCTCGAAGCCGCACCTCGGGGTCAATGCGATAACCGGCATGGCAAAGGTCATATTGGCACTCAACGAACACGGTCAGGATCTTGCCTCGCGCGCGCAACCTTTGGTCAGTCCTCCAACTTTGACGGTAAGTCTTATTGAAGGGGGGTTGGAACTGACGACAGTCCCTCCATCGTGTCGCGTCTGGATCGATCGACGCCTCGTTCCAGGAGAGCGGCCAGAGCAGGCGTTGCAGGAAGTAGAGGATATACTGCAGGAGTTGCGAGATCGCGAAAACATCAAGGTCCATTCATTGCTACCCGCGCTGGAAGACCCAGCTCCGAACAGTGCCGAGTCGAGTAAGATCGCGGCCGTCGCAGCGCAGGCCTGTGCCGATATCGCCGGGACAGGTAGACACATTGGCGTGCCGTACGGAACGGATGCTAGTCAGCTCTCGCTTGCGGGAATTCCGTGCATTGTTCTTGGACCTGGGAGTATTGATCGCGCTCACACGAACAACGAGTTCGTTGAATTGGATCAGCTTGCGAAAGCAGTTGAAATATATCAACATGTAATGCTGAGTTACTGAGACTGGAAGAGATATATTTTATTTACCTGCCCACCGGTGCCTCGCTGAGATGACCGCACCTATCAGCCCCGACACTTCTTTTGCGCGCCCGGAGACATCGACAAACATCTTCCCATTTCCGCTTAGGTCAACTGTCAGGCCGGAATAGTGGCTGTTCATATTAGTAGCACCCGGGCGCACCTCTATCTTGTATCTTGCGCCCGCTATTGGAAGTAAGCCGAACGGGATCTTGAGTTCGGCGACATTCGGAATTGCCGGCGGAACCGGCGCATTTTGGGAAGGCATTAGTGCTTGGCGTTAGGTCCGCAAAGCGTGGAAGATCTCCGCGCCAAGACAAGGAAGCGAGGAAGCGCTTCGTGAGGGTCGACGGGTCGACTACAACCAGCACACCATGAGCGGCCTCGCCCCAAACGCTTAGCAAAGCGATCCAGAATAGAGTTCAGTCGGTATCGAGAACTCATCAGGGGCAACGTCAATCGGGAGCGGCGATTGAGCATCGTCGGCCGACGCTGTCGGGCATGTGACATTCGCATCTTTTTCCTAAGCGCAGCGCGCATTTCGCTGTTCCTCTTTCAGATTAGGGCAGAGCTGAGGCAACAAACACTGGCGGCGACAGAAGTGCCTTGTTTCAGTGCTTCGGCAAATCGGATTCGATGGAGCCGGGCAGCTTGGCCGTGCCAATCGCATCAGACTCTGCGCGCATTCTGGCCGAAGTTTGCAGATTTTCTGCGTCAGGCCGCAGGAGATCGCCGAAAGAACCACTCAGATCCCTGCTACGCTAAAACTACTCGATGTTCCTATGGTGAGGGTAGGCTTAATGAAAGTTCCGGGCATGAACAGCGCCGTTGTTCAAAAAGATCTCGCGTTTCCGATCGACGAATTCCAACGGCGCCTCAAAGTTGTACGTCAAGAGATGACGGAAAGGGGACTTGACCTCCTGATTGTGAGCACGCCCGAAAATATATACTATATGAGCGGATACCACACTGTAGGGTACTTCAGCAGTCAATTTTTGCTTGTTCCGATATCCGGCGATCTATTTCATATAACGCGTGGTATCGAAGAAACAAATGTCAAGGTTCTGTCTTGGATTGAGAAATCAACCAGTTATATGGATCATGAGTCTCCAATTGAGTTGCTTTCAGCGACCATCCGGAGAATTGGCTATTCGGAGGCAGTTATTGGAATTGAAAAAATTAGTTGGTTTCTATCAATCGCCGACTACGAGCGGCTTAAAGAAATGCTCGGCGATGCGAAATTCCAAGATGGCTCCTTGACGGTCGAAAGTTCGCGCGTCGTTAAATCAGATCTGGAACTGGAGTACATTCGCCAAGCTGCTCGTATTGCGGATGCCGGCATGGAGGTCGGCATCAACCAGATCCATGCTGGCGCTAATGAGAACGACATCGCGGCGGAGATCCAGCGGACGGTGACAAGCTTGGGGAGCGAATACCCAGGATTACCTGTGTTTGTCTCCTCAGGGGTGCGTACCAGCCAAGCTCATGCGACATGGGCTGGAAGAAAAGTGCTCGAAGGTGATCCCGTCCTACTTGAAATATCGGGGTGCGTGCGACGCTATAGCGCTGCTCTGATGCGGTTAGCCGTGGTTAAGCCGGCAAATCGCGAGCTGGAGCGGATGGAAGAGGTATCACGAAAGGCACTTGAAAAAATGCTGGACGCCGTACGACCTGGCCGGCCATTGGGAGAGGTTTGGAATGTATGGTCGACTACGGTCACTGACGGCGGTTACGAAGGCCGCTTCAAACGGACCGGTTACTCTATCGGTATCAATTTCCCGCCTGATTGGGGCGAAGGCTACATCTTGTCTTTCAAGCGCGGAGAAACGCGCACATTGCGCCCTAACATGACATTCCACATTCCATCGCTTGTGAAAGTGTTCGGCTTCGCCGACGCTGGCACGAGCGAAACCGTCCGCGTGACCGAAACAGGTTGTGAGGTATTGACGAATTTTAGGCGTCAACTTTATGTCCGACAATGAATTGAGTTCAGGACCGATTGATCACAGCCAGAACACGACGGTGCCGGCTATGTAGATGGTCGAGGAAATGCGCGCGCGCATCGGCCCACGCCAGATAGATCGAACCTGTTCCAACCGCTAGAAAGGAAACTCCCATGGCCATCGTCAATCGCGTCGCCGACCTGCTCCCTGAGATCGTGGCTTGGCGCCGGGACATTCATGCACATCCTGAACTGGGCTTTGACGTCAATCGAACCTCGGCAGTCGTCGCAGAACGCCTGCACGAGTTTGGCTGCGACCAGGTCGTGACCGGTCTTGGCAAGACCGGCGTTGTCGGTGTCATCACGGGGAAGGTAGCCG
>NZ_JBVVPV010000104.1:0-5406 GCF_055811735.1 Mesorhizobium sp. WSM4850 | reverse complement strand
GGCTGCGCACGGCCAGCTGCCGCTGCTCACGCGTCAGCCCGAAATCCGGAAAGTCCTTTGGAAGCTGTGTCATGATGATGCTAGAACTCAACGTTGTATCAGTCATCCGTTTTAATCGGAGCGCGATTGCCCCAGGGAGTTCAAGGCCGCAGCCATCGGAGCGGATCTCCCATTCCCGGGAGTCGACGGTGTGCACATGGCTGTCCTCCCAAAATGATTGCGAACGCCTCCGGCTGCGTGGGAGTCGCCCGCGCCGCCTACGAAGCTCAACACGCTTGAACTGGCGGACAAATGGTGGGTTGCGCGATCGGCAGATGCCAGTCCGATTCAAGCCTGCAATTAGCTTAGCTAGTCAAGGCCGAAGAACTTGAATAGATGGCCCGCGTTATGTTTGTCGGCGCTTCATTATGATCACCGGAGCTAAGTATGCGCTGCTGGGACTGTCGCGCGTCCGTTTTGAGGTGATTCCAAAATGGCGCTTAAAGGCAGATCGCCCAGTCCCGTTCAGCACTGATGGGACCCAATTGGGCTTAACTGAGAGCGGAGGATTTCTGGCTCATCGTAGTCCTCGAGACTTCGAAACTTCGAAAGGAATGAAGATGAGGCAAAATACGACAGGGAAAGCAAAAAAGCACCCGCGGAGAAGGTCATCAAGGACATCCACGGGGTGACCGCAAGCAGTATTCGGTCGAGGAGAAGATCCGCACGTGCTGGAAGATTTGCGTGGCGAGGTTTCGATCGCCGCTCTGAAATTCACTCGGCGCGACCGCGCTTCGGCCGGCTCCAAGGAGATGACATTTGCCGGCGGATAGCCAGTCCCGCGTTCGCGCGTTCCATCGCAAACCAACCAAGCCGTTCACGAATACGGCTGGCTAGGCCTGCGATCAAATACGGCATTCCATCGTCGACCGGTTTCCTGAACGAGCCCGTATCCGCCAGGCCCGTGCGCACGAGCCGAACTTCTGGGTCGTTGATGGCGCGAGGCGAGCTAACGTTTCCGGAGTGATCATATTGCCGAAGCGATAGCCCGGTCACGAAATCGCGCAGCCACTCGCAGGCTGCGTTTATCGAGATGATGTGCAAGCACATGCACGGTACGCCTGCTTTTTCAAGCGCGCCGCGTACACGCAAAGCTCGCAGCTCCGGCAGGGCCACTGCAAATGCCGAATTTGCCGACCTCCACTCCCGGTTTGTTGTGCATGCCAACAACAAGGGAAGTGCCGAAACGGTCCATGATCCCCTCCTGGACCATCCTTTGGCCGCCCTGTCCCTCTTCTTCCGCGGGCTAAAAGATTAAGGCAACGGACCCCTTGAACTTGCGCGTAGACGCCAGGTATTTCGCAGCGCCCAGCAACATTGCCGTGTGGCCGTCGTGGCCGCATCCATGCATTTTGCCCGGTATTTTCGACGAACAGGGCTTGTTTGACGCCTCATCGATCGGCAGGGACATCCATGTCCGCCCTCAGCCCGATCGTCGGCCCGTCTCCGCCTTCGCCCCGGATCAATGCCACGATACCGGTTTCAGCATCCCCCGTTTCACGCCGGTTTCTCGACCACGAACTTGCTGTGTGTGTAGCTGATAGCCGAGCTCAGGATTCTGGTGCAGGTAGCGATGCCACTCGTTGGCCTCGGTCTGGAGATGTCGGAAATCATCAACGCTGTGCATCTGTTGTTCCCAACTGCAGATAATATGGCGACTTCGCGCCTTAGCCAGTGCCCGTCCATAAAGTGGTTGTTTTTCTCGTGGTTACCGCAGCTTACGGCTCAACGGGCGGGCTTTGAAGTCGTTGTGATCGGGGTGGTGGGTGCAAATCTCGCCGGAACGGTCTGCTGGCGGAGACGCGAGCAGGGGCCAGTTGCCGGCGCACCTCGTTGCCGCTCTCAGGAGCGCGGATGTGTCAGGTCGGCCTGAGTCGAGCGAAGAGTGCGAGGTTATTTGCGAGCACCGAGGACCAGACATAGGTCTTGAAGTGGTCAAGCCCGCGCCAAGTGCAGCGCCCCAAGCCATAAGCGCGTTTCAGGCAAGAGATTCCGGCCTCGATGCCGGCGCGGAAGTTGCGCAGCTTGCGATAGACCCAGCGGCTTCCGACCATGTCTTCGATGCTGAGGCCGCTCTTCTTGTGGAAGGCCATGTCGCGTACTCCCCAGGCTTTGGCTCCGCTCAGATTGGCGCGGCTTGCATAGCCGCCGTCGGCCACCGCATGGCGCGGCGCCTCGCCATAGAAGGCGATATGGCGCTCCAGCATTGGCAGCAAGCGCACGCTGTCGGCCGAGTTGCCGGCTTCGATGACGAGGTCGAGGATCAGTCCGCTTCTGCCGGTGGCCAGATTGAGTTTATATGAGGAAGGTCAAGACGGAACGGGTGTGTCAGGGCAACATTTCTTTACCTTCTCGATGTGTTGCGGAATCCATGGTCTGAGCCCGATGGCATGACGCGGCCCGTTTATCCGAGCCCAATCCAACTTATATACGGTCGCTGCTCGAAACAGCGGCACCAACATCCCGCTTGCGGCGGGTACGGGCTCAGGAGGACGGGACCATTCTTGTGGCGGGGCATTTCAGGCCATCCCAATCTTCGGTTCGTCCACCTGGATCCGCCAGGACTGATCAGGCCCTGGAAGAAGTGCTTAGTTCACATTCCATGGGTGAGCGGCAATCGGCATCAGGCGCTCTTCATGACGCCCCCCTCGATGACGACGCCGGCGTTGACGTATTTCCACAGCGCCACGAGTAGCTTGCGGGCGAGCGCCACAATCGTCGCCTTCTTCAGGCGCCCGCCGTTCTGCTCCTTGAACCACAAGGAGAGCGCCGATTGCGATTGATGGCGCAGCCATAGCCACGCGAGCTGGATCAGCGTAGTTCGCAGCCTTGGATTGCCGGATTTCGAAACGCCCTGGTCGTGTGAGACGGAGCCGCTTTGCCAGGGGGTCGCCGCCAGGCCGGCGTAGGCGGCCAACTGTCGTCGGTTGTCGTAGTGCCGCGACAGGCCCTCCGTCCACAGCACGGCGGCAAACTCCTGCCCGATGCCCTTCAGGTCGAGCAGCATGGCCGGCGATGGCGAGGCACTCTGCTCGGTCGCAAGCATGGCGTCGCGCTCGGCCTCGACCGCCTTGATCTGTTCCATCAGCAGCTCCAGCCGTTCGAGTTCGCGATCAATCTGCTGCTTCAGATGGTCCGGCAGCGGACGCCCGTCGCCGGTCTTCAGCGCCTCAAGGCACCTGCGCCGATCGCGCCGCAAGGGCTCGTAGCCGGAGACACCCTGGGCAAACAGCAGGCCTTTGATGCGGTTGACATGGCGGGTCCGCTCGTTCGTCAAGGCCCTGCGCTCACGCGAGAGGCGGCGGCGGTCCTCTTCCTCGGGGGTGGGCACCCGCAGCATGGCGCAGACGCGCGGCTCGCCCCTCTTATAGGCGAGCAGCGCGCGCACCAGCGCCTCGCCGTCGATCTTATCGGTCTTTGCCCGACGCCGCCGGCGTGAGGTGGCAATTGAGGCCGGATCGACGACGTGGCTTTCGATTCCTTCGGCCTGCAGCACCCTGTGAATCCAAAAGCCGTCGAGCCCGGCCTCTTGGACGACGATGATCGGAAAGCATTTCCCGGTCCGCGCCTCGGCCTTCCGGTTGAGCTCGGCAAACCGCGCCAGCATGCCGGCCACGTCGCCGGCCGCCACTGCGTGTTTCGACATCTTCTCGCCAGCGCCCGGCGACAGCGAGGTGATCAGCCATTTCGAACGGCTGAGTTCCAACGAGACGAAAATTGCGCCAAGATCAGTGCGGATGGCGGTTAACGCATCGGGTCGGTGTGCTGCAACGGGCATGCTCGGCCTCCAAGGTAGGGTGTCTAGGGTTTAGCAACCTCACCTTTGCCACAGCGCAGGTCGCTATCCACCCTCCTCATAGGATCTTGTGGCCATAGTCGACGTCGCGGCTGCCTTTGACGATGATGTCGCGCATGGGACTCGAAGAGGCTCACCAGCTTCTCGCCGGCCGGGACCGGCCATAACCCGCCGTTCGGTCTGGGCGATGATCTGCTCGATCAGCGGCCGGTAGTGGCGGACCTCGGCCTGCCAGAGTTCAACGGCCGGGACCGCCGCCAGGGTCAGCCGCTCAGCCGACTGCTGGAGATAGCCCAAGGTCTTGCACGTGATTTTGAGTAGCTCGCGGTAGAGCTGAACCCGTTTGGGACGGCCGCGGGTATATTCGATCGCCCGAGCCCGCTTCTTCGCCGCGCGGCAGTGATCGTGCCATAGGACGGCGCTGCCCAATGCGTCCGCGTGCTGCAACAGCCGCACCATCACCCGCACAGCGTCCCATAACAGGCTGCTGTCGCTCGGCTCGTGGAGGATGGGTGCGGCGGTGACGGTGCTGTCCACACGCACGACCTTGCCGCTTTCCAGCTTCTCCCGCCTGGCGCTCGCCAACAACACCCGGTTGATCCCCTCCCAGGTTTGCGCCCGGATCGCGCTGATCGTCTTGTGAAGCACCAACCTCTTCGGGGTCCAGGACCACGGCAGCCGGCCAAAGGCCCGGAACGAGGCGGAGTCTTCCAGATGGAAGGCCAGTTCCAGATAACTCAACCGGCGATATTGCTTGAGAAGGGCGCAGCGCAGCACCGCCTCCGTCGGCAGGCCTTGCCGGCCGGTCTCCTTGACACCGTGCCGACGCAGGTCCCCAGCCACTAACTCGAGCAGGTCACGATGTTCGTCCAGCCACTGCGACATGGCTTTCAGCTAGCGGCCGATCTCGTGCTCGGCGAAAAGATCAAATATATTGGATTGGACGGTGCGTTCTTGGCGCATTGTCGCTCCGGCGGTTGCAGGTTTCCTTTGGTATCAGTGGCTTGATCTCAAAGTCTACCCGAAACCGCCGGGCCTTGCCCGCCGAAAATCAATATTCATGAATAATTTCAGCGCTTGCTGTTTGTGGAAGGGCACTAGCTAGATGCACAAACCGTGCGGATCAATTTCTTATGATCGAAACCGGACTTGGGCCGGCAGGATCTCAGGGCTGCCGGCTGGCGCCGGCAGCCCTGCTGCCTGGGAGGAGGCTACTTCTGAATCCAGGTATTCCAGCGGTCGGTCAGCATTTGCTGGTTGGCGTTGACCCACTTGGGGTCCGGAACCACCATTTCGGAACTGATCTGCTCGTCAGACGGCATGTTGGCGCGCGCCTCCGCGCTCATGTACTTGGCCGCATCCTTGCTCGGCGGCACGCAGGACATCTCCTCACAAATCTTCCCCTGGATTTCGGGCGAATCCAGGTAGAATTTAAACAGTTCAAGCGCTTCCGCCTTGTGGGGCGCGCCCTTCACAACGGCGAAGCGATCGCCAAACATAATCGCGCCGTTATAGGATGAAGCGATAGGTTGCCCTTCTTTTTTTTAGCGCTGTGGTGCGGGTCATATACA
>NZ_JBVVPV010000103.1:0-5616 GCF_055811735.1 Mesorhizobium sp. WSM4850 | reverse complement strand
AAGCGATTCGTGAGTCATCGCAGCGTAGAATCACAACCGATTCCCCGCTGCAACACCTATCTTAGCGCATATGCCCTCAAGGGGGAGATCGGATGTCACGATTGTTTTCGCCAATTTTCGACGTTTGAGAAAAAGGCAGGGCAATGAAGCTGCAAATCTCCCCCTTGAGGGGGAGATGTCCGGCAGGACAGAGGGGGGTGCCTCCCAGACCCCCAGCAACCGATCAGGCCGCCTCCAGAGCCGCCTTCACCGCAGCGATCGCGTCTTCGGCCCTTGAGGCGTCCGGGCCGCCGGCCTGGGCCATGTCAGGCCGACCGCCGCCGCCCTGCCCGCCCAAGGCCGCGGACGCCACACGCACCAGATCGACAGCGCTGAAGCGGCCGGTCAGGTCGTCGGTGACGCCGACCACGACGCTGGCCTTGTTGTCCTCGCCGGCGCCGACGAAGACGACGACGCCGGAGCCGAGCGACTTCTTGCCGGCATCGGCCAACGGCTTCAAATCCTTCGGCGCGACACCCGATACCGCCTTGCCGAGGAAGCCGACACCGGCAATGGTCTCGTTCTCGGCAGGCACGCCGGCTGGCGAGCGGTCGCCCAGCGCCAGTTTCTTGCGCGCTTCGGTCAGTTCTTTCTCGAGCTTCTTGCGCTCGTCCAACAGCGCTTCGACGCGCGCCGGCACGTCGGCCGGCGAGATCTTCAACGCCGCCGCAGTGGCCTTCAGCCGTTTGTCCTGCTCGTCGAGATGCTTTCTGGCCGCCTCTCCGGTCAGCGCCTCGATGCGGCGCACGCCGGCGGCGACGGCGCTGTCCGACACGATGCGCACCAGACCGATATCGCCGGTCGCCCTGACATGGGTGCCGCCGCATAGCTCGACCGAATAGGGCCGGTTGGCCTTGGCGCCATGCAAGCCCGTGCCCATCGAAACGACGCGCACCTCATCGCCATACTTTTCGCCGAACAGCGCCATGGCGCCTTCGGCAATGGCATCGTCGACCGACATCAGCCGCGTGGTGACCGGGCTGTTCTGGACGACGATCTCGTTCGCCATCCGCTCGACCTCTTCGATCTCGTCAGGCGAGATCGGCTTGTTGTGCGAAATGTCGAAGCGCAGACGCTCGGGCGCGACCAGTGAGCCCTTCTGCGCGACATGGGTGCCTAGCACCTCGCGCAGCGCTTCGTGGATCAGATGCGTCGCGGAATGGTTCGCGCGCAGCCTGGAGCGGCGCGCATGGTCGACCTTCAGCTCGACGGTCGCGCCCGTGTCGACCGTGCCGTCGGCCACCTTGCCGAGATGCACGAAAAGCCCGTCGGCCTTCTTCTGCGTATCGGAGATCTCGATTGAGAACCCTTCGCCTGAAATGACGCCGGTATCACCCACCTGGCCGCCGGATTCGCCATAGAACGGCGTCTGGTTGACGACTACGGCAACCGCCTCGCCGTTGGCGGCGCTGTCGACGATCTTGCCGTCCCTGACCAGCGCCTGGATGAGGCCTTCCGCCTGCTCGGTCTCGTAGCCGAGGAACTCGGTGGCGCCATGCTTCTCGCGCACCGGGAACCACACTGTTTCGGTCGCCGCCTCGCCGGAACCAGCCCAGCTCTTGCGCGCCTCGGCCTTCTGCTGCTCCATCGCATTGGTGAAGCCGGCAAGATCGACCGAGATGTTGCGCTGACGGAGCGCGTCCTGCGTCAGATCGAGCGGAAAGCCATAGGTGTCGTAGAGCTTGAAGGCGGTCTCGCCATCCAGCATGTCGCCGGCACCCAGCTTTTCCGTCGCTTCCGAAAGCAGGCCCAAGCCGCGCACCAGCGTCTTGCGGAAACGGGTTTCTTCAAGCTTCAGCGTCTCGGTGATCATCTGTTCGCCGCGCACCAGTTCCGGATAGGCCTGGCCCATCTCGCGCACCAGCGCCGGCACCAGCCGCCACATCAGCGGATCACCGGCGCCCAAAAGCTGCCCATGGCGCATGGCGCGGCGCATGATGCGACGCAGCACGTAGCCGCGGCCCTCATTGGACGGCAGCACGCCGTCGGCCACCAGAAAGCAGGACGAACGCAAATGGTCGGCGATGACGCGGAACGATCCGACGGTGTCGGCATCCGGACCGCGGCCGAGCGCGGATGACGCGGCCTCGATCAGGTGACGGAACAGGTCGGTCTCGAAGACGCTCTCGACCCCTTGCAGAATGGAGGCCATGCGCTCCAGGCCCATGCCGGTGTCGATCGACGGGCGCGGCAGGTCGATGCGCTCATCCTTCGTCACCTGTTCATACTGCATGAACACCAGGTTCCAGAATTCGAGGAAACGGTCGCCATCCTCCTCGGGGCTGCCGGGAGGGCCGCCCCAGATGTGCTCGCCACGGTCGATGAAGATCTCCGAGCACGGACCGCAAGGTCCGGTGTCGCCCATCGCCCAGAAATTGTCCGAGGTCGGAATGCGGATGATACGATCGTCGGAAAAGCCGGCGATCTTCTTCCAGTAGCCGGCAGCCTCGTCGTCGGTGTGATAGACCGTGACCAGCAGCTTGTCCTTCTTCAGCCCGAACTCCCTGGTGATCAGGTCCCAGGCAAGCTCGATGGCGCGCTCCTTGAAATAGTCGCCGAACGAGAAATTACCGAGCATCTCGAAGAAGGTCAGGTGGCGCGCGGTGTAGCCGACATTGTCGAGGTCGTTGTGCTTGCCGCCGGCGCGAACACTCTTCTGAGCCGTCGTGGCACGCGAGTAGGGTCGCTTTTCCAGGCCGGTGAAAACGTTCTTGAACTGCACCATGCCGGCATTGGTGAACATCAGTGTCGGGTCGTTGCGCGGCACCAGCGGGCTCGACGCGACGACCTCGTGACCCTCCTTGCGGAAATAGTCGAGGAATGTCGACCGGATCTCGTTCACGCCACTCATGAATACTGCCTTTTAGCTTTTAGAGAGAGCCGCCGGCGCGGCCGACGGCAAATGGACATGGCCTTTTAGCCGCCGCGTTGCACCCTGTCCAGAAACACGGAATTGGGCCAATTTGCGGGGCTTGCCGGTCATCTCGTTGCCGGCCTGCCGGTCATCTCGGCGCCACCGCTGAAACGCAAACCGCCGGCGCTATGCCGGCGGTTCGAACGCAACAATACAGGACTCGATTACACAGGCTGGAGCTGATGCGCGGGAATCATGGCCAAACTCCGGCCACTGCCGAAGCCTACATGGCGCCGGCTTCGTCCTCGAAACCATCGTCTCCGCCTTCGGAACCACCATTCTCGAGGAACTTTTCCGCAATCAGCCCGGCATTCTGCCGTAGTGCCAATTCGATTTCGCGCGCCGTATCGGGATTGTCGCGCAGGAACAGTTTTGCATTCTCGCGGCCCTGGCCGAGACGCTGCGAATTGTAGGAGAACCAGGCGCCCGACTTTTCGACCACGCCGGCCTTGACGCCGAGGTCAACCAGCTCGCCGGTCTTGGACACGCCCTCGCCATACATGATATCGAACTCGACCACCTTGAAGGGCGGCGCCAGCTTGTTCTTGACCACTTTGACGCGGGTCTGGTTGCCGACGACCTCGTCGCGGTCCTTGACCGAGCCGATGCGGCGAATGTCGAGGCGCACCGAAGCGTAGAATTTCAGCGCGTTGCCGCCGGTCGTGGTCTCGGGCGAACCGAACATGACGCCGATCTTCATGCGGATCTGGTTGATGAAGATGACCATGGTGTTGGAGCGCGAGATCGAGGCGGTCAGCTTGCGCAGCGCCTGGCTCATCAGGCGGGCCTGCAGGCCGGGCAGCGAATCGCCCATCTCGCCTTCGATTTCGGCGCGCGGCGTCAGCGCCGCGACCGAATCGACCACCAGCACGTCGATGGCGCCGGAACGCACCAGCGTGTCGCAGATCTCCAGCGCCTGCTCGCCGGTATCGGGCTGCGAGATCAAGAGGTTTTCGAGGTCGACGCCGAGCTTACGGGCATAGACCGGGTCGAGCGCGTGCTCGGC
The DNA here is from genome assembly GCF_055811735.1 of Mesorhizobium sp. WSM4850. Taxonomy (NCBI): domain Bacteria; kingdom Pseudomonadati; phylum Pseudomonadota; class Alphaproteobacteria; order Hyphomicrobiales; family Phyllobacteriaceae; genus Mesorhizobium; species Mesorhizobium sp. WSM4850. The sequence goes on along the minus strand of NZ_JBVVPV010000103.1, from coordinate 1,657 downwards.
ATCGACGAAGGCGCAGATGCCGCCCTTCTTCTGGGCCTCCGCCACAGTGTGCAGCGCCAGCGTCGTCTTGCCCGAGCTTTCCGGCCCGTAGATCTCGATGATGCGGCCGCGCGGCAGGCCGCCGACGCCGAGCGCGATGTCGAGGCCAAGCGAACCGGTCGGCACCGTTTCGATCTCGACGACCTGCTCGTTTGCGCCGAGCCGCATGATCGAGCCCTTGCCGAAGGCACGCTCGATTTGCGACAGCGCCGCATCCAGAGCCTTTGATTTGTCCACCGTTTTGTCCTCTACAAGCCGCAAAGAATTCTGAGCCATGATACATCACCCCTTGGTCGTCAATGAAGGCCGGACAATCCGTAATCCCTATCAATTTGTACCTTTTTTGTTCTCGATTGGCAAGGGGATACAACCGATTGAAAAACCAACAATATCCGGATTTGTTCATTTTTTGTTTCGTATTTTCACCCGGGATGCATCCCGGCTTCACCCGCAGGATTCTGCTAGGCATCTTCCGAATCGCGCCTCCGGTTGCCGGGTTCCGCCGGACAACCTAGTCTCCACCCGGCAGCAGCAAAGGTCATCTCACTGGGCATGATGAAGTCGCCGACGATCCTGGCAGTAGGCGGCGCCTATATCGAGCGGCGCGGCCAGGTTTCGGGCGCCTTCGTGCCGGCGGCGTCGAACCCCGGCACGATGCGCGAGGAAGTCGGCGGCGCCGTCTTCAATGCGCTGCGCTGCGCCGTGCGCCGCGGCGTCTCCGGGTCGCTGCTTTCGGTACGGGGCGGCGATGTTCTGGCCGATACGCTTTCACGCGCCATTGCTGCAGCCGGCATTGCCGATCTGTCCGTGGTGTTCCTCGATCGCACGACACCGAGCAACACAGTGCTGATCGACGGCGACGGCGCGCTGATCGCCGGCCTCGCCGACATGGCGCTCTACGACCTGGCGCTTGCCAAGCAGATCCGCCGTGCCAAGGTGCGCGAGGCAATCAGCACCGCTGATGCAGTCCTTTGCGACGCAAACCTGCCGTCGGCGGCGCTCGAGCGGCTGGTAGCGCTTGCAGCCGACAAGCCCGTGTTTGCACTTGCCGTTTCGCCCAGCAAGGCGGCGCGGCTGACGCTGGTGCTTGAGTTTCTGGCGATGGCCTTCATGAACCGGCGCGAGGCCGGCGCGCTTACCGGCGCCGACGTCGATGCCGACGAGCGTGGCATTGTCGACGGCCTAAGACGCGCCGGCCTGAAAAGCGGCGTGGTCACCGCTGGTGACGGTCCGGTGCTGGGTTTCGACGCGGCCGGCGCCTTCTCGATCCTGGCACCGAAAAAAGTCACGGTCGGCGCCGCCGATGCGCTGGCGGGCGCGACGATGGCCGCCCTGCTGCGCGGCCTGACGCTGGGCGCAGCGCTGCGCGAAGGCGTTGCCGCAGCAATGCTCGCCGTCGAGAGCGCCACCTTCACGAGCGCTATCTTTGCCGAGGCGCTGGCATTCGTGCCCGAGGCGCGCGACCTGGCATGAAATCCTGGATGTTGGCGCCGCCCCTCAACCCCCTGCCGGGACCTTCTCCCCGTGAAGGACGGGGAGAAGGGTTCCGCCGGACAACCTAGTCTCCACCCGGCAGCAGCAAAGGTCATCTCACTGGGCATGATGAAGTCGCCGACGA
>NZ_JBVVPV010000102.1:0-5897 GCF_055811735.1 Mesorhizobium sp. WSM4850 | reverse complement strand
CGTGCTCATAGGACCATCTGCAAGCGCTAGACCTGACCGTTGCAACCAAAAATCAATGGGGCGGAGACGCCGCATACGGAGTGAGGGTGGGCGAAACGGAGAACCAGTCGCCTTGACGCCCTTGCAGGACGCCATCTTAACCGCGAACGGCAAGCTTTCAGGGATCATTGCTGCGCCGTTGGGCGGCTTGCCGTTCCCGATGTTCGAACGCGTCGGTGAAGCTATCGAGTTCTTGGGGGGTCATCCCAAGCGCCCGCCCCTCCTCCCGCCATGACGCGACCGCCTTTTCGACTTCTGCGAGTATCGTCTTCGCTCGATCGCTCCTGATCCGGAAATAAGCGATTACCGACATCAGTGCGTCGACAGTCGCTTCGGGCCCAGTTTCCTCGGATATCCAGGTTTTCAGCTCTCGCACGCGCTCAGGGAACGGGTTGATGTCGAATGCAGGCGCCAGGCGCCATTGCCCGCGATGCACATGGAGAAAGCCGTGATTGTGGAGGTGGTCATCGACATTGGTGATAAGGATCGAGAACGCGATGCGCCGCCAAAGCTCTTCGATGTTGGCCGCTGGCTGGCTGCCGTGCTGACGAAGCACATCCACAAGTTCAGTATAGCTATGCTCGCCAACGTCCCCTGACTCTGCGCCGATCATCGTGGCGGCCGAGATATACATGAGTCGATTGCCGTTCGGAGTCCTATCGAAACGCCGTATGAGCGCGACAGGGGCGCCGTCGCTGTCGAGCAGACGTGTCTCAGCAGCATCCACGCCGGCTTTTCTGGCCAACTTCATAGCGAGCACTTCGCCTTTTGTGACAGATCGATCGTCGGCAACGCTCGGAAACTTACCGATAGCGAGGCGTCCGTCATCGTCGACGACAGAGCATTTCGGACGAAGGCCCCCAAGGGACGTGCCACGTCCACGCAAATAGGCGAGATCCGTTGCCGTCTCGGTGTTCGTCTCGACGGCGTGCGTGGCTGCGAGGAGTTGACCGATTTCAATGAGCGGCGGCGTGGTGCGTCGACCCTCCTCGGTCGTTCTTTGGTAACGCCCTTCTTCGTCCTTCAACCGGAGCGCACCAATGCGGCTCATGTCGTCCACTGCCAAGAGGTAATCCATCGCGTTCAGAGGCCGCGTTTCGGCGATATTTCCCGCCCGGCGCGCCTCTTGGCGACGCTTGGCGTGGTCGCGCTGGATGACACGCCGGCCCCATCCGTCCGGCTCCGTGTCGGCGATCGCGTTGTGGAACACGGATCCGTCGCCGGTCTTTCGATGGAATTGAGGGCCAGTAACGAGTGGCAGACCGGGTTCGATCGAGAAGCCTTCCGCCGCTCTCAGCCAACCTGCATCATATTCAAAGGCAGCGCTCTCGCGCGCACCCTGCTGATCATAGCGCAACGTACCCAGTAGCATCGCTTCTTCGCCAATGTGAACAGCAATAGAACGTCTCATATTGCACCCGGTGGCTTCCGCACCCTTACCCTCTTGGGCAAACGTTCAGCGTCGAGGAGCAGGCCTTGCTCATCGCGATGCGCGTCGATGATCTGCGCCAAAGCCTCATCAAAGCCCAAAACGAAAAAGGTCATGGCGTAGGCCCCCATAGCGACGGTCGGGTCTCCTTTTTCGATCTTCAGATAGGTGCTCTTTGCGACACCCAGTCGTTCCGCCATCATCATCACGGTCAGGCTGCGCTTCTTACGGGCGAGCGCAATGTCGGCGCCGAGCTTGCCAAGCGCCCTCTTGACTCTGGGGGGCAATGTATCTGTCACTGTTGAGCGCATGTTTGTCTCATACAAATGACCTTAACTCTTTCTAGGGCGGTTATATAAGACCTAAACCGTGATCTGTCGAGAGTCGGCCTGTTTGACCGAATCGACAAGGCTGTGGCCCTGCAACCAACCACACTACTCTCGTGAGCATGCATCCATCCGATCCGCAATGGGCGCTAGGTGAGTCGCACGGGGGTGTGAACGATTGCGCCGCTGCAAAACGAAACGGGCCATCCTTGGCACGATCCAGATGCTCCCGCCTGACGTACCGAGCGGCGCCGCCGCATGCTGTCTCGACCCAAGCTTCACAGCAACCAGGTGCTGTCGGTATCGAACGAAAGTGTCACATATCGAACATACGAACCGTGTCCCAAAACGTCTGCTCGGTGCTCAGCCTGACCCCCAAAAAGCAAAAAGAAGGGAGCGCGACGAAGTTGCGCCGGCCAATTTAAGTGTCAGCGCGGAGCTACCTCTTCAGGATGGCACGTCGCTTGCTGCTCCGCATCGAACGCCGACGGCCAACTCACAAATAACGGAGATGAATATTGGTTCAGAAATGCTGAATCCCCCATGTACTGAAAGAATGAGGAATGGTTGTGGGAAGCGCGGCAAGGCAATAGGCGATTTTGCCTTTTTTTGGATCCGGACGGAGGTCGAATCTCACCTCCTTCGGGCAGTTGATAGCCAACCACAGTTGTTTCTTCCATAAGTCGAACTGCGATAAAGCAAAGCACAAGTATAATTTGGCTTACTCACAGCGGAACTACTCTAGTCAACTTAGTATCGCGCATTCCTCAGGTACGAAAGAGGACCGAGATGCACATGTTTTTGGTCCTGGGATAGGCCGCCGGTTCGCCCTTTGACGCGTCCGCCTTTTATTCTTTGAACTGGAGATCCAGAATGAACGTAAGCAGCCTTCTTCTCGGCTCAGTTGCGGCCCTGATCTCCGTTTCCGTCGCTCGCGCGACGGACGAAGTCTCCGCGCCGGATCCGACCGAATACGTCAAGATCTGCGACGTCTACGGTTCGGGCTACTTCCATATCCCCGACACCGAGACCTGCGTGCGCATCGGCGGCTACATCCGTTACGACGTCGGCCTCAGCGATGTCCGATCGTATGACGGGATAAGAACCTCCGATGTGAGAACTGGCGAGGCTCAGGGCACCTGGCGAAACAACACGCGTTTCACGTTCAAAACTTGGACGCGCCAGGAGACCGAACTAGGCGCACTGAAGACCTATACTGAGACTCGCGTGAACTTCGGCAACCACAACGCTTATCCGGGTCCGGAAAGCCCTCACAACTATAGCTTCAACAGCGGCGTCAAGTTGACTTCCGCCTGGATCCAGCTTGGTGGCCTCCGAGTTGGCAAGGACGAGTCGGCCTTCGACACGTTTACAGGCTACGCCGGAAACGTGCTCAATAACGTACTCGTTCCGTACGGCGACTTCGATACCAACGCGGCTCAGTATTACTTCGATGCCGATAATGGCTTTTCGGCTCTGGTTTCACTTGAACAAGGGTCGGGTGTAGTCGGTACTATCGACAGCCATGTTCCGCACGTCGTCTTCGGCGTGAAACAGACGCAGGGCTGGGGCGCGATCACCGGCGTAATCGCTCGTGACAGCGACTACGAAGCTTTGGCCGGCAAGCTCCGAGTCGATGTCAATGTCACAGATGACCTGTCGCTATTCGGAATGTTCGGCTACGGCTCCATTGGCAATCTCAACGATGACCCAACCAACGCGGTCGCCGCTCACGGTCGCGGCTTCTACAAAATTTGGAGCGGCAACTGGGCTTTCTGGGCGGGCGCCACTTACACGTTAAACGAGAAAACTTCGTTCAACCTTCAGGTCTCGGGTGATCAGCTCAGGGACTCCGGACTGGCTGCAAACGTCGCCTATATGGTCATTCCAGGTTTCACAGTCACAGCCGAAGTCGATTATGCCCATTACGCCAAGTTCGCTGCCGTCGACCGTTCCGGAATGAACCCGGCTCACGTCGGCAAAAGGAACAGCCTCGGCGGCGTGCTGCGATTCCAAAGCTCGTTCTAACGGAGCGAATCTGAATGCCGGAGGCCCGACTGGAGGCCTCGGTGTCTGGCATTACGATGTTCAAGATGTGGTCCCGGACGATCATGCCCGGACATTGGTTGCTGGACTTCATAGCCTGATCAGCGAGGCTTCCATAGGGCGCTTAGCAATGCCACTGAATAACTCGTCCAGGACATGTCTCTCGGCCCCATCTTGACCCTGTTGTGCTACCCTCATTGCGATGAGCGCTCGAGATCGAGAGCTTCGGAGGCACGGCAAGAACGGCTGAGAAATGCCTGGACGCTTCGTCCAGGCACTCGTCAAGTTTCCTCAGTGGTTCAGAATCATCTTCGGCGACCGTCATTTGCAAAATCAGTTCGGTTCAGTAAGATTCTTGTTCTGTTTGGGTCATCTTGAAGGACTAGTGTCTGAGTCGCAGCGGACTGCCATTCGATCTCTGCGCTGCTCGACCTCAGGATGCCCGATGTGCATGGCTTCGACGGGCTGCTGCAGCTTCGGACCCGCTATCCGCGCCTGCCGGTGGTCATCGCTTCGGGACACGAGGAGCCCAAGATCTTTTCCGAAGCGCTGTCCTACGGCGCAGCCGGCTTCGTCCCGAAATCGGCGCGCAAGAGCGATCTGGCCGCCGCCATTCGCTCGGCGATGGAAGGTGCGGTCCACGTGCCCGAAACCTATGAAGGCCAGCCGCCGGACGCCGACAGCACCGATCGCGCCGAGATGGTGCAGCGCCTTGCCAAGCTGACGCCGCAGCAGGTCGTGGCTTGAGCCGGAACGCCTGTCCTTCCTGCTCGGCGAAGCTTTTTATGCGCGTCGCATCGGTGCGCTCGAAGCCTTCATCATGACGTTCGACCAGGACGCCCGCTACGACAGTCCGAACTTCCTGTGGTTTCGCGAGCGCTATCCGCGCTTTGTCTATGTCGACCGTATCGTCGTCGCGGGAGAAGCGCGTGGCCGCGGCCATGCCCGCAGGCATGAAGATCTATTCGAACATGTTTCGCGTGCCGGCCAGACCATCGTCACTTGCGAGGTGAATGCCGAACCGCCCAATCCGGCTTCGGATGCCTTTCACGCCGCGCTCGGCTTCGTCGAGGTCGTCGACGCGGTGATCCACGGCGGCAAGAAGGCAGTGCGCTACTACACCAGGCGGATCACCGGCTGAGGCAACAGCTCTATCAGTTGCGGTTCAGCCAGGCGCGAGCCGGCTTTTCGACGATGTAATAGCTGCACAAAGCGCAAGCGCGCCGGCCAGCATCAGCAGCGGCGCACTGCCCTGCGCATAGACGAATTTTTAGAACGGCTGCTGCCACAGATACAGCGGAATACGACCACAGCCCCAGCGTCGCCATCGGCCAGGAAGACAAAAATCCGGTCAGATACCGAGTGCTGAAGTCGAGCGAATTGACGGCGAGCGCCAACAGCGGCACCGCGACCAGAAAGTGGATCGGCGGCACCGCATCCATGAACAGAAGAACCGCTCCGACGGTCGCCGCAATGGCGAAATGCGGCCGCTTGAACAACGCCGGCAGCCTGTCGCCGGCCTTGAGCAGGCATATCACCGCCGATAGGAGGATCGAGGCGATTCGCACGTCGGTTCGCCAATAGGTCGTCTCGTAGTCCATCCCGAAGACCCAGTAGGAAATCGCACCGTTCGCCATGGCCAGCACCGACAGCGCGCTGAGCAGCATGACGACACGGGCACGCCCCGAAACAACAAAGCTGATCAGCGCCAGGATGACATAGGCATGTTCTTCGACGCACAGCGACCAGATATGGTCGAGCGCGCCGGCGCGGCTGACGAGAATTCCGGCATAGTTGGAGGTGAATGTCAGCGCCGTCAGCGCCGCTTTCCATTTGAAGGCGACAAACGTGCCGGACAAGGCAGCCTTCGAAGCGAGGACGAAAACCAGCAGCGCCGGATAGATGCGGGAGAACCGACGCTTGAAAAACGCCTTGAGCGGATAACGGATGCCGCCAGCTAGGGTCAGGACCTATTAATCCGGTTGAATTGATGGTGAGCGGCTGATTCATTGTTGGCGGAGGTGCCACGATGGATGATTTGCTGATGTTATCGCCGG
>NZ_JBVVPV010000101.1:0-5975 GCF_055811735.1 Mesorhizobium sp. WSM4850 | reverse complement strand
CGAGGGGGATGTTGAATCAGCACAAAACGCAGCCGTCACATCACAATCGATTCATCGATCACAGGACGTGCCTCTAGACTAAGCTGACGATAAAAAATTACGACGACCGCCCGGACAACTTGAGGGTTGCGTTACGCGCGGCGGATGTCCAAAGGAGACCAGATATCATTTAATACCGGTCGCTAGGGTTCGAGTACGTCGCGGAAGAGTGCTCAATGATCTCCGCCCAACTTGAATGGGCTGGTTTCCAACATCGTCCGTCGCTACGGGCAATTGTAGTGCCTGGGTGAGCGTTGCACCGGCAGTGTTCTCGGGGAGGGGCGAAATTCACGAACTGCGAGCTTTACTCGACACGTTGGCTTATACACTCATTTTATGCTTTCATTGTCGCCGAGATCAGGCTAATACAGCGCCAGGGGCGCAGGTTTCCTGCGCCAAGGTGGCAATTTTGCAGAGATCATCAATGGAATTGGATCGAATTGACCGGAAGATTCTCATCGCGGTGCAACGCAACAATCGCCTGACGACAGAAGAACTGGGAGATCTTGGTGGCCTATCGGCTACCGCTTGTCAGCGGCGATTAAAGCGACTGCGCGATGCCGGTGTTATTGAGGCTGATGTCGCCGTAGTCTCGCCAGAAGCCGTCGGTCGACCCATGATGATGCTGGTGTCTATCAGCCTCGAGCGTGATCGCTCAGATATCATTGATCGGTTCAAGCAAGCGATCCGGCGCACGCCTGAGATCATGAGCGCATATTATGTGACTGGCGAAGCAGATTTCGTTCTCATTCTCTCCGTGCGTGACATGGTGGATTATGAGGCATTTACTCGCCGCTTCTTTTACGAAAATCCTGACATTAAAGCATTCAGTACAATGGTAGTAATGAACCGGACCAAGGTATCGCTAGCTATACCAATCGAGGAGTAGGAAAATGGTACGCCGCCGACTCAGAATTACTGCAAAGCGCAATGTTTGTATTGATTAACTTACTTGGAGTGGCCGTCTGCATTCTGGATAAACGTGGGTATCGCCTCAGTGGGCCCCCTGGTTCCCGCTGCCCAAACGGCGCCCCCATTGGACAGCGTTGCTCTGGTACGATAGCCCAAATTTCGCGCAGCTTGCTCGGGCGGAGCCGACTTGTCGGGAAGGAGATAAATGTTCCCTCCATCCATGGCTACCCGCTTGGGCCGCTCTGCTGAATTAACCCCCCATCTCCGCGGCCTGCAGTTTGACGATCAAGGCTCTCTGCGCCCTTCGCGTAGGCGGGGGTTGTGTAGTCATCCGCGGGGGCGGTAGGGTTATCGCATATGGCTCAAGGCCCTGATGAGGTAATCATCGTTCCAGGCGCATTTCTTGGAGCGATGACTGACGGAACCTCGGTAGATCGGCGCTCTGGAGGATGTTTCTTGCGATCGGGTTGAGGATAGCAATGTTGGCGGGAGCATTGTCCTTTCGGGCGCGGCTTAGATCTTCGTCCAGGTGAATCGAGCATCCAGTGAGGGCCGTTTTCGATCTGCCAGTGGGACCTTGTGGCCTCGATCGCCTGCTTGGGGGACTGGCGGCCATGAACAGGCGGGTCACTGGCTTGTCTTGGCCGCGACGCGAGGTGAGGCGAACAAAGGCGCATGTCCGGCGTGAGAGGTTGGTCGGCAGGAATGACTTCGGCCTGACGCCACTCCTCACGGCCGTGGCTGACCACGGCCGTTTGCGCCCTTTATACGGAGGAACGGGCGAACTGCTCTTCGGCCTTATGTCACCACGGGGGTTGCCCTTCACGGCCAGGACGTAATCGATGATGGCCTTGCCCATGCGCTGGTGGCAGTGGAGGTCATCGGCGGTGACGATTCGTAGTCAATCAGGCTCGAAAGCGCCGCTTTGCGGGTGTCTCGGCAATAAGGCGAACTCTGTCGCCGTCGATCCCCATATTAGGCTCGCAGCCACCAGCTCACCTTGGATGTCGCCAATGCGACGCATTGTCGGCAATCCACTCAACGCAACAGAAAAATCCATAAGCGATTCCCCTGGGGGCCGGTCGGGACGGTTCGCACTTCTAGACGGTCCCTTGGCAAGTCCACTTCAAGGTCGCATTATCGGTCACTAAACAAGCCGCTTTAAATGCGGCTTCGTGATCGGCGCGTTTCTTGCGGAGTTGGCGCAAGAACGCATATTTTCTGCGACGATCGGGGATAATCGGCGCCAATCGTCCATTTTGCGCTGCTAGATTCGTTGGGATATTCATAGAGGTGGGAACTGTAATGCGGAAAAATGACTTCGCAATGAAGAGGCGAAACGGCACTTGGGCGGACGTTGGGATCGAGCGCTTGTGTCCCGCTAAAGTGGTTAGCCGCTCGACGGAATGTTGAGGATCTTCATCCATGACATCGCAGCCCTCACGTTATCTCGGAATCCTAATGCTCGACCATGGGCAGCAATCCAACCCTGCCAGAGGTAACGAGCAGGGCTCGATCCAGCACCCTGCGTCCGTCGGCTTTCCCATCATAACGGAAGTTCCCGAGGGAGCACGAGGCGATAGAGTTGTCCGGGGCGAGCCGGCTCTTGAGCCCGCCTACGTTGCAGCGGCGCAGCGGTTGGTCCAGCGAGGAGCCGTCGCAATTAGTTCGAACTGTGGCTTTACGATTCGGCTTCAGGCGGCTGTAGCCGCGTCAGTAGATGTCCCCGTGGCAATGTCGAGCTTGCTTCTGCTGCCGACGCTGATCCGACAGCTGCCACCATTCGCCAAAATTGCGGTTCTCACCTACGACTCTAACTATTTCGGCGACGATTTGCTTGGGCTTAGCGACCCGGCAGAGCGGGCGAGAGTTGTGGTTGGTGGACTTGAAGGCAGCCAATACTGGTATGATGAGGCGAAATATCCCGCGCCACCGACGGATGTAGCTGCGCTGGAGCGCGATGTCGGCGCTTGCATCACCCGACTGAGAGCTTCCCATCCGGAGATCGCAGCCATTCTTTTCGAATGTGCGGGGTTCCCAGTGGTCGCACCGGCGATCCGCCGACTTACGAGCCTGCCCGTCTACGACATCACACTTATCTGCCGGATGATGATCTCATCGATCGCCTGACGGAACTTTAGTGCAGCATGGAAATCATCTCCAGATCTGCGGTTTATTGAACATCAACCGAAGTATTAGCGCTGAAAAAAAAGGGGAATTACCATGTTCAAGATGTCACGCCGTCAATTCGTGAAATCTGCAGCTTCGGCTGCGGCACTCTCAACCGTCGGCTCGTTCGCAGCTGAAAAGGCTCTTGCCGCTGATGCGATCACTGCTGTCGAATGGGGCGGAAAATATCTAGATGGAATGAAGGAGGTTGCGGCTAAGCAGTCAGATGTCAACATTAACTGGCAGATGCACGCCGGCGGTGCCATGGACATTCTATCAAAGATCAAGGCTGCATGGCCAAATACGGGCATAGATCTTCTTTCGGGCTGGGACCCGTCTTGGCAAGCAATCGCGACGGAGGGCTGGGCAGAACCGGTAACGTTGGAAAAGGTGCCGAACCTCGCTGACATTCCACAAAAATTGCTGGTCAAAGACAGCGCTGGGAACATCATAAACATCCCACGTACAACGGCCTCCACTTTCTGGGCGTATCGGAAGGATACGACACCATTCCAGATAACCAAAGTCGAAGATCTTTTAGATCCGCGACTCAAGGGAAAGATTTGTTTTGCGGCGCCCTCTCTAGGTTCTAACCTGCAGATGGTGATGCTAGCGTTGCACAAAGGCGGCGACGAAAGAAACCTAGAGCCGGCGTGGGAATTTGTGAAGGAGCTCGCACGTAGCGGCAATATCGGGCGCGTTGCGAATGCGGATCAGGATATGACGACGTCCATAAGTTCTGGAGAAACCTCTGTAACCATGCCCGCAGCTTTCGTCGCGACTGAAATTGCGCGTAACTTCGACCTCCAGTATCTCAACAAAATGGACAAGGAGACAGGATTCCGGACGTTTGTTTACGAAGAAGGATGGTGCGTTTTGAAAGGCGGGCACACCGATGCAGCATTCAAATTCGCAAACTTCGCAATCGATCCGGAGAACAACGCGGAGTTCAATAGCATCTCTGGGGCGGGTGTGCCCGCCAATGCCAAGGCGAAGGTGTCCGACAAAGTCAAGCCCTTTGTATTCAACAACGAAGAATTGGAGCGGTACGCTTACATACCGGACTGGTCTTATCTCTCGAAACAGACCGATGTCTGGATGAAGCGCTGGGAACAGGAAATTCTGCCTCTGCTCTAGCTGGAGAATGTTAAAACTCCAAGACAAAGGGGCCGAGCATCTTGGCCGGAGAGATTAAATGAGATCTATGAGATCCCAAATGCTGCTGATGCTACCGGCGGTGGCAGTATTTACCTTCCTCCTAGCACTTCCGCTGTTGATAGTCGTCGGGGAGAGCTTTCGCGCATACGAGCCCGGTCGAATCGGATCCGTGGTCGGAGCGCCTCTTATCAGCGAGAATTATACCGAGCTCTTCAGCTCGGCCTATCTTCGGTACTTTCTGCAGACCTATTTGCTCTCTTTTGGGGCTGCTGCCATAGCCGTCGTCTTCTCCTTTCCAGTTGCGTATTATATTGCGAAGAATGCGTCCCCAAGGGCGCGAAAGCTTTGGATTTTTGCTTTGATCGGACTGATGTTCCTTAGTTCCTTGGTCCGGATATACGCGATCCAGCTTACCTTCGGCTCTGTCGGGATACTCGCGCCGATCATGTCGTTCCTCGGTGTCAACATGAATGGCGCTTCGTCCATTAACGTCGCTATCATCGCCGGATTGCTCCACTATGAGATACCCTTGTCTATCCTGATCCTGATGGGAGCGATTCAGAACCTCAACCCGTACTTGATCGAAGCGGCTCAGTCACTTGGTGCCTCGACATTTGAGGCCCATCTCACCGTAACAACGCCGTTGTGCATTAAAGCATTAGTCTCTGCATTCCTGGTTTCAATGACACTCGGTGTGAGCGCCTTCGCTATACCGTGGATCCTGGGGCGAGGGCGGGTTCTATTCATTTCGAACCTTATCTATAGCCGCTTTAGCGAGATTGGAAATTATCCGAGCGGGGCAGCGATTTCGATCGTCATGATATTTCTCTCGATGCTCCTGATTTTCATTTTGTCTAGAGTGACCACGCTACTCGACAGGACGTGAGACGTGCTCAGTAAGAGAAAAGGACTAATCCGCAGGCGAAATGCCGATGCCATTCTCGCGTTCTGCGGAAAGGCAACCATTGTCGTGACAGCAGCGTTCTTGCTGATCCCGGTGATCACAACTGTGCTCATGTCGTTTGACTCGCGGGACTACCTCGGTCCATTCCCCCCGCCTAGTCTATCGATGCAATGGTTCGACCGGTTCTTGCATAATTCCTATTTGTGGTCCGGGTTCAATACCAGCCTGCTGCTGGCCATCGCGACGGCAGCCCTTGCGACGGCGATTGGAGCATTGGCCGCGCTGGCAATCTGCCGGATGTCGCCCCAGTGGCGTGACCTTGTCACGACGGCTTTCCTGTCGCCTCTCGTATTGCCAGGCGTCGTCATGGGTTTTGGATTGCTCATGTTCTTTTCGGTATTGAATGGGCTGCCTGTCTTTGCCAGATTGCTCGCTGGGCACCTGATCATTACGATCCCCTACACGATTAGAATGACGTTGATCGGGCTAACCGGTATAAGCCCGACGCTGGTAGAGGCCGCGTTGAGTCTCGGCGCCAATGTGCGCCAGGCATTTTTCACGATTACTCTGCCGCTTGCCAGGAACAGCATCGCCGCCGGCGCGATCTTTGCCTTCGCGTTCTCTATGGACGATTTGACAATCAGCCTCTTCCTCAGTGATTTCAAAACGTTTACGTTGCCTGTCGCGCTCATCAGTCTGATGAGAGCGAGTTTCGATCTCACAATAGCTGCGGTAGCCGTCGCCCTAATAGGGCTAACACTCATATTGCTGTTGGTGCTCGACCGGGTGCTTG
>NZ_JBVVPV010000100.1:0-6336 GCF_055811735.1 Mesorhizobium sp. WSM4850 | reverse complement strand
ACCACTGTTGGCTCCCGTATTGGATTCCGACGAACGTTAAACCGGGCACGAAGCCCATGGCGTGAATTTAGCTGCGTCGAATGAGTGAACTACGCGAAAAATGTCCGGTAATCGCAGGAAACCGGCGTTATTGCCTCTCCGACGCACAGTTGCGGGCCTTCTCTGTTGTATGAGGGAGAATCCTCGCTTTTGGGGCGATAGAAGAAATCGGCCGGAGTCGGCTGCGGACCAACCGTTGGGTCGTGCTGATCTTGTGGTGTAGCTCGCCGGTGACACTGCCAGCGCGCCGTCGACAGCGCTGTACCGTGCGAGAGGCGTCGCGGTCGATTATCGATATCCCCTCGTTAGGAGCAGTTGTGAACAGCAACCAGATTCCTCGGAGCCAACGATGCCGAGGACATGAAACCGGTGCGCCGGGAGAAACCGCTGAGCCGATCTCTTGCGGGAGATGATCGGGTTCGCCTGCGCCACTAGGGAGGGAAGAACCCAGGGGATGCCTTAGCGCAACGGCTATCGCGAGCGACGGGGGAGACGCGGGCCGGCACGGCGCGACCTGCGCGTGCCGACGTGGCGGAAGGCCTGTTACCTACCGTAGCTTGCTTGCCAGCGGCGCATTCACAAGCGCTGACGGCGTTGCTCAGGCGGTGCAAGTTCGGGGCATCTCGACCCGTTCGCTCGCTGACCTGGCCGAGGCGATGGGCGCGCAGCGACGGCCGTATCTCTGGATCGGCAGCACCTGTCTCAAGGTGCGCTGCGGCTGCCTGATCGCCATCGTCCGTGTCATTGTCGCCGTCGGCCTCAACTCAGATACCCGGCGAGGTGCTTGGCATGGAGATCGGCACCTCGGAAGCGAGCCGATCTGTACGAAATTACTGCGCAAGCTGACGCGGCGGGGGCGTCAAGCTCGTCGTCTTCTCTGCTACGAGCTAATCAGAGCGGCGGTCGCCAAAGTGCCCAACGCCGCTGGCAGCGCTGCCGGTCTGCTTCTGCGCAACATTTCTGGCGCGAGCGGGTAAGAGCGGCCGCCGCGTCGCCTCGGGGAGTAGGCTGCGGCCTTCCTAAGAAACAGCCGCCTCAGTGTCGCTTGGAACAGCCTGCAAAACGAAGCCCAGCGATTTGGCGCGCCGCTTCAGATTGGCGAGGACACGGCTGCGATATTGTTCCTCATAGTGGTCGGCACCCGGATCCCTGTAGGTCATGCCGTGGCTGAGGGTGTTGTAGAACAGGACCGCAATTTTGCGGGCGGTCGCCGTCACGGCCTTCGCCTTGCCTGCACGAGAGAACAGCCGACGATAGAATGCTCCGAGCGCCGTATCGCTCCGCCCGATAGTCGTGGCCGCCAACCGCAACAGCGCTGCTGCGGCTGGATGATCTCCGCGTGCGTGAAGAGAGCACCTTGCCGCCGGAGATTTTGTTACCCGGCGCGAGACACAGCCAGGAGGTGAAGTGCTTGGCGCTCGGCCATGCCCTCAGATCCGTCCCGCACTCGCCGATGAGCTTCAACGCAAGTGACGGACCCAACCCATGGATCTCGGTCAGATCAACGCCAAGGACGCCATATAGAGCAGCCCTGACATCGAACGACGGTGTGTTGACCTGCTTGGTCTTCACTCGTGGCCTGGATAGCTTGCCGACCGGCTTTGCCCCTTTGTCGGTCAGCTCCGCTATCAAGGATTCCAGCTTGCGGTCGCAGTCGAGCATCTTGGCCTGGTAGGTGTCGTAGAGCTCCAGCGACTGGGTCAACGCAAAGACATGTTCGTCCCGGTCGTTGCCCACCAGTGCAGCGCGGATCGTCTCGATAGAGGAATGGCAGCGCACATCGCGGTAGGTCGCCAATACATCGGGATTGCGCTCGCCCGCTACAATCGCTCGGATGATCCGCATACCGGTCGCGCCGGTGATGTCGGAGACAACGTGGTGAAGTTGCAGGTTCATCTCCATCAGGGCCTTCTGCATGTGCTGGATATGGGCGGCTGCGTATTCCACGAGCCGCTCCCGCTGACGCAGATAGGCGCGCAGGGTTGCGATCTCGGCATCAGGACGGAAACTCCCGCGCAACAATCCATAGGAATGAAGCTGGCGGAGCCACGCGGCATCGCTGACATCTATTTTGCGCCCAGGCACATTCTTGGCGTAACGCGCATTGACCAGAATGACTTCGAACCCATGCTGCTCAAGAATCTCATACGCCGGGATCCAATAGACCCCGGTGGATTCCATCGCGACACTAGTCACGCCGCACGCTTTGAACCAGTCCGCCAGATCATGCAGGTCTTGCGTGAATGTCCCAAACGCTCGCACTGGCGTATCAGTGCAGCCCGGGTCGACCGCTGCCATGTGCATTTTTGATCCGATGTCGATGCCAGCGGCACCAACATTGACCGGCTTCAATTCCGGGCGGTCACCGGTCGTCATCTCGGGCATCGCAAATCCTCCATATTGTCGGCAGGAGGGTCTGGGCTATGCCTATCTTCATCTTCCTAATTGGGATCGCCGCAGGAACGGCGTCACCACTCTCAAGTTCGCATGCACCCATGGACCACGTTTTTTAACGGGGACTGTGCATCCAATAAGCTGACGGCCGCTACCCTCCGAGGTACGAGGATAGCATGGGCTGTTTCTACCGCGCGCAGGCGGGCAACGGCCCGTGACAGTTTTTTAGGATGTCGCGCTCCGCCTTCAGCTTTGCCACTTTGCGACTGAAGGTCCTCAAGCGCATCGTCGGTCAGCTCCCACGGCAAGGGCTAGCTCAATCCAACCGCTGCTGCGCGCTGCAGTTTAGCATCGTACTGCGCGCTATTCCTAGAACGATTGCAATCTCGCGGGAACTGGTCCCGCTTCCGGCGGGCCGAAGTATTTTCCTCAACTGCATCATGGTCAGCCTTCTCTTTGCCGGCCAAAATGTCCTCGCTCACGGAGAAGAAGTAATTGGTGCCAAAGTTACTAACCCCATAGATAATCCTCAGTGCGCAAAACTGGCTGACTTTTGGTTGGAATGGTGGCCGGGTTCAAATCGGAATGGTGTCCGTGTAATGAGCGCGTCCCCTCATTTCAGCGCAAGATTGTTGCTTCGAACGCACGTACGACACAAGCTTGTCGAGTGGCTGAAGAACGCGGCTCACCACACAAACCTGCAGGCACGAGTCATCGACCATCCTACCCTCTGGGACTGACGATCGAGATCCGGAGCAGTTAGCGGCCGCGTCGTTGACATCGAGCACAATACGATCTGATGTACGGCGGCTAACTTCAGCACCGGCTGGCCTCTCCAATCGGCGCGGTCTAACGTGGTTCCGCGAGGATGACCCGACCCCAGAACGTGATTGCTGGACCAATTAGACGAAGATTAACACGCCAAGGAACTGCGCGACCGTGGCAAAACCTCCTGCAACGCAACACGTCAGCGGACTAAATGTGATTGGAGCTATCGCTTTTGCT
The DNA here is from genome assembly GCF_055811735.1 of Mesorhizobium sp. WSM4850. Classification (NCBI taxonomy): domain Bacteria; kingdom Pseudomonadati; phylum Pseudomonadota; class Alphaproteobacteria; order Hyphomicrobiales; family Phyllobacteriaceae; genus Mesorhizobium; species Mesorhizobium sp. WSM4850. The sequence continues at coordinate 2,898 of NZ_JBVVPV010000100.1, read as the reverse complement.
TACCTCGTGATACGGGTCGTCGCGGGTCTGAGCTCACTCGCCTATCAGCCTCCCGAGGGGGAAGAAACGGCTCCAGCGTTTGCACCAACATCGCCGCCGCCACCAGGCTCTGCACCCCCGACGGTCGGGGGCTGGCCTCTCGGTTCAGGCCACTGAGAATCCGCAAGTAGCCGTCCCGATTCATCATCGCCATATGGCGCGCCGATAACCCGAAACTTCGTCGCCCATCTTTGCGTGGAGGCAATTCTGAAGATTCCAGACGACAGCACAACCCTGGCGGGCTTTACTGCAAGTCGCGCAGAGCGTAGCCAACTGGCAAAGTCGCGGCAGGCTCCAAACCTTCGCGACCCTCGCCCTCTTCGAGCGCCTAAATAGGCGCCGCGTATGCCTAGCTAGTGTCCGTCCATAAACGGCAAACTGCTGATATCATTGAATGAATTTTGATTTTGGACGGGCGAAGCCCGGCGGTTTCAGGTACACTTCGCGATCAAGCCACTGATTCCAAGCCGTTCTGCCACCGCCGGAGCCGACAATGCGCCAAGAACGCACACTCCAATCCAGTGTATTCGATCTTTTCGCCGGGCACGAGATCGGCTGTGAGTTGAAAGCATGTCGCAATGGCTGGACGAGCATCGCGAGCTTTTGAGTCTGGTGACGCGGGACCTACGCCGGCACGGTCTCAAGGAGACCGGCCGCGAGGGCCTGCCGGCGGAAGCCGTGCTGCGCTGCGTCCTGCTCAAGCAGCACCGCCAACTAACCTATCAGGAACTGGCGTTCCATTTGGAAGACTCCGCCTCGTCCCGGGCTTTTGCCTGGTTGCCGTGGGGGTGTAGCCCAAAGAAGTCGGTCTTGCACAAGACGATCAGCGCGATCCGGGCGCCGACCTGAGAAGGCATCAACAAAGTACTACTTGTAAGCGCCAGGCGAGAGAAGTTGGAAAGCGGCAAGGCCGTGCGCGTGGACAGCACCGTCACTTCAGCACTCATCCACGAGCCGAGCGACAGCAGCCTGTTAAGGGACGCTGTCCGGGTGATGGTGCGGCTGTTGCAGCACGCGGATGTCCGGCCGGCCTTTCTGCGGCATGCCGCCCGGCAACAAAGGTCCGGCCGGACACACTTGATGGCCGACATTGAACTCTCCGTTCCTGAAGCGGTGGACGCAATCATGAACTGTCGTTCCAGACTGCACGGCTCGGCGGTTCGCCGCATCGCCAGACGACAATAACGATAATCCGGCCACCGTAGCAGGGACATCGGTTGCGACGGGTCTGTCTCGTCTGCGGAAGGCTCCGCGTAGGCCTCGGGCGACACGGCGTTGAGAGGCTTGCGGCAAAGCTTGAGCCGGTCTGCGCGATGGCCGTTTGCGAGGGACCGTAGTGACGGATGCGGTGGGAGCCGTCTGGCAGGGTGTGCAGGAGGAAGCGCCGGATGAATTCGTTGGCCTCGAGCGTCATGAGTTTGGTCTTGCCGTGATGGCGATAATCCCTCCATCGGAACGTGACCCTTGCCGTCGGCCAGGCTGATCAGGCGGGAGTTGGCGATGGCGACGCGATGGGTATAGCGGCCGAGGAAAGCACCCTTCGGCAATCCGGCGCCTGAAGGCGGCGGGGTCTGCCAGGTCGGCAATGTCGCCGAAGAAGCGCAGCTTGCCCGCCTCGTATGCCGCACTCAATTCCGTCAGGAACAGCCGGCGAAACAGGCGCGACACACGCACCGGTAGGAAGAAGCCGGGCCTGCAGCTGATCGAGCGCGCGCCGCCGGGCGACAGACCGCCGCTCGGCACGATGCAGTGGAGGTGGGAATGGTAGTGCGGGTTCTGCCCCCAGCCGTGCAGGACCGCAATAAGACCGAGCTCGGCGCCAAGGTGCTTGGGGTCGGCGGCGATAGTCTCGGGCCGTTTTGAACCGAATGACGTAAACCACGGCCTTGTTCTGGGGGGTGATCGTCGCCGACGGGCGCGGGCAGCGTGAAGACAACATGGAAATAGGGAACCGGTAGGAGTTCGCCTGGCGCGCGGCAAGCAATTCGCGGCAGGCCTGCCCCTGTGTAAGCGACGCGGATCGCCTCGCAGGACCGGCACTCCTCCACATGACCGCCCAGTTCAGCCGTCCGGCACAACTCGATGCGCTCATCGTGCGGCGCTCGACGCGTCCGAGACGGCCGTCATGGGCTTGTCGATAGGCCTCGCCATGGCGACGCAAAATATCCGCCACCTCCGATCTTGCCGGCATTGATGGCCCGGATCAGTCCGGCGGCACCACCTCAATACTCAGCCTGTCGAGCGGGCTCTCCGTGCGGCGAATGAGGCCGATCGAGACCTTCGTGTAGCGCGCCGTGCTCGACAGGTTGTTGTGACCGAGCAGGACCTGCATGATGCGGATATCCGTGCCGTTCTCCAGCAGATGCGTGGCGAAGCTGGCTTTCGTGGATTGTCGCGCGCGGAGATCATTATCGTGACCTGCTCGGCCGCAATTTCTGCGTCTCTTCCTCTATCGTATCGAGCCCCGCGAGCCGACAACAACACTTTTCTCTTAGGGACACTGATGGAGGGGACTGAATTGGCGGGAACAAGAAATAATTGCTCGTCCCGCCAACACCTCAAGCCGCGAGCGTGTTTTCTACGAGCTTGATCCAGTACGATGTCCCATACTGAATCGCCTCGTCGTTGAAATCGTAGGCAGCTTGATGCAAGCCGGCGCTGTCGCCATTACCGCACCAGATAAATGCACCGGGTCGCGCCTCCGACATAAGGGCGAAATCTTCACCTCCCAAGATCGGCAGCGTCGCGACCACGTTGTTTTCACCGGCCACGTCCTTGGCCACCTTGATCGCCATCTCGGTTTGCGAGGCGTGGTTGAAAACGACGCCATGGTCGCCTTCAAGACTCAGGTCTATCCTT
>NZ_JBVVPV010000099.1:0-6395 GCF_055811735.1 Mesorhizobium sp. WSM4850 | reverse complement strand
GGTCGCGGACATGTGCCGGCAACTCGTCATAAGTCAGTCTGGCGACCGTGCTGGCGACGTCTTGTGTCAGAGGCATTTTCCCAAACCGAGTGATAAGTGTTCGAGTCAAGCTGAGGTTAAGCATGGCAGATGCCTCACCTAGGCCAACAGTGTAGGACATCAGATTTTCATGACAGTTTCAGATGGTTATGTTTGGGATCGATTTGTTATTCGGCCTCGGAGCGCCCGCCTAAACTGGGCATCTGGTCCGAAAGCGTGCCTGCCGCCACCGGATCAATAGGCGGGCAGAAGCTGTTCGGTATAATCTCGTGCGGGGTGGGTCCGCGGGAGGCGGGCTGGCTGCTGTGTTTCTGCGCCACCGTCGTGGACATCAGCCAACTTGATTGTCAGCCAGCAAATAAATTCAGATAGGCATTTTGAATGGCCGTAGCGCCTCAAAAGTCCGGCTGGCTCGCAGGACGAGGGCGTCGGCCCTACAATCTGCAGACCGATCGGCAAGCTGTTTTTTGCGAAAGGCAGCAAGGAACGTAGGTCCCTAGCTCTTCGATACCTTTATAGTATCCGCGACCGGCGCCACCTCGGATTCGGCCAAGCGGAAGACATGCAGCGGTTCCACGAACATCCGTAAAAATGCCGATGCACGATCAACGGACGAACTGTTTGCAGAGCATCTTCGACGGGCCATAAACGGGGCCACATCATAAGCGGTACGACTTCACCATCTGCATAGGCGACACTAACATCCAGTGGCGTGGCAGCGCGCTCTGCTGCGCGCTGCGGAATTCTGCGGCTTGCAGAGGAAGGTCACGAATGGGCTTCACCACGCGTCCGGAATTACGAGGAACGTTCGGGGCCGTCTCCTCGACCCACTGGCTGGCCTCGGCGGTGGCCATGTCGATCCTGGAAAAGGGCCACACCGCCTTCGATGCTGCCGTCGCCGCGGGCTTCGTGCTGAGGTGGTGGAGCCGCATCAAAACGGGCCGGGCGGCGAAGTGCCGATCATCGTGACGCCGGCTGGCGCCGGACGGCCGGTGGTTATCAGCGGGCAGGGGCCTTCGCCCGTAAGGGCCACGCTGGATCATTTCCGGGCGCTGGAGCTCGACATCATACCTGGCACCGGCCTACTGCCGGCCTGCGTTCCCGGTGCTTTCGGCGCCTGGCTGATGCTATTGCGCGACCACGGCAGCGCCGAGCTGGAAGAAGTTCTCGCACCGGCGATCCGCTATGCCGAGGAGGGCTACCCTCTCGTGCCGCGGATTTCGGCAGCGATTGCCACTATGCGCGAGCTGTTTCTCACCCACTGGCCCTCCTCGGCCGCCGTCTATCTGCCCGGCGGCAGGGTGCCGGAGGCCGGCCGGCTCTTCCGCAACCCCCGAGCTAGCCGCGCTCTACCGGAACATCGTCGAAAAGGCCCGGACGGCGCCAAGCCGCGAAGCGCGTATCAATGCCGCGCTCGACTTTTGGTACCGGGGTCCGATCGCAGCGCGCATCGCGGAATTCTGCGCCTGCGAATCCGTGTGGGACGTGTCCGGCCGGCATCACAAGGGGCTCCTTTCCGCCGACGACATGGCGGCTTTCGAGCCGGCGCTCGAGACCCCGGTCTCAATCGCTTACGGCGAATACGAAGTCTTCAAGTGCGGAGCCTGGTCGCAGGGTCCGGTGCTCCTGCAGATGCTGCAGCTCCTTTCGGGCACGGACGTCGCCGGTCTCGATCCCTCGGGTCCGGACTTCGTGCATGTCGTAGCGGAGAGCATCAAGCTCGCCATGGCGGACCGCGACGCGTGGTACGGCGACACATCCGACGTGCCTCTAAAAACGCTTCTCTCACGCGCCTATGCCGACGAGCACCGCGCGCTGATCGGCGAGACGGCATCCATGGACGTGCGCCCCGGCAGCCCGGACGGGCGCCCGCCGGTTCTTCCGCCTTTGCGGAAGGTGGGCACCATCCTTCAGCTGGGCCTGGGCGGCGGGGAGCCCACGGCCGCGCGCGACCGGCCCGACCACCGCTACGGCGAGCCGCCGCTCGGCAAGGACGGCGCTCCGCGCAGCGACACCTGCCACGTCAGCGCGGTCGACCGCTGGGGGAACATGGTCTCGGCCGCGCCGTCGGGCGGGTGGCTGCAGTCCAGCCCGGTCATCCCCGGCCTAGGCTTCTGCCTCAACACCCGGGGCCAGATGTTCTGGCTGGAGGAGGGCCTGAACTCCACACTCAAGCCGCGGGTACGGCCGCGCACAACGCTCACACCGACGATGGTCTACCGCGGTGGCGCGCCTTATCTCGCCTTTGGCACGCCCGGTGGAGACCAGCAGGACCAGTGGCAGCTCCTCATGTTGCTGCACCACATCCACGGCGGTATGAATCTACAGGAGGCAATCGACGCGCCGGCCTTCCACACCGACCACCTGCCGAGCTCCTTCTGGCCGCGCGAGATCAGCTTCGGCTCGCTCACCCTCGAGGGACGTTTCCCGACACGGACTATCGAGGCGCTCAAGAAGCGCGGTCATGTCGTCACCGTGGGCGACGACTGGTCCGAGGGGCGTCTTTCGGCCGTGGCGCGGGAGATGGACGGCGGCACACAGCTCCTGAAGGCAGGCGCCAATCCACGGGGCATGCAGGGCTATGCGGTGGCGCGTTGACTGAACACGCCGCGGCTTGAGACGTCCCATCCTCCCTAGCCAAGGATCAGGCAGTGCATCTCGACCTCGACTGGCCCGCAACGATCGCTCTTGTTGCGGGTGTATTACTGACGGGAGCGATCGGCGGAACGTTGGCGGGGCTGCTCGGCGTCGGCGGCGGCATCGTCGTCGTGCCCGCCCTGTTCTGGCTGCTGACCCTCCTCGACTTTCCCGGCGAGGCGGCGAGCCATCTCGCGGTCGCAACATATTGCGACCATTATCCCCACCTCAATTTCGTCCATGCGCGCCCACGCCAAGAGGGGCACGGTGGACACCGACCTCCTGAAGATTTGGGGCCCGCTTGTCGTTCTCGGCGCGCTCGCCGGAGGCATCCTGGCGCGCTTCATCTCCGGCGAGGGCCTGCGCGGCGGGTTCGGAGTCGTCGGTATCCTGGTCGCCATCAACATGGGGATGCCGAAGACGCTGGTCTAGTCGGACCATCTGCCCGCCTCGCGACTCGTCAACGGCGCCATCGCCGGCGCGATCGGCCTCATCTCCTCGCTCATGGGGATCGGCGGCGGCACGCTCTCGGTGCCCACCTTGTCCGCCTTTTCCTTTCCCGTCCACCGCGCGGTGGGCTCGGCCGCTGCCATGGAGCTCCTGATCGCGCTGCCCGGCGTGGCGGCTTCATCTAGGCCCGGCTGGGGCGTGCCCGAGCGGCCGCCCTTGAGCCTCGGCTATGTCAATCTTGCTCGCCCCGGTGAGCTACGTCTTCGCCCCGGTCGGGGCGCACCTCGCCCACGCGATCAATTCGTGCTACCTCAAGATGGCGTTCGCCTTCTTCCTGTTCGTCACGGCCGTCCGCATGCTGATGGGATAGAGAATGATCCCGAACCGAAGGTCAGGCGTACCGAAAAGTTTCAGACCTTCGGATAAGATCATGCGGCAAAACAAAAAGGAGCGAATTGAGGGATCAAATCATCCTGATGTAGAGACGAGATTCACTTTAGATGTCGTATGACATTCGATGCCGTCTCAGTGTGGCTTAGATTTGTCATTCGACGGTCATCGATGGAAGCTTCGGCATAGCTGGTTGATCCCACGCGCTGCAGCGGTTCCACGAACATCCGTAATGCCGATGCACGATCAACGGACGAAATGTTTGTAGAGCATCTTTGGCGGGCCATAGACAAGGGGGAACCCTTCCACTGTGCCTCGCTTTTTTCGCTATAGATCATCCCACTCACCACCCGCACGGCATCGGCCCGCTGCTTGCTCTTGGATTTCGAGAAGAACAGCCGCATCAGTTCCAGCTATGCATCGGCTAGACGCTCATACTGCCTCCTATGATCGGGAGCTTCAACCCTACAGCGGTGTCAGTCTCAAGCGGATTTCTGGATCCTGACCTGATGGCTCAGCGGCAATTCAGATCTCTCCGAATAACAAACGGGGCCACATCATAAGCGGTACGATTTCACCATCTGCATAGGCGACACTAACATCCAGTGGCGTGGCAGCGCGGTCTGCCGCACGCTGCCGTCGCACGGCAGAGTGTGGCATGGCTGGCCGGCGTCACCGTGTCACTGTTTTCAGGTTAGTAAACGGGAGGTCGACTGATGCGGCGCACCGACTGGCGAGCTCATGCTGGCACCACCTTCACTTGTGAGAAACAACCGGCGACCGGGTCGCGTGGCATGGTCGTGACCAATCACCCGGTCGCTTCCGCCGCCGGGGCGGAAATGCTCGCTGCTGGCGGCAACGCCATCGACGCCGCCATCGCTGCTCTCTTCACTCTTTCGGTCGTCGAGCCGATGATGGTGGGGGTGCTGGGTGGCGGCATAGCGCATATCCGCCTCGCCAACGGCACACATCACGTGCTCGACGGCTTGGGCACCGCACCGCTCGCGACTGGTCCCACCACCTACACGCCTGACCCGAAGGCTGCGCCCGGCACAATGGACACGATCGGCCGCCGCAACGTTGTGGGCGCCACCGCAGTCGCTGTCCCCGGCGCTCTGATTGGCTGGTGCGAGGCGCTGCGCCGGTTCGGCACGTTCTCTTTGGCCGACGTGATGGAGCCCGGGATTCATCACGCTTCGCGTGGCTTTCGCGTGACACCCTATCTGCAGGAGTGCGTCTCCGAGGCGTCGGCCGATCTGGCTCGCGATGCGGAAATCGCCAAACTGTATCTGCCCGGCGGCATGCCGATCCAGCCCGGGACACGTCTGGTCACTGGCGATTATGCCGAGACGCTGCGATCGATTGCGCGCGAGGGGCCGGCCATCCTGTATGACGGCGAACTGGGACGTCGCCTTGTGGAACACATGGCGCAGAAAGAAGGCTTTCTGACACTTGAGGACCTGACGAGCTATCGCACCGTTGATCGCGAGCCGCTGCGTGGGCTTTATCGCGGATATGAGGTCGTCGGGCCGCCGCCGCCGTCGTCCGGCCCGCTGCACCTCATTCAGATGTTGAACATCCTGGAGGGGTACGATGTCGGCGCACTCGGCTTCGCGACGCCGGACACGCTGCACCTTCTGGCGGAGGTGCTGAAGATCGCTTTTGCGGACCGGGCAGCGGTGACCGCCGATCCGGCGTTCGTCCACGTGCCGGTCGGCAAGCTGCTGTCCAAGGATTATGCGGCGGAGTGCCGGGCGCGCATCACAATCGACCGCGCCCAGTCATGGAGCGCGGGGGTCGCGCCGGGCCTAGGCGCGCACACCACCCACCTGACTGTCGCGGATGGCCTCGGCAACGTTGTCGCCAGCACCCAGACAATCAACTACTTGTTCGGCGCCGGCTACATCGTGCCGGGCACCGGCACGATCCCGAACAACTACATGGCCGGGTTCGATCCGCATCCGGGTCGCGCCAGCTCGGTAGCGCCCGGCAAGCGCGTCACCTCGTCGATGTCACCGGTGATGGTGCTGCGCGACGGCAGACTACGTTACGCGCTCGGCCTGCCTGGCGGGCTCCGCATCTTCCCCTCGGTGATGCAAGCCCTGTCGAACCTGATCGATCATGGCATGAGCGTGCAGGAGGCCGTGGAGGCGCCGCGGCTCTGGACGCGGGGCTTTGGGGTCGAGGTCGACGATGGTTCGGTGCCGGAAGGCGTGCTCGCGGCATTGCGGGACCGCGGTCACAATGTGGCGCCGGTTAACAGCGTTGGCGGCGGCATGAGTGTGATCCAGTTCGAGGCGGACGGCGCGATGACTGGCGCCGCGTGTTGGCGCGCCGATGGCACGCCGATCGGTCTCGGCGGCGGGTTGGCGCGGCGGGGCGTGCGGTTCAGGCCCGACCGGGAGTGGAACTGAGCGCGATCCGCGGAATGACCCGGCGCATGCTCGCGGCCGACGCGTCGACTTCGCCGAGGAAGCGAACTTCCCCCCGCGATGGCGTTTCTCACCTTCGCAACATCGATTCCGACAAACGCTTCCCTAAAATCTGCCACGGCTCGTCCTCCTTTGATGAGGATCGGCTCGGTCCAGCCCGAGCAACCCTCGGACGCGCAGTGTAGGGCGAGCCGCCTCACCGACAGAGGCGGACATACGGTCTTACCATGGGAACGACGCGACATGCTCCGCTTGGCCCGTCCTCGCCAGAAGGTGTCGAACAGTTGATGGGTTTTCCCGCCGATGCATTGAAGAAAGCCCGGCGCCCGCGTGAGCAACAGCAGATGCGTGACCACTTGAGGCGCTCTAAAGCGCGCCGAATAACAAAATCGGCCCCCTCATAACTGACTGAAAATGCGGGGAACTTTTTAAATTGTAAAGTGAATG
>NZ_JBVVPV010000098.1:2500-6431 GCF_055811735.1 Mesorhizobium sp. WSM4850 | reverse complement strand
GCAAACGCAAAACGGCCCGCGTGATGCGGGCCGTTTTGTGGATTTGGTTGCGGGGACAGGATTTGAACCTGTGACCTTCAGGTTATGAGCCTGACGAGCTACCGGGCTGCTCCACCCCGCGTCAACTAGACGGCGAATGCCGGCCGGGCAGCCCGGACTTTTTTGTTTTGTCCGTCCTTGAGGCCTTCGGCCTTTGCGAGCGGACGGGGCGCTGCTCCACCCCGCGTCAACGTCAGAAGTAAGCCTTGGCTCACTGGAATCAAGCTTGCGCCAACTGAAAGGGCCGCTTGCGCGGCCCGGGCTCCCGATTGGCGGGCCTTTTGGTAGAGAGAAGATTTTGATTTTTTTGCAACGTGCGTTTTGCAGACCTGGCAGCGACCTACTCTCCCGCGTCTTGAGACGAAGTACCATCAGCGCTGGAGCGTTTCACGGCCGAGTTCGGAATGGGATCGGGTGCAGCCGCTCCGCCATAACCACCAGGTCGGCAAAGCGCACGTTGCTCGAGAAGCTTTTTGAGCGAATAGCGATGAGAGAGTAGCGAATAGGGGACCCTATTTTCTGCTCTCTCCTGAGCTGTTCGCTGGTCTTATGTGTGCCTTTACCGTTCTTTGGTCTTGGCGCCTTTCGAAGCGAAGCTTCGCAAGGTCGACCGACCGTCGGCGCCGATGCGCCGCACCCACGTAGCGCCGCCCCAGGGCGGAACAAGCGTGAGTGAGAACAGACCATCTCGGCGCAATCCGAAGGATTGTCGCGCGGCGCAATCCGAAGGATTGTCGCCCAAAATGGGCATAGGGAATGAGAACGATCAAGCCGATCGAACTATTAGTACCGGTAAGCTTCAAGCGTTGCCGCTCTTCCACACCCGGCCTATCAACGTGGTCGTCTTCCACGGTTCTCAGGGAATACTCGTTTTAAGGTGGGTTTCCCGCTTAGATGCCTTCAGCGGTTATCCCGTCCGGATATAGCTACCCTGCTATGCGGCTGGCGCCACAACAGGTCCACCAGAGATCCGTCCATCCCGGTCCTCTCGTACTAGGGACAGATCCTTTCAATATTCCTACACCCACGGCAGATAGGGACCGAACTGTCTCACGACGTTCTGAACCCAACTCACGTACCGCTTTAAATGGCGAACAGCCATACCCTTGGGACCTGCTCCAGCCCCAGGATGCGATGAGTCGACATCGAGGTGCCAAACAACCCCGTCGATATGGATTCTTGGGGGTCATCAGCCTGTTATCCCCGGCGTACCTTTTATCCGTTGAGCGATGGCCCTTCCACGCGGGACCACCGGATCACTATGACCGACTTTCGTCTCTGCTCGACTTGTCAGTCTCGCAGTCAGGCAGGCTTATGCCATTGCACTCAGCGAACGATTTCCGACCGTTCTGAGCCCACCATCGCGCGCCTCCGTTACTCTTTAGGAGGCGACCGCCCCAGTCAAACTACCCACCATACATTGTCCCGGACCCGGATGACGGGCCGCGGTTAGACATCCATAGTGATAAGGGTGGTATTTCAAGGGTGGCTCCACCTGAGCTGGCGCCCAGGTTTCAAAGCCTACCACCTATCCTACACATGCCACTACGAATGCCAATGTAAAGCTATAGTAAAGGTGCACGGGGTCTTTCCGTCTAACCGCAGGAACCCCGCATCTTCACGGGGAATTCAATTTCACTGAGTCTATGCTGGAGACAGCGGGGAAGTCGTTACGCCATTCGTGCAGGTCGGAACTTACCCGACAAGGAATTTCGCTACCTTAGGACCGTTATAGTTACGGCCGCCGTTTACTGGGGCTTCGATTCAGAGCTTGCACCCCTCCTCTTAACCTTCCAGCACCGGGCAGGCGTCAGACCCTATACGTCGTCTTGCGACTTCGCAGAGCCCTGTGTTTTTGATAAACAGTCGCTACCCCCTGGTCTGTGCCACCCTCCTCCACTTGCGTGGAAAAGGGTCACGCTTCTTCCGAAGTTACGCGTGCAATTTGCCGAGTTCCTTCAGCATAGTTCTCTCAAGCGCCTTGGTATACTCTACCAGTCCACCAGTGTCGGTTTCGGGTACGGTCTATAAGGAGGAGCTATTTCCTGGAACCACGCAGCAGCCCGTTCAATCCGATAAGATTGGACTACCTCAATGATCCGTCACTTCCTCCAGGCCCACGAATATTAACGTGGTTCCCATCGTCTACGCATTTCTGCCTCGACTTAGGGGCCGGCTAACCCTGCTCAGATTAGCTTTAAGCAGGAACCCTTGGACTTTCGGCGGGGGAGTCTCTCACTCCCCTTACGTTACTCATGTCAGCATTCGCACTTCTGATACCTCCACCACCCCTCACGGGTATGGCTTCATCAGCTTACAGAACGCTCCGCTACCGCTCGTGATTGCTCACGAACCCTAAGCTTCGGTGTATGGCTTGAGCCCCGTTACATTTTCGGCGCAAAGACCCTTATTTAGACCAGTGAGCTGTTACGCTTTCTTTAAATGATGGCTGCTTCTAAGCCAACATCCTGGTTGTTTTGGGATCCTCACATCCTTTCCCACTTAGCCATAACTTGGGGACCTTAGCTGTAGGTCAGGGTTGTTTCCCTTTTCACGACGGACGTTAGCACCCGCCGTGTGTCTGCCGACTAGTACTCCCAGGTATTCGGAGTTTGGTTAGGTTTGGTAATCCGGTGAGGACCCCTAGCCCATCCAGTGCTCTACCCCCTGGGGTATTCGGTCGACGCTCTACCTAAATAGATTTCGCGGAGAACCAGCTATTTCCGAGTTTGATTGGCCTTTCACCCCTAGCCACAAGTCATCCCGAACTATTGCAACAGTTATGGGTTCGGTCCTCCAGTAAGTGTTACCTTACCTTCAACCTGCTCATGGCTAGATCACTCGGTTTCGGGTCTAATGCGACGAACTGAACGCCCTGTTCAGACTCGCTTTCGCTGCGCCTACACCTAGCGGTTTAAGCTTGCTCGTCACACTAAGTCGCTGACCCATTATACAAAAGGTACGTGGTCACCCAGGACGAACCTTGGACTCCCACTGTTTGTAGGCAATCGGTTTCAGGTACTCTTTCACTCCCCTTGTCGGGGTGCTTTTCACCTTTCCCTCACGGTACTAGTTCGCTATCGGTCATGCACGAGTACTTAGGCTTGGAGGGTGGTCCCCCCAATTTCAGACAGGATTTCACGTGTCCCGCCTTACTCGAGGACGATGATTTGCATTACGCGTACGGGGCTGTCACCCACTATGGCCCTACTTTCCAGAAGGTTCCGCTTGTCTCATCATCGCCACTGGCCTGGTCCGGGTTCGCTCGCCACTACTGCCGGAGTCTCGGTTGATGTCCTTTCCTACGGGTACTTAGATGTTTCAGTTCCCCGCGTTCGCCACTTTATCCCTATGTATTCAGGATAAGTTACCTATAACAGATACTTGGAAACCACAGCAGCAAGTCTGCGCGATCTCAAAGAGATCGTCGCTTAACGCTCAATCCTTTTGGGATCTCGCGCCAATTACCTGCTGCTCTGATTTTCCAAGCACCTTAGGTGGGTTTCCCCATTCGGAAATCTACGGATCAAAGGGTATTCGCACCTCCCCGTAGCTTATCGCAGCGTATCACGTCCTTCATCGCCTGTGCATGCCAAGGCATCCACCAATTGCCCTTAAGACACTTGATCGTTCTCATTGCCAATACCCATCGCGCGATCTCGAAGAGATCGTCGCCCAGCGCGATCTCGAAGAGATCGTCGCTTCAGCTAAATCCTGTGCAGGATTGTCGCCTGATGGCATTGGCACAAAAAGACCAGCTTCTCGAGATCGGTTCGAGGGTGCGGTTAGGCAAACCCATCATATGCGGGAGATTGAGCGTCTCCCGCGACAAATCACACCCCTTGCGGGCTATGAAGTTCGAACAAATCTTCTCTTTACGATGTCAAACAGA
>NZ_JBVVPV010000097.1:0-6551 GCF_055811735.1 Mesorhizobium sp. WSM4850 | reverse complement strand
GCTGGGAAATTCCATGGCGTAATCGTGCCGACGACACCGATCGGCTGCTTGATCACCAGCATGCGACGGTCTGTCGAGGGTGCGGGGATCGTCTCGCCATAGATGCGATTAGCTTCTTCGGCGTACCATTGCAGATACGCGGCCGCATGCGAAACCTCCGACTTGGCTTCGGCAAACGGCTTGCCCATCTCTGCAGTGAGTATGGCGGCAAGATCACCGGCGTGGTCGATGATCAGCTCATGCCATCGCCACAGAACGTCGCTGCGTTCTCGGGCGGTCAGAGCCGCCCATCCAGGCTGCGCTACGTAGGCCTTTTCGATCGCAGCGCGTGTCTCCTCCACACCCATGTCGGGAAGTACTGCCAGCACTTCGCCGCTCGACGGGTTGAGGACCTCGAATGTCCGCTCGCTAACTGGCGTGCCGAGCGCTGGCAGGCGATCGATGGCGCCAAACAGGTCCGCGGATTTCAGGTGGCGGACCATCGGCAGGCACAGGGGCAATACTGAATTCCTCTCAAACACTGCGGATACGCATGTCAGCAGGCGTCGGTGTATATTCCGCGTCCGGGGATGCTTATAGGGCCTCGGCCTGATGGCTGGTAGACCATTCCACTCAACTTAAAGGGAGAATTCTTGAACTGTCGTGGTCGATGGCTTGCGGTTCTCATTAAGTGACAACCTGAACAATGGACATCGGCTTCCGACCGCGCAGCCAGTTCATGTGGCCTGAACGGATCGCGATCTCTGCCATCGGAAGGGAGGCTCCTATGAGGAGAAGGCGAGCCACGATTCGGCGGATCGGTCGACTGACCCGGCAGGTGCTTCGCACGCCCGCGAAAACAGCTCCGCCGGCATTTCTCACCGAACCGAATTTATTTCCCCGAGAAAGGGAGAAGGAAGGGGAACTGGGCTGCCGGGCTCATCCTTGCCCCCAGCGTCAGGCCGACGACCATAAATGGCGGGCTCGGCCGGAAGCAGCTCCGCCGCTGCCCTGACTTGATCGAGCATCACCGATCGATCAGGCTGCGCGCCGCTGAGTGTTGTCGATGCCGAGCTTCTCGAGCTGCGATTCGAGGGGCGGGGCTGCAATCGACCTGGAGGGATCCAGCTTGTAGATAGCATAGGCGCCGATCCATGTTCCTTGGTTGCCTCGAGCTCGGCCTCTATCCTTGAAGACCAGGAGATGTTCCTGTTTCCGGCCGTGTCCGATTGAAGACGTCTTAGGTTCGAAACCCAACACAACTGACACGCCGGCATCCCACCCGCGTGGCACGAATGCGTGCTTTTCTCCTTTTGATCGCGCTCCTCGGTGGCACGTCAATTGCACGTGACAGTTAACGGCCGGGGCCCAGACGAATTGTTCCTATCGATCAACCGACTGCGCGCAGAATGTGACGGTGCGCAAACTGAAGGAGTAGCTGATGCGAGTAGTCGTCGTATAGATCCATGGTCACACCGGCATGATCATCGGTTCGGACAGCCGCGCCCGGAGGTCGACCACCGAGGCGAGGTCAAAAGCATGACGGCGGTACTGCGAGAGGGCGGCCACCAGACGCCGGGGTGCGACGGCGATAAAGAACTGCTCGCTTCGCTCGTGTGGTTTATGACGCCCATCCGCAGGCCCGGCCCTCGGGGATCGCCTTCAACATGCGTACGGTATTCAGGGCGAGAAATGGTCTCACCCACGTTCCCGCCATGCCCCGGCGGGGATCCCGTACACCGGATCCGGCCCGCCTCGGCATGGGCTAGCGCTCGACAAGATCATCGCCAAGAGACTAGCCCGCGATGCCGGCGTGCCGACGCCGCAGTTTCGCGTGATGGTTGCGGCACCGAGAGTGCCGGCGAGCTGCGATTCCGCCACCAAAGTAGGCAGCATTCTCGATCCGTGTTGATGGTGCAAGCACCTCCATCAGAACTCGCTCCAGCGCCAAATGGCATCAAAGTTTCGTAGAGCCTCGCCATCTCGACAAAGGTAGTCAAGGAGTTCGGACATGCAGCGCATTTCAGGGCTGGGCCACAACCGGGGAGAGGTCGTTGGGCCAAAATCTCGCGAGGAGTTTCAACGAGCGCTAAAGATCACGCCCGGCGGCAGCATGCGTGCTGCGCAGTTCTTCGCTCCCCACCCGCCCTATGCTGTGGCAGGAGCGGGCAGCTGGATCACTGACGCGGACGGCAGCAAGGTCTTCGACTGCGCAAACAACTCCTTCTCGCTCATTCACGGCCATGCCTTTCCGCCGGTGATCGAGGCGCTGCACAAGGTCCTGGACGACGGCACCGCATTCGGGCTTCCGACCACAAGCGAGACCAGGCTCGCGGAAGCAATCACGACGCGTTCGCCGAAGCTTGAGCAGGTCCGCTTTACGAGCTCCGGCACCGAGGCTGTTATGTTCGCTGTCAAGGCCGCTCGCGCTATTACAGGGCGCCCGATGATTGCCAAGTTCGAGGGCGCATATCACGGCGCCTATGACTATGTGGAAGTGAGCCTTGATTCTGCACCAGACAACTGGGGCGATTCGTCGCCTCACAGTGTGCTCTATGCCAGTGGAGCTCCCGCCTCCACCGCCGCGGATGTCCTTGTCCTTCCTTACAACGAGGCCAAGTCGTGCAGAGAGCTCATCCGTGCACACCATGAGCGCCTCGCCGCGATCCTTCTCGATCCAGTTGCTCCCCGCGTGGGCATGGTTCCGATAGAGGCGGATTTGCGGGAGGTCATCCAGGATTGCTGTAACCGCTACGACATCCTGCTTGTGGTTGACGAGGTCGTTTCTTACCGCGTCGGTTTCCGTGGCGCCCATGACATCTTCGGCTTTGAGCCGGATTTGGTCGCTTTGGGCAAGATCATCGGCGGAGGTTTGCCCGTTGGAGCCGTAGCCGGGCCTGCATCGCACATGGCGGTCTTCGATCACACCAGGGGCAAGCCAGCCGTGTCCCACGGCGGCACGTTCAGCGCAAACCCGCTCAGCATGACAGCTGGGCTGGTGGCACTGCAATCATACACAAAGGATGCCGTGGCCCGTCTTAACCAGATGGGCGAAACGCTTCGCAATGAAATCATCGAGCAACTCAGAAGGCGCGAACTCCCCGCGCAGGTTACCGGCGCCAGCTCCCTCTTTCGGCTCCACCTGAAGGCTGAAGTTGTCCGAAACTACCGGACCTCGTTCCCAAGCGCCTTGCAGAAGGCGGCGCTGGCAAAGGTGCACCGTGCAATGCTGGAACGGGGTTTTCTGATGACGCCGAATTGCTCTGGCGCGCTCTCGACTCCGACGAGCGAGACCGATGTCCAAGATCTAGCCGCAGCGCTGGTGGATGCCGTTCATGAAACTTGGAAACAATCTCCGTGGGACTGATCGAGCAATGGTGGAAAGCGCAGTTTCGCGGCAGCGCTCGCGTCGGCGGCTTCGCCGATACGCACGACAATAACGTCGAACGGCGCACCGACGACCGTTGCCATGTCGAGAACACGCTGCAATCAAATGGGCGGTCATCGGTGCCACTCGCACCCGGTTCAACAAATTAATTTCGACCGTTAGCTGCCAATTGCGCTTGGCGCAGTATGGCAGCGCCTGGCGCGGCTGGTCCGGGATCGACCGGTAATTGTCAGCTTGCCTGCCCGTGCACACGCGCAAATCGAGGGCCGCGCGCAACGACGCCCCATCGGCTTCGCGGTTTGACTGCAGTGAAGAGGTTTGCGTTCGTTTTTCACCGAACCTCCAGCATTCCTGCCGCTTTCTGAGATTTTGCAGGGTTGGTTTGCGGCGTTTCCGAGTCCTTCTACCCAGTGTGAGTTGTTTTTGCTGGGAGCCCGCTTCCTGCACAATGGCCCGGACCTGCGCCATTAAGAAGGCTTCCATCGCGTCGTTGTAGAGGCCAGGCCCCTGCGTGGCCTTCGGCGAAGCAGAGTCTTGGCCCATACGGGTGACGATCCTTCGCGCAGAAAGGAATGCGAACATCATCAAGAATTATGATTCCAATTGTGAAATTTTGAATTATTGATAAAGAACTTGTCTTTTCACGACAGAGAAAAGTTGCAAGTCCGCAGCATCAATGACTTGTCACCTGTCCACACGAGTCCTGGCGCTTCAAGAACCGCGCCTAATCACCCTTCAGCTGCCAAGCGCGATCCGCGCCCGCCCGGGCTGCGCAACCTTGACCAGCTCCGCCCGGGCGAACGCTGACGTCGCACAGTCCATAAGGGGGTCAAAAAATTGGACGCGGATGGGAGGCCGGATTGGGAAAAAGCGCAAGCTCAAGCTCGAACGCTATATGGCTAGGCCGTTCAGCCAATAAGGTGTTTGGGTCTGAGAGCGGAAACCGTCGTATCAGTAGATCGACATATCTACGCAAACCCTTCGATGCGTTCGTGGACAATAGCGCGCATTTGCTCCGCCATCTTCGCGCCTTGAGAGCCGTCTGATAGAGGTGGCGGCAATTCGAGGTGGTTGAGAGCGCGTGAGAGGGCTGCAACGAGATCGTCGATGCTGGTATCCGCATCGGCAGCCTTAAGGCCAGCCGTGCTCGCGAAAGCCTTGAAGTCGGCGCGCCGCAGACGATCGTCTTTGCCGTTCAGCTTGAGGGCCCTCCGGTCTTTTTCGAGATGTGGAAACACGCGAGTCGTGACCGCGTCGTAGAGCGGAGCCATGCGGACTGAGCTGAACTGCGCGCTGCCGGGCTCTGCGATTTTCAGCAGTGCCATGTTCTTAAGGTGCATGTCGCCATCGGCGATCAGCCAGGCGAATAAGGATCGCTTGAGGACAAGCAGGACGTCGTCTTCGGGGGAGGTCGATAGCGGTCTTAGTGCCCGCGCGATTCGCTCCATTGTGCCGTCGAATTTTGCTTCCGTGGGCACACCGAGCACTGAGCAAAAATCCTCAAGCGCCAAAAGATGCTTGTCGTCAAGGCTCGTTCTGATGTCGAACCGCTCGACGAGGAGCGCCGGAGGCATCCCGTCAGGCATGGGGACGAGCGCCGTCGCGGGCGTCGTGAAACCGGCCGCGCTGCCCAAAGCGAGCGACTGCCATTCGATAACCGGCAGGGCCTCAAATCCACCTGTACCGGCAGGCTTGAGGATGTGGGTGAACGGTTTGCCGGTACTGGGGGAGAGAGTACCGTCGGTATCGAGGAACATCGGCGCTTTGATCTGAACGCCTGATAAACGCGGCGTATCGGTACGCTCGAAAATCTCCGCCAGATTGCGCTCGAAGCTCTGCTCCAGATCGCCGCGACCCGGCCCTGCATACTGGCCAGTGAAGATAGAATTTCTAGTGAAGCCATCGAGCCGGGTTAGCAGGACGTCGGGCGGCAGGGCGGAGAGATCGCTCGCACGCTCGACGATGGTAATGTTGGACATGTAGCGTTTGCCCGAGCGCAGCGTCGCGCGCTCGTCGCGGTCATTCAACACCGACTCAAGCCAGCCTTCAGGCAGCAGCGACAGAATGAAAGGAGGGAGCTTGCCCGGCGTGGTCTGGCGAACAAGTGGCGGGCCATCCTGATCATCTGGATTCCAGCGCCACTCAAAACCATCATGTGTGAGATTGCCGAGCGGAGCGCCGTGCCACGCTACGATCAGATCGAACGCGGCTTCATTGCGCGCAGGCTCTGCGGTCACTGGACGGCGGAGGAGGAAGCGCTCGGCGTGCTCGCCTTCGCGATACCACTGGTTTTCGTGGGCGAGCGCCCATGTCGCGTCGGCAGCGCCCTGGGCGCTGCCGTATTCTTCTATGAGGCGGTTCGCGATTGTCTCGCGCATCGTCTCATCGATGGATCCCGCGTGTTCGCTGCGCAGGCGGAAAGCTTCGAGGAAGCGCTGGCGCATCGAGGAGACGTCGATCCGGAATTCTCCCATGCCATCATCGATATTCGCTTGAGCGACTGATGGGTGGTCGGGAGCTGCGTTCTGAATGATTTCCAGCGAGCGCAAGCGCGTGCGTTGTATTCGTCGCCCGCTCAGGAACAGGCGGCCATCGCGGGTCGGCCCGAGAAGGACAGCGCTCGCGGCCGAGAGGTAAGCGTTGGGATACAGGTATTTGGCGATGCGGACGGCGTGCTTGAGTATCGTGGCCTCGATATCCTCCCCGGCATCGACATAGATGCCGCGCCTTAGCTGAACGAGCTTGCCCGTTTCAGCCTGATAGTGGCTGCGGGTTTTATCGATGTTTTCCCCGACGAGGTGAAGAGCCATTTTCTAACTTTCTCGTATGTGAAATACGGGAAAGTTAGCATACTGAGCTCCAGAGTAAGAGAATTTAACTTTCCCGTATTTCAAATACGCGAAAGTTAATACCTTCTCTGAACGTCGGGCGTTCTCCGGCTCGGCAATCGAACCGCCGGGCGAGAACCCGATCTGCGAGGGCGAGCAGGCAGAAATCAAGGCGTTCATTCTGCCGCACCATAGTCGAATCAGCCAAACGTATGTGGGCGGAGTCCTTCAGCAACTATTCTTAGAGCGCAGGATTATTCGCTGTCACGGGACACCAGGTAGCCGCGGGCCAACGCCCATAATGGCGGGCTCGGCCGACAGCAGTTTCTTCGCCGCCGCCCTGACCTGGTCGAGCG
>NZ_JBVVPV010000096.1:0-6620 GCF_055811735.1 Mesorhizobium sp. WSM4850 | reverse complement strand
CGACCGGAACGGGTCGTGAGCCGAAGCTCAAACTGAGACGTCTTTGATGCGCGTTGTACATTTTAGTGAGGCGAAACGATCTTCTCGAACCTGACGGTGTGAATGCAGTCGCGACCGTCAAGGGGGTTTTTCGCTGGCGCTGATTTATAAGTCAGCCTTTGACCGTCGGTATCGATGAAACGGACTTGCTGGGTGCCCTCCCACATCGCGTTCCAACTCATGTCAATATGGTGAATAACTCGATCTTCTTCGACCGTGTATGTCCCCGCATAGGCAAACATCGTATCGTAGAGTCCGATCTTTTCTTCGGGAGTAGGGACAAGATCGTTGGGTGCAATGCGATCTTCGTTAAGCACGAGGACCATCACTCGGCCGTTCGCAGCATAGGTGATAACGCCTCTGGGTTTCTTTCCGAAAGCGTCTCTGACTTCGCCGGATACAAGGACCTCATAGGTCCAGGAAATCATCCGCCATGATCCCAGCAGCAAAGTTGCCAATTGCGACACGGCACTCATCTCCACGAAAGAGTTGGCAAAATAGCATGAAGCCTGACACTGCCAAAGCTCCGGTGGAATGCACTTCATCCAATCGGCGACTTTGGCGAACGCAAAGATAAGGGCCCCAGTGGCGGCACCATAAACCCGCGCTCCTCCTCCGAGCGCGGGCCGATCGGGCGGCGGCCCGATCTGCAGCGGGCTGGGAGTAGCGGAGGTGGGCCCACTGGTCCCACCCAACTGTTAGCGACTGCTAATGTTCCCGGCGCGGCGTAGGATCTCGTCCCGGATGCGGGGCGGGAAGACGCTGAGATCCTCGTCCGTTGTCTCGTTGGCAATCAGGAGCTCGACGTTCTTCTCGATCTCCTCCAGTTCTCGGTCGGAGAACGAGCTGGTGTTGCGGGGATCGCGCCACGGTGTTGAGGGCTGGTCGTCGTACTTGAATTTCCGCTCGCGGATCACCCTGTAGTGGTGCGGCTCGATGCACCGGGGGTCGTCACAGAAACTTTCGTCGCGTCGGATCTGGTAGTCGGGATGTTCCGTGAGATTGAGCAGGATACGGGCCGGGTTGCCGACGCGGTCGAGATAGGGCTTGCCGTCCTTGATCTGGCCTTGCCAGACGAGGTGGTCACCCTCGCGTTGCGAGAGCCGGCCGATGCGCTCGGCCAGCCCCGACGAACGTTCATGCAACCACCGCCATTGTCTTCGCGTTTAGCCTCTTCAATTCTGGAGCGCGACCAAAGATGCCGGCGTTTATACCGATTACAATCTACCTGAATCACAGATCGATGCTTGTTGCGTCGATCCCTGATGCTGAGACGGCGCTTCAGCAACCATGGCCATTCATGCAAAAGCCATCCCGACTTGAAGCAATCCGAATGATCGAGGAATGCCTGGCCGGACACTGCACCCAACAAGCCGCGTTCGCCGCCTTCAAGGCGGCCGCGAGAGAACAGGGCCTTCTTAAGCGGAAGCTTCCAAGCGTAGGCCTTAGGAAATTCGACGGGGTTGCCGAAGACCTGCTGTGAGGTGATCTCGCCTCGAGAATTTGAACCGCTGACGGGCCTCGCCTGGGCGGACTTGGCCAGCCGGGATTGCGGACCACCCGCCAAATCGAGGAATGGCGGGTGGTCGCTTATCAGCGCAGGAAGGGACTTAGCTGCGCGGATCTCAAATCGGGTGCCTCTAGCTAACAATGATTCCTATCGCCAGGAACGTGATCGATACGGCGAACACCGGAGCGAGTAACCAGCGAGCTTGGTGGACACTATTCTCCATGGTCTCTCTCCCTGTGAGCACATGGCGACAACGGGTGCCGGCAGTCGCGGTTCCGGGCTGCACCCCGTCGTCGTCCTTTGCGACATCAAGGTCAGACTTAGGTCCTACTTTAAGTAGACCGAAGCCCAATCAAGGAACGTTTGCGGCCGCCTGAGGTTGGGTGGGGCTGGCGCGACGAGCCGTTCAGCGGAACTCACGCAAGGAGCCCCATTATGAGAAAATGCATCTTTCACCTTTCGCTGCGGGATTTCTGCTGCTGGCAGGCATCGGCGCCGCTGCTGCTCAGGACGTAATCATCGAGCCTGAACAGGAGACCGTCATCAGGGAATATGTGAAGAAGCAGCCGCTCGCATCGGTGAAAATCCTTGGAGTGGAGCTCAATATCGGCTCAACCCTGCCCGAAACCGTCGAACTTCATGAAGTCCCCAACACCAAATACCGCACCGTTGTCGTCGACAACCGAACCGTTGTCGTTGACCCGGGCACACGCAAGATCATCAAAATCATCGAATGGCCAAAGCGACTGGGAGGACAGCCCGCCGTGCCGAAAGGTGCGGCGGGAAGCCATCAAGGGAGGAATTTGATCATCATGTCGAACCGTGAGATTGGAGCGTCCCAGGCGCTGCGAATGCGCGTGGCCGACCTCAATGAGAGGATGCGCGGCGCCCGGATTACCGAAAGTGAACTGAAGACCTTTCAAAAGGTCGCAGCCGTCATGGAGGACGGCAAGGGCAGAATCCCTGCCGATGATTTGATTGCCGTATCCTTTGTCGTCGAGGCGCTGGACAACCAACCCGGCTTCAATCTCTCCAGAAAGTGACACGCTGCAATGTCCCTCTCTCTCAACCTATTCTCTGTTGGTGGAAGTTACTGGCGCTAATCGGGACATCTCAGATTCCATACCTCAGGGCAATAAAGACCACCGGTGCAAAGAGCAGGAAGATCGCCATTACTATAATCACGGCAAGGGCCAGGCGCTCTGTTCGCCTGACCATGTCAACGACCTCGTCGTCGCTCGACGAAACGAGATCAATCACCGAGAAATCCGTTGGGTTAGGGGTTTGATTGTCGTTTGCGGGTCGCCCTGCGACCTCATCGACGTTCTGTCTGCTCTGGATAAGGGTCACAGTTCTCTCCGCTGTCAGGGGTCATTTCGGGTGTCCGCTGATCGGGGGCAAACAGCGGGCACTCGGTGAACCACCGATGAAGGGACTTTGCTCGGCGGCCGAATACCAATGCAGTGGTAAGGTCCTGGTTGCCGGCCCTCAGCCCTCTGTTCTTCACGCAAGGACTTCAGTCTTACCGCATGTCGGACCATAGCCCAGCGGCGGAACCGAGTGCTGCCCGTCCCGTTTGCCGGCCAATGATAATTCAGAGGTAGGAGAGGCAGCCATGGCTGGCGGTCCAACCGTTCTTAACTCAGGCGAAAACGGCGGCGGCACCCTCATGGGTATCCATTGGTTTCACCCTCCGGTCTACATCGGAACCGACCGACCTGGGCTCACCTACGTATGTACGAATGTCGAGGGTGCCGCGGCGGAACTCATGAAGTGGACCAAGCGGGGACCTAAGTGGAAGGAGGCCATCGAGGCCTGCGTCGCTCTCATTAAAGGCGAGCGCACGCCCGACGACGTAAGAACGGCGTTCGAGGCCGCTGCCGAGGAGGAGGGGTTGCTACGCTCCACTCATTAAGTTCGAGCGGCCCGACAGCCCGCTGCGGGGTGCAACCGGCCGCCGGGCCTACCGGCGGGGGGTGGGCGTGTCCGCCGGCGAGTTCTACCATAAGCCTCTCATGCATCATTGCTAATTTAGTAAAATGGTCACGTTCCGTTCCTCTGGCTGTCAAATCGGATGAGCCTAGAGTCAATTTGGTGCCTAAACGAGTGAGTGCCGGCGGCCGGCTAGAATTTATTCCTCCGATGATGCCTACCTTAGTCGCCAAGCCGCCCCAAGGCGATGATTGGATGCATGAAGCCAAATTCGACGGCTACCGCTCCCAGATCATCATCGACGCCGGCGGCGCTCGGATTTTCACCCGCCGCGGACTTGACTGGACCTCCAAATACCGCGACCTAGCTGCGGCAGTGCGAACGCTGGACGTCGAGAATGCCATCATCGACGGCGAAGTCGTCGTCTTGAATGAGGCTGGCCTTTCGGATTTTGCCGCGCTGCGCAAGGCAATCACTAGGCGCCAGCACGACCTCTATTTCGTCGCGTTCGATCTGCTGCATCTCAACGGCCACGACTTGCGCGACATGGCATTTGAGGATCGGCGGGAAATCCTGGCCGGCCTTACAGGGTTTGATAGCCGCATCCAGTTCAGTGAGACCATGCCGGGCGAGGCTAATGCGATCTATCATCTGATCGACGCGGCCGGCCTGGAGGGGATGGTATCGAAGCGCCGAGACAGCAAATATCGCAGCGGCCCGACTACCAATTGGCTGAAAACAAAATCCTTCACCGAAAGCGAGTTTGAACTTCTTGGCGTTGAACGCGAGAGGGGCAAGCCCGCGTTTGCTCTGATGGCCGCGGCAGTGCGTTTGTCAGCGTCAATCGCGAGATGCGGGAGCGGCTTTGGAAACGAGTGCAGGAACACGCCGGGCCACCACCCAAGGACATGCCAAAGCGGCCGGCAACGCAGTGGGTCAAGCCAGGCATCAAGGCCCGCATCAAGCACCTACGTGGGGAGGAAGACCTTTGGCACGCCTCGCTGCAGGATTTTGGGGACGAGGACTAAGCGGGAGATCTCAGATCCCATGCATCAGGGCAATGAAGACCACTGGTGCAAAGATATGTTGTCGATGAGGCAGCGGACAATCCCTTGGTGATCGTCCGATGCGGCAGGCTGCCGCGCTTGCCCGAGCATCTCCGGCCCTACGAATGGAGCCATGCGCCATCGGCTGTTTTGGCGTCGAAAGCGACGGGCACACTGTGAATCACGCACGCCGCCGCCAATATCTCCTCCAACTCGTGGTCGGTCGCCTTGCAGGCCGGCATGAGTTTCCGAATGGCGCAGATTGCCTGTCCGATGGACAGGAAGCGGGCCTTGCCTCTGGAGAGAACGTAGGCTTCGGCGACTGTTTCAACCGTGATTGTGGGAAAGGAGCGAGTCATCGAGAATTCCTCCCTGAAACTCTGTCCAACGCGACTTTCGGTCAACATGCGGCGGCCTTCAAGGCTTTGTCTGATTGCGGACAGTTCAGCTCGCCGCCCAGCCGTCAGCGGCTTTCTTCCGCCGTGATGCTGGCGCGCTCGATCCCCGCCTTTGCAGCCTCTACCCGCGCTGCTTTTCCTCGGGTGATGCTCCCCTGAGTTTAAAAAGCAGGTCCATGACCGCCTCCTGTGGCTATCCTGCCGATAGTGAACAAAATGAGAACAAAAGAGTCAAGGCCGTCTTGACTGGCGAGGAATATGTTCCTTATTTCTGACCGGATCGACCAGGAAAGGGTTATGAAAAAGCGCCAAAACGAGCCGGCCGGCGAAGATATGTCCGAATTGGAACTGTTTGCTCATCAGGCCATAGCTGCGGCAGGTGGCGATGCCGTGATTGCCCTGCTGAACGTGCTCGTCAAAAATGCCGAACTTGAGCGCGAACTTGCCTTGGCGCGGGCAGCAGTCTCGAATGGCTTTTCTCGCGGCTGGCACAAGGCCCGACCCTAGCCATGGCAAACACGGGGGAAGACAATTTCCGGATCGAGGTTTGGGATCGGGAGGAGAAGACGCTGATCGAGACCATCTGTCGATCGCCGGACTCATTTGTCAGCCAAGCGGCCTGGCAAACCGCCATCCGGCGTCGACCCGGCATGCTCCTGATCCACTACAACAGCCGGCATGTGATGGAAAAGATCATCACGCCCGGCGAGCCGACAGTGCCGCCGCAGACCATCGTAGAGGGCAGCATACATGCCGGGCTGGACGTATCGCTGAGCGATCTCCGCAAATGGCACCATGTTACGGGCCTGGTGCAGAAATTGCTCGCATCATGCGGAGGTCAAGGCGCCGGCCCTCATCAGGCGCTATGGCAGGGACGCGCTCTTCAGCACGGTCGAAAGGGCACTTTTCTGCACGAGTTGCGAGCGGGGAGGGCCGGTTCGGCTGGAGATTCATAAGCTGCCGAGGAACTGAAAGGATGTGAAGGATGCAGGACCTAATCGATTTTCTACAAATCAACTCGGCGCTGGTGCTGGCTAACCCAATAGCGTTTGCTACGTTCGCGGTCCTCTTTGGAGGTGGAGGCTTCCTGGTCGGGCGCTACTTTTTGACGGAGCGCATCGCAAATCTGGAAAGCCGCATCGCCAGACGGGATGACGAGATTACGGCGCTAAAAGAGGGACGGTCATTCGCAGAGGAATCCAATCTGCCGATGGTGCCCATCATAGCCACCAAAGCCATCTGGGGAGAGGAAGAGATTGCGTCGCTCACCGGGAGTCTATTTACCCACACTGAAGACAAGATACGTCTAAGTCAGTCGTAATAGGCACTTTGTTTGCTAGCGAGTGGCCCGGCGCTCTCTGCGATCCTGCGAGGATGTGCGACACGTGGATGCGCTTCTGGACGAAGGCTGCATATAGGGCAGCGTCGTCAGATCTGGTCAGGCGAACGATGCTGTCGACAAGCGCCAGTCGGCGACAAGCTCGACCCGGAAGCCGACCCGCTCGCCGATGAGCGCAACGCGTTCTGGCATCGCATCGACGCGCGGCGCGGCACGAATGGCTGCATACGATCAAAAAGGAACGCCGTCCACTCCTCGCTGGGTCCAGTCTGGAGGGCGGGTTACTTCATGCGAACCTGTGCCACGCTGTCCCTGTAGTCCGCTTTCGGGTCGCCCATCCCGAGGAAAAGTTTCAC
>NZ_JBVVPV010000095.1:0-7116 GCF_055811735.1 Mesorhizobium sp. WSM4850 | reverse complement strand
CATCCCTTAGCGTCAATGTGCGCCTGGTGTTCTGCACCGGCTCAGACGGGCGTTCGCGTGGCGGCAGATCTGGTCCACGCGGGACCTTGCCATAGGTCTTCTCGGCCAGCGCCTTCACGGCCTCGGGCTCGACGTCGCCTGCCACCACCATCACGGCGTTGTTCGGCCAGTACTTGTCATAAAAAGCCACGGCGTCGTTGCGGTCCAGCTTCTCGATCTCGTGCATCCAGCCGATCACCGGGACCCGGTAGGGTTGGCTCTGCCAGAGCGTCGTGACGACCTCCTCATCGAGAAGCGCCTCCGGATTGTTGTCGACCCTCAAGCGACGCTCCTCGCGGACCACGTCCCGTTCGGTGTTGATGACGTCATCCGTGAGGGTGAGATTGCGCATGCGATCAGCCTCGAAGCTCATCATCTGCTCCACTGCCGAGGGCGCCACTCTTTCGTAGAAGGCAGTATAATCGTAAGAGGTGAAGGCGTTTAGCGAGCCCCCGATCTCCGCCACCGCGCGGTCCAACTCGCCGGCGCCGTGATTGGCCGTCCCTTTGAACATCAGATGCTCGAAGAAATGCGCGATGCCGGATTTGCCCGGAGGCTCGTCGGCACTGCCGACCTTGTACCACACCATATGGGTGACGATGGGCGCGCGGTGATCGGGTATGACGACCACCTCCATGCCGTTGTCGAGCAGGAAATTCGCTGCCTTGATGTCATCGGCGGCCGCCGGAGACGGCGCGGTCGTCAGAAATGTCAGCGCGGTCGCAAAAGTGCGCCTCGCAGCCAGGCAGACGGTGGTTTCGGTTGTGGTGACCGGGCGATGGACAAGGTTCGCAGGGAAGTGAGTTGTCCCTCAATTTGAAGGTGCTGCGTCCCTGTCGCCCCCACTGGGAGAAGGTGGATTCGTGGGCAGCGCCGGTCCAGACGAGCCCTCACAACGCTGCCAGGCCCGGCTCGGATGTCAGTTTTGAGTAGGTCGGCGCAAGGTGGGGCGGCATTTTTCTGTGTGGGGATCATGGGACGACTCTCCTGCGCGTTTTGCATGACCCCGCAGGAACCGTGCCAGATGAGAAAGCCGTTTCGGCGATGCGATTCAACGGACTCTGTGTTGCCTACCTCCGACATTGTCCGACGTCAGACACCGCCGACTGGGGAGCGCTTGCCGCTTAAAGAGGTGGCTAGGTGAAATACCCTTAGGACTGCGGCGAACATGGTGGCGTTAGCGCGCGCCCGTAGTTGCTGGTCGTCCGCGTACTCTTGCTCACATCGGCCGATCGCAGGTCCCTAACAGGACTCCAAACCAGCGATAGACGCGGTTCTGGGATTTACCGGAGCGTTTCAGAACTTGTGTTTGCCATTCGGAGCGCCAGCGCGGGAGACGCTGTCCGCGACAGGCGCTCATGATGGAGCTTGCGAGCCGCTTTAGCGATTTGACCGGGCTTTTGCTATTTTAGCTTTTGCTGCCCTGAAGTCTCGGATATGAAGCGGACCTGGCTTATGGCCTGCCTACATTGAATGGTTACAAAGGAATACGCTATGGCGACTGGAACGGTGAAGTGGTTCAACAGCACCAAGGGATTCGGTTTTATCCAGCCTGACAACGGAGGTCAGGACGTTTTCGTCCACATTTCCGCTGTCGAACGAGCGGGCCTTTCGACCCTTAATGAGGGCCAGAAGATCAACTACGAGGTCGAACAGGACCGCCGTACTGGCAAATCATCCGCTGGCAGTCTCAGCAAAGCTGGCTGACCTTTTTCTGCTTCTGCCCGGCAAGAGCCGGGCAGAAGTGCCACTGACCGCGCCATAGGAGCGGGCAAGAACACGGATTCCCGCCGACTGGGGCAGGGGATTGTAGCAAGCTGCTAAGTTCTACTGCCACAAGATGTTGCAAGCGAAGAGGGGCGGGTCCCAGCCCTCTTTACTTTCTGCAGCAGATGTTTATCGCATTCTCGATCGAGCGTGCCGGGGAATGAACGAGCAATTCAGCCAGCCTCCAGCGATCGACACCTCCTGGATCAAGAGGGCAGGGTACATCGGCCCTGAGGGACCTGGACCCATCAAGCCTCGCTGGACCTCTTTGGTGACCAAGTTGAACTCGTTCCGTTCAGCGACGGATTGTTCGAAGCATATGAGAATGGCTGCGTCCACGTCGCATGCGTCCCAGCTACGACCTCTCGGAGCCACTCCCTACCTCGACCAAGTCTTGAGCTTGAGGTCTCCCACGATTATCGCCGAGTACCCGAAGGTCCTGAGCTACAGCCTCATGGCCAGCAAGGATGCGAGTTTCTCGATGATCGCTAAGGTGGTGGGCCACCCCGTGGCCCTGCAGGAGGTGGCCGGGTGGCTCGACGAGAACATGCCCAATGTCGAGCGAGAGAGCCGTCTGGGATCGACATCTTTCGTGGCAGAGCAAAAATCTCCCTCGATAGCAGCATTTGGTCCTGCGCTTGGTGCCAAGCTGTACAATCTGCAGATATTGCGAACAGGAATTGAAGAAGGGCTGCATAACGTTACGCGGTGGTGGGTGCTCGGGCGCAGGACCCCTGCGCCGACAGGATTTGACCGGACAACACTTCACCTCCGCGTTTCAGAGCAAAATCTCAGTTGTGTCCTGAACAGGTTCTCGAAGGACAATTTAGCCGTTCTCAATGTCTATCAGCGTCCGACCTGCGAGCGGCTAGACACCCATCAGTATGTCATCGATGTCGCTGGACACGTTTTGACGCACCCGGCGCTGGCCGCGTTGGCGGAGATTGATGGCCTGAGAATTCTCGGATCGTACCCACGTCGCTATTAGTTGTGGCTAGGCTAGGCTAGGCTAGTTTCCGTCCATAACCCCAAAACTGTTGATCTTCATCACTGACGAACAAGGGGCTGCCGCATCGAACTTGATGCGATGTACACGTAATGCCGCGAGCCATGGACGAGATCATCGCGCCGACGATCTTGTCGTTCCCGCCAGTTTCTTGCCTGCGAAACGGTAGTATTCATAGGCACAGATGTCGCCGGCCGGGCATCTCACAAAACCAGTGACCGTTGTATGACTGTGACGCGTTGTGGGCGGCACGCTCGTCCATTCGGGAAGGTCCAACACTTCAATCCGCGCAGGGGCGCCGTGACCGGGGCCTGCGGCAGTTTTACGAGCGTGCCGTTTGGCACGAGCTTATCGCTTTGGCGCCCCTCACGCTGCTTGGCTGTGCTTATGGGACAACCCGGTCGAGAAAAGCATCGAATGCGGCAGCAACAGCGCGAATAACGAAGCGATGCTCCTGCCGCACCCGGATGAGACCGTTTTCGATGTCCACTACCCCGTCCTCGGCCAGCTTCGCCAGGCGTTCAATTGAATCGAGAAAGCGGATTGGATCGAATCCATAGGCCGCACAGATTGCCGGCACATCGGCCTCCAAATCGCACATCAGCCGCTCAATGATTGCGGCTCGCACGCGGTCTTCGTCTGTGAGCCGGTAGCCTTTTGATGTTGCCAGACGGCTACCTGCTATGTGCCGGCTGTAGGACTCGTGTGTCACCTCGTTCTGGACGTAACCATCGCCGACCCGCCCGATAGCCGACGCGCCGAAACCGATCACGGTTTTGCAGGTGTCGGACGAGTAACCCAGCGAGTTACGGCGTAGCCGACCGCGGGTCTGCGCCAGCGTAAGTTCGTCGTCCGGCAAGGCGAAATGGTCGAGGCCGATCTCTCGGTAGCCGGCCGCAACCAGCGTATCTGCCACCGCCGCAGCCTGTTCGGCGCGGGCGACGCTGTCCGGCAGCGCAGTCTTCTCGATCAGGCGCTGATTCTTGATCACCGATGGAATATGCGCGTAGCCGAACACCGCAAGCCGGTTGGGACGCATGGCGGCGGTTGCCGCCGCAGTCTGGACGCAGGACTCTACCGTCTGATTCGGGAGACCGAACATGAGGTCGACGTTGATGGCGCATACTCCATGCCGGCGTAGCTCTTCGACGGCAGCGGCCGTCTGCGCCTCGCTCTGGACCCGGTTGATCGCTTTCTGAATAATTGGATCAAAACTCTGCACCCCGAGACTCGCGCGGCTCACATTGGCTGCTCCCAGTGCCTCGGCGATCTCGCGCGTGAACGTGCGCGGGTCAATTTCGACGGCGATCTTAGCGGGGTCCCTTAACGCGAAGCGGCGGCGCAGGAGTTCGATCATGGCCAAGAATTCCGCTGCCCCGATCAGGGTCGGGGTTCCACCGCCGAAATGCACGTCGTTCACGACGAGCCTCTGCTGCACTTGCTCCGAGACCAAACGGATCTCGTCACGCAGAACGGCCACATAGTCGAGGATCGGACCCTGATTGCGGGCAATCGTGGTCGGAAAGCCGCAATACCAGCAAATCGATCGGCAGAACGGAATGTGGAGATAGAGCGACACCGGATCGTCAGCCGGCAGACCTCTTAGCCATTCCTCATAGCTTTCGGCGCCGACCGCTGCGGAGAACTCCGGCACAGTCGGATAGATGGTGTACCAAGGCAGGAGAGCCTCGCGATGTTTTTTCAGGATAGAAGTCTGCAACAGTTTCTCTCCCAAGTTGATAACTGTCCTCCTTTTACCCCTGCGATCTCCTGTGTCTCTGCGTTATGTCAATTCCGTTCCGCTTCGCGGGTGTGTAATCACACCGTCTGCAAGGAAAAGGCGGGATTTGATCCCGCCTTTCGATGTTTCGCTCACATCATGCCGATCGAGCCGCCAGCCCCACAGCGGGTCTGGATGAGGAAGTCACGCTGGTACCTTCTTTCTGGACCGCTTCTCCGGCGCCGAGACTTCAGGCTCTTTCGGTTTGCGGCCGAGTCCCATTGTCTTGGCCAGGGCAGAGCGCGCAGCCGCGTAGTTCGGCGCGACCATGGGATAGTCCGCCGGCAGACCCCATTTGGCGCGATATTCATTAGGGCTCAGCCCGTAATGGGTCGACAGATGACGCTTTAGCGATTTGAATTTCTTCCCATCCTCAAGGGAGACAATGTAGTCCGGCGTCACCGATTTTCTGATCGGGACCGCCGGCGTCAACACCGTCGGCTCTTGTGCCGAGACGCGACCGGCCGCCGTGCCCTTCAAAGCTTCGTGCACTTGGCCGATCAGGGCTGAAAGGTCCCCCACCGGAACGGGATTGTTGGAAACATAGGCTGAGACAACATCTGTGGTAAGCTGGATGAGGTTGTCGATGTTTTTGAAGTCTTCTTCTGGCATGAAACTCTCCGGTGGATTGGTCTGCGGAGCGTCGCTTCTAGTGGTGATTTCCGGTGAAAGCAACAAATGTCACGACAGGATTGTTCGTTGCTCGTCCAAGATTGAGGTCTATAGCACCACATCACGCGGTCGTGACACTGATCTGCCTGGTAGTCGCTGTCCCATAACTGCGCCAGTGTCCGCCTTTCCGTTCCGATCTCGTCCGTCTGAATTGCAGAGGGAAGACGCAGAAAGCTTGTAAACCATGAGCCGTGCACTCGATGGGGGCAGAAAAGCTTGCGCGTATGAAACAGGCTGGCGTTGCGCCAGCATGTGGCGACAGGCCACAGAACCGACCAAACCCTCAGGCGAACAAACAGCGACTGCGCGTGCGCCATCATTGGAATCCGCCGTCGGGCGATGAATCGCAGTCAATGTCTCCGCCGCTCGATTGGCTTGGTCGACAGGCACGATTCCCTCGATCCGCTGATCTAGCGCAGGGCGTTCGCAGGCCTCATGTGGAGGATGGTTTCCGTGCACATCGTAAGGACTCCATTTATGAAAATTCTATTCCCTGCGGTGGCTGTTGCGCTTGTGGCAGCCACAGCTTTTGCTGCGCAGTCCATTCCGCCAGACCTCAGAGAAACGGCATTGGCCACCTTCAAGCCCTTGCCATTCACGCCGGCGGTCACCAACAACCCGAGCACGCCGGAGAAGATTGCCCTCGGCAAGGCACTGTTCTTCGATCCACGCCTCTCGTCCTCAGGCGTTTTCTCCTGCAACTCGTGCCACAACCTGGCCACCGGGGGCGACGACAATCGTGAGACTTCGATTGGCCATGGTTGGCAGAAGGGGCAGCGCAACGCGCCGACGGTGTTTAACTCCGTCTTCAACAAATCGCAGTTCTGGGACGGTCGCGCCGAAGACCTGAAAGCTCAGGCCAAAGGGCCGATACAGGCCGGTGTCGAGATGGCCAACACATCGCATCGAGTGGTCGAGACGTTCAAATCGATGCCGCAATATGTGGAGTGGTTCCATTCAGCTTTCCCGGATGAAGCCGATCCCATCACCTTCGAAAACGTAGCCAATGCACTCGCAGACTACGAGGCGACACTGGTCACGCCGGCCCCCTTCGACGCCTTCCTCAATGGCGATGACACCGCCATCGGTCCCGAAGAGAAACAGGGCCTGGCCCTTTTCATCGAAAAGGGCTGCTCGTCCTGCCATTCCGGTGTCAATCTTGGTGGGGAAGGCTATTATCCATTCGGCCTCCTTGAGAAGCCTAGCGCCGACGTTCTGCCGGAGAACGACAAAGGACGATTTGCCGTCACCAATGTACCAGAGGATTCCTATGTTTTCCGCGTGCCGTCGCTCCGCAACGTAGCAATCACTGCGCCATACTTTCATTCGGGCAAGGTCTGGGACCTGAGACAGGCGGTCGCTATCATGGGCACCACCCAGCTTGGCGAAGAGCTAACGCAAATCGAAATCGATCGGATCGTTGCCTTCCTTCATTCGCTGACCGGAAAGCGACCGGAGATCACATATCCCATCTTACCGACTGAAACGCCCACAACACCTCGACCTCGATCGTAGGCAGTGGGAAAGCAGACGATCGCGTCGCGTCTGTGAGCATTCCTTGACCGATCTGGGCGAATTGCCACGAGGGTCGTCCGATTGGGCCGCGATACGTCGCCGACGATTGAGCGGCGCACGTTGGGGGAGGAGCCACTGCTTTGCACCAGCCATGCTCCCTCGCGGGGAGATCGACGGCAGCCAGGGTGGCCTCCCGTCAGCACCTCCGCAAATTTACATCGGCCAATCGCCCTGCCAGTCCATCACCACCTTGCCCGAGCTGCCGCTCTTCATCGCATCGAACCCGGTCTGGAAGTCGTCCACGCCGATGCGGTGGGTGATCAGCCCACTGACATCG
>NZ_JBVVPV010000094.1:0-7266 GCF_055811735.1 Mesorhizobium sp. WSM4850 | reverse complement strand
GTGAAACTTTTCCTCGGGATGGGCGACCCGAAAGCGGACTACAGGGACAGCGTGGCACAGGTTCGCATGAAGTAACCGGCCCTCTATACTGGACCCAGGCAGTGCCCTTTCGACCGTGCTGAAGAGCGCGTCCCTGCCATAGCGCCTGATGAGGGCGGGCGCCTTGACCTCCGCATGGTGCGAGCAATTTCTGCACCAGGCCCGTAACATGTGCCATTTGCGGAGATCGCTCAGCGATACGTCCAGCCCGGCATGTATGCTGCCCTCTACGATGGTCTGCGGCGCCCGGATGGCGGTTTGCCAGGCCGCTTGGCTGACAAATGAGTCCGGCGATCGACAGATGGTCTCGACAAGCGCCTTCTCCTCGCGGTCCCAAACCTCGATCCGGAAATTGTCCTCCGCTGTTGTTGCCATGGCTCGAGTCGCGCCTCGAGCGATAGCGCGTTATCGCCTCGCCGTCGCCTGCGATCGTTGCCCTGACCTCGTCACAGCTCATGCTGGTCGAGTTGTAACGAGAAATCGCCTGCGCCTCGAACGAGACCAGCAACGGGCATAGGATAATCAATGTGCGTTTCATGATCATCTCCGCACGGCAATTCGGAACATTTCTCTCTCCCTGCGGTTGGAGAGTCGAGGGCGGTCAGCCCCAGCAATGAAGGCCATCATCGCAGCGCTGGTTCCCCAGGAGCTTGCCGCAATAACAAGGACAACAGTGATGAGCGACGCAATTCCCAACCCCCGCCAAGAAGAAAATTTGGCTTACTCGACCGCAAGTGATGATGCTCACGCGATCCTTCTGAACAAAGTCAGTTGGGGCGCCATTCTCGCCGGAGTGGTTGTGGCTCTCGTGACGCAAGTCCTGCTGACGATGCTGGGTGCTGGTGTCGGCATCGCGACGCTCGATCCCGGGACCGGTGACAATCCCGAGGCATCGACGTTTTCAATTGTAGCCGGTATCTGGTACGTCCTGTCTGGCATTGTTGCTGCGTTCGTCGGCGGCTACATCGCTGCTCGGATGTCCGGCAAGACGTCCCCCACCACGGGCGCGCTCCATGGGCTGACAACCTGGGCACTCACAACCTTGCTGGTGCTATATTTCCTCACCAGCACAGTCGGCATTATTGTTGGCGGAGCTTTTAGCGGTATCGCAAGCGCCGTCGGCGGCTTGGGCGAGACCGTAGCGCAAACCGCGGAACCAATTGTGGCAGAGGCTAATCCTCTGGAAGCCATTGAGGCTCAGGTGCGCTCGACCGGTACGGACCCGGAGGCGCTTAACAATGCGGCCATCAGTGCGATGCGTGCGCTCGTCATGGGCAACGAGGCGGATGTCAATTCAGCCCGTCAAAACGCAGCACAAGCACTGGCGACGGCACGTGGTATCCCTCTCGAACAAGCCACGGAACAGGTGACGCAGATGGAACAGCAATATCGCCAAGCCGTCGAGCAGGCGAAGCAACAAGCGGCGGAAGCCGCAGATACCGCTGCTTCGATCGCATCGACCGGCGCGCTTCTGGCATTCGTCTCCCTTGTGCTTGGCGCGATTGCTGGCTGGTTTGGCGGCCGTTCCGGGGTGGTTCACCCAGTCTTTGCAGACCGTCTCATACCTTCGCGGCGCGGTTTGTAACGTAACGCGTCGCGCTCCATTGATGCTTAGAAACGTCTCCGGCGTGCTGCTGGAGCCCGCAATGGATGACGCTCTCAACTTCATAGCGGCTGAAATGAAAATTGGCCGGTCGGAACTCATTCAGATCGTGCTGCGCGAATGGCTGGAAATCAACGCCTATCAGCCAGTTCGAACGATCGACGAGGGAATCGAAATAGACGGCAGCGCTTAGGACTTCCGTGATTTCTACCTACCCTCTGGTAGTTGTCGTGCGGCCGACCCCAATCCGCCAGGCCGGCACCCTACAGGCAATCCACCCCAACGCCCCCCCCAGCGGCGCCGGCCTTCCCCGTGTCTGACGTTGCCAATCAGTAGTCTTCGGTAGTCTTCTTCATTTGCCCGGGGGGCGGCGGTATTGGCGTCCGTGTCCTGCTGACCGGGGGCGGCTTCCCCTACTTTAGGCGCGGCGCCCCGTGCCTGGCCGGCAACCGATTGAGAATGCAGCGCTTTTGAATTTTGCTCCCCCCGTTCGCTCTATTTTAGACCCCCGAGACTGACGTTAAAAAAGCAGTAGCGTCGAAGCATGCCGAGCCATCAGAACGCCCTAAACACTTGATTTCATAAAGGAATGCCCGGTTAACTGGTGGATGCCTGCGCGCGGGGAGCCTTCTCCAGCCTAGGCAATATCAGGTGAGGCAAAACACTCACGTATTGCCGGCGGGGCTGGTGGGATCGATTTTCGTCATGCGTTCCCTCGCCTCGCTCACGCGCCTTTGCTCGGACCGTATGCGGTCGCACAACGCGAGATTGACGGCGACGCAGCCATGGTCCGCCAACTTCGCATGCTTAAGCGAGCGCTCGGCTCGTTTTACGCGCAGCCTGGCACTGGCCAATTCGAAGCTAAAAATATCAATCATCATCATACCGCTTCGTTTGCGGTCCCTTCGATTGTTAACCGGCTTCGATCCCATTTGTTCCGACCGCACGCGGCGCAACGCCGGGACGGAGCGATCTGACTGTGCCGGGGAAGTCCCCACCTCGCAACCAAGCCGCGGGGCCGTCCCCGCTAGAGCGAAGCGCGCTGTCTCGGAGATTACCAATCTGTTGACTAAGATCCCACCCGCTCCAGAATCCTATCCATGCCGCGGGAGATCAATATCGGCGACAAGGTGGCGATCATGGCCACGGTGGGCAAGCGTATCGAGGATCGCGTGACCCTGCATATCTGGACGGCAAATCAGTCCTATTCAACCATCGAACCGAAGGCCAAGCCAGGCGACAAGATCAGGCTTGAAGGCGAGGTCGTACACGTTGACGAGGAGTTGCGCCGCGTAACGGTGCAGGTGCTCGGGCGGATCACGGTCGATGCCAGTTCGGTCGAACTGGTGAAAAAAATCCGCCGACCGAAAGGCACAACGCCGCTGCCGGCCGACTAGGCAGCTTCGAGACTCTCGCCCGCAATAGCGGCATTCTCTCTTCAGGGGGATAAGGCGTGGGCAAAGGTCACCGTTATCAAGGCGCCAATCAGGCTGACCGCTGGCGAAGGCGCGCTGGCAGAAGAATGCCGGCACGGCGGCTGCCGCGACCGCTCTTGGCGCTGATGTTCCGTAGGTACGCTTGCCGCCACAATCACCCAATTCGTAATGCAGGCACCGCAAGCCTTCAGGGCACGGTAACGAATTGGACCGAGCCGCTGCCTGCTTCGATGGAAGGCCGCGCCTCCGTGATCGATGGTGACACGGTAGAGATTGCCGGCCAAAGGATTCGGTTCAGCGGCATCGACGCGCCTGAGAGCCGGCAATATTGCGATGACGCCAAAGGCTTCGATACCCCTGCGGGCGCCGCGCTGCCGCCGCGTTGGAGACCTTCCTGTCCGCATCTAGGCCCCTACACTGTAACTTTGTCGACCGGGATCGCCACGGTCGGCTCGTCGGCGATTGTGCGCGTGCCGACGGTCGCGACGTCCAGCAGTGGCTTGTAGAGCAAGGTCTGGCACTCGACTGGCCGAAACATAGCAGCGGCGCCTATGCACCCGCGATGCGTTCGCGGCGCTGATCGCGGTCAAGTCATGACTCAGGCAACCTCGATCTCGCGGGCAGGACCTTCGCCACCGTTGACCGAATCCGGCGTTAACATTGCCGCTAATTGCCCGCCGTTGTCAGCGCGCGACGCTGCCGCTGCCTCCGACGCTGCCGCTGCCGCTGCCGTCAATGCTGCCGCTGCCGCTGCCGTCAATGCTGCCGCTGCCGTCAATGCTGCCGCTGCCGTCAATGCTGCCGCTGCCGTCAATGCTGCCGGTGGCGCTGCCGTCAATGCTGCCGCTGCCGTCAATGCTGCCGCTGCCGCCGACGCTGCCGGTGCCGTGGTCGCCGACGCTGCCGCTGCCGGCGATGGTGTCCCTACTAGCTGTGCCTGTCGGATGGCCCTCGCCAGTGGTGAGCGGCGGGCACAAGCGACATTGCTGCCCCGCCAAGATCTGGCGCTCAATCGCCTGCGCAAATGCTGGAACGGTCGCCGCTGAGCCGAAAAATGCACCTGAAATCAGCACCATACCGGTGCCGGCGAGGAGATGATGGATGGTTTTCATTGTGTTGCTCCCTAAGACTTTCACCTTGGGTTAACAATTGAAACTCAGAGCTTGTTAAATCGGTTCCCTGCTATGTCGTTCTTAGGCGGGCCGTGCCGGAAACTGGCCGTTGGCAAGCGCCTGGGGTTGATTTTGAAACGCAGGCGAGCCGCTGGACGCGATCTCGCCCTTGGCTGGTCTTATGGACCGGGATGCGGCTCCCGCGCGTCCTGACGCGGCCGTAGGACTCGCCAATCGCCAATCCTGCGCCAGTCTGGTCAGCCGCGCATCGTCTTCGATCCACTCGGCATGCATCGGGTAGCACAACACCGCCCATGTTGGCGCGCTGTACCTCCGCTCAAGCTCATCGTCGCTCACGCTAAGATTGCCCCAGTACCTCGCACGCCATACTCGATCCGCCTCGGGCTCGGGCTCCGGATCGACCTGCACCCGCTTCGGTTTCGCGCCCTTGAGCTCCAGCAGCATTGCATCGAGACTGGTTTTCGTCCGCGTAACTGGGATCGCGTCAGCGACAGACGGCGCTGCGGTCGCGTCGAGATCGTTGAAGCGGCAGCCAAGGCCGCCGCAGCGGCAGCGGCGGTTGAAGTAGCCGCGAGGCCAAGCAGAAGGCGGCGGCGGTTGATATCGGGCATACCTTCGGCGGCTGCCCGAACAGTGGTGTTCTCGGGCTCGCCCAATACGCAGCGGGTCAATACGCCGATGCCGTCGAAACACTCAGGCATGAGGCGACGCATCGGCTCGGTTCGCAACGCATCTTGGCTGCAAGTCTGGCGCGGCTGGGGCAGTTGGCAGAGGCCAAGGAAGAAGCAAGGGAATTCCTCGCCTCGAACCCGGATTTTTCGATACAGCACTTCGCCTGGTCTTCCGCCGTCCGGCAAAGCTGTCAGGAACTGCCCTCGCAATCGATGCAGTTCGGCGTCCGGCCAGCGCTGCCCCGCCGCTCGACCGCCGCTATAGCCTCATCCAGTTCCCCGAGCGCCCGTCGCACGTCACCGGAGAGTGCGCAGGCGTCGGCAAGCAGGCTGAGAAAGAATGGTCGCATCCATTCTGCGCCGCTGCCCGTCCACTCCGCGAGACCGCGCCGTCCGCTTCGACCGAGCATGACACCGAGGCGCTAGGTTCATGAGGTTGACGTTATTTTTTTCCGTCACCCTGCCCCCCATCGACATCGCACGGCATGCCGTGCGATCCTCCGGTACAATCACCCACGGGGATCTCGACGGCGGCCTGCCGGGCTCCATCGGGGCTCCGGGCTTGGCGGCTGGCGCTCCGGCTCGCAAATAAGAAGAACGCGAAACGTCGACGATGCAGCTTCCGCAGGACGCGACGGAAGCGGTCACCGTCCATGACTTCGGGACCCTCCCCCGCCGGGCGGCTTTTCGGGCCCTCCGGTCGACACAACGCGCTTCCTGTTCGCTGCGGCCAGAATCGCCATCCCCGCGCCCAGAAAGAGTGTTTTCAGTATCTTCATGCGACGCGGGAATGCGGCGTAGACTCAGCCACCGGAGCACGGCAAGCTTCGGCTGCTCACATCGAGCAGGGACAGTTCAATGTCGGCGACACGACGCAAACTGACGACCATCTTTTCGGCGGATGTTCAGGGCTATACGCGCCTGATGGAAGCCGACGAAGAAGGAACGCTGGCGACTCTGAAACAGTACAGGGACGCAATGGCGCGCCTAATCGAGGCCCGCGGCGGGCGTGTCGTCAACACCTGGGGCGACGGGTTGATCGCCGAATTCCCGAGCGTGGTCGAGTCCGTCCGGACGGCCATCGACGTTCAGAACGAGTTGGCCGGGCACAATGCCGTTCGCCCGGCCGAAACGCAGATGCGCTTTCGGATTGGAATCAACCTTGGCGATGTCATGGTCGAGGGAGATGACATTTATGGAGACGGCGTCAACATTGCCGCCCGCGTTCAGACCGCCGCCCCGGCAGGCGGGATCGTGATCTCAAATACGGTGTACGATCAGGTCCGCAACAAAATGGCGGTCGGGTTCGAGTTCCTGGGCGACCTCGCCGTCAAGAACATCGAAGAAGGTGTGCCGAGCTACGTTGTCCGGATCGGCGGTGAGAAGAGCGGGGCCGAAGCGGTGGCGCGCCGTGCCGAACCGGCCGCTGACGGGCGGTCGCGCGACGCCGCCCGGTCTGGCGCTTTCCTCGGGCGCAGGATCAGCCGGAAATTCCTTTTGCCTGCCTTGACCGCGTTGGGGTTGGTGGCCATCAATGTGCTTTCGTGGAATGGGATTTTCTGGGCTGGGTGGCCGATGCTCGCCGTAGCGGTTCTGGCGGGCCTCCGCTGGGCAAGCATGACGAGGCTCATCAATCGGGGCGTCGCCATGCTGAGTGTCGTCGCGTTGGGGGTCGTCGGTGTAAACCTGCTGACCTGGAACGGGATTTTCTGGGCGAAATGGCCGCTACTCGGCATCGCGCTTGCGGGAGGCATCGGCTGGATCATCCGGAAACGGGCGTCATGAGCAGGCTACATGCCTGATCGTCTCTCGCTACGAGAGGATTATATTCCTGAATGCTGATCCCTTGCCACTGGTCGCTAACTCTCATCCCAAAAATCCTGCAGCGATGCGTGCCGAAGGTCTTTCTCGCCCCGGAGGTGCTTCACACGGGCTTTGATTCCCGGCTTGACCCACTGCGTTGCCGGCCGTTTTGGCATGTCCTTGGGCGGAGGCCCGGCATGTTCCTGGACCTTTTTCCAAAGTCGTTCCCGCATCTCGCGGTTGACGCTCACGAACGCACTCCCGAGGCTGGCTCCGCATCGACAGGCTGCCCGCGATGCGTTCGCGGCGCTGATCGCGGTCAGGTCATGACTCAGGCAATCTCGATCTCGTCGGCAGGACCTTCGCCACCGTTGCCGAATCCGGCGTTAACATTGCCGCTATTGCCCGCCGTTGTCAGCGCGCGACGCTGCCTCCGACGCTGACGCTGCCGCTGCCGTCAATGCTGCCGCTGCCGCCGATGCTGCCGGTGCCGCTGCCGTCAATGCTGCCGCTGCCGTCAATGCTGCCGCTGCCGCCGATGCTGCCGGTGCCGCTGCCGTCAATGCTGCCGCTGCCGTCAA
>NZ_JBVVPV010000093.1:0-7839 GCF_055811735.1 Mesorhizobium sp. WSM4850 | reverse complement strand
GAACGGCATCCCGAACCCCCTCGCGCACAACGCGCAAAACTGTTCGCGATGTCCTCGCACACCTGTTCGCGATGTCTCCGGTCCAAACAGATCGTCGAGACAAGCAGCATCTGCGATGTCAGCCGCGATCCGCAGGCGCGTCTACTGATAGCGGCCTCCGAGCCGATGCCCCCGCCCCGCCTGCGCCAAAACCTGAGCCAGGTCCAAGGCCAAACCCGGACTGCTCACCCAGACACTGCGCAGGCGCCATCCCACCTCATAGGGTCAGTCTAGCTTCAGCCTCTGCGATCCAATGGCCGTTAGGCACTGCGCTAGGAACACGGCGCTGAAGCGTCCTCGTGACAGCTTGTTGCTGATGTTCGATTCCTTCTCTTCGACCCCGATAGCGGCCAGCTTTTCAACCAGATCGGCATAGCTCAGGCCCTGAAGCTTGAGCTCGGCCTTCAGGAGCCCGCTCACCAGTCGCTCCCACTCTGTCTCGGTCATCCGACCATTCTCCGCCAAAAAAATCTTGCGCGGCCCATTGCGTTCCTCATCTTCACAATTATCTATCACGAACAGTAGATTTCTACTGAAAATGATATGTAGCCACTTTCACTCAAACTCAATTAGGACCACCATGACCATCGACCAGACAACGGCAAACGTGCTGACAGACCTTCTAGGTGAACTCTCTTCCGAGTTGGACCTGCATTATAACGACGAGGATTTCCACGCCCTCGCGCCAAGCATCAAAACGTTGCGACGTGCCGCTACCCTTATGACGAACGCCGGCCACAAGGCCCCTGAGGTCTACCACCATGTCATGGGCCGATTCGAGCGGATGACTCGCTCCTAACATAGCGATCCGACAGCGAAAGTTCCATGGCATCCAACCATCTCCCCTCCAGGACGTTTCAAAATGACTGAACCATTCGATCCTTCCATCTCGAGCTCCGAATATCTGGCCCTGGCGCGCGAGCGCCACCGGACCGGGACATCTAGACTGAGTGAGGAGCTGGCCTGGATGCTGGACGACGCAGCCTACGACTGCGGCCTCAACAAGGAGCACGTCGACATCCTGATTGACCCCATCAACTGGAGCGCCGCCGTTCGCGATGAGAATAGGAAGCCCAGGGTGTTCCTCCATGCCCGCACCAATCAAAAGGGCAACGCGGAGATCAACTGGGCCCGCGGCGATCTCGAGATCCTGTATGACGAAGACTTTCTGGCCAGGTACGCGGTCGCGGCCCGATCCTCCCACTCGGTCCCATGGCGAGGACTTGGGGAACTGATGTGGTGGAGGGGCTATGAACCGCAGGTCAACACTGTCACTATTCACAAATCTTCCACGGCCGCAGCTCTCTTGTATGCCCATGCCGCCCGCCTCAAAGAACTTGCGTCCTTTCTCGCCCGGCACGTGAACCTCGTCGGAGCAATGGCGCTCAACTTCCCCTATCGGGAAGGCGAAGTAACCGCAGCGGACTTCGTGCCAACCATTCCGCCTAATCGGCTGCAGGAGATAGTCCGGGAGCGCGGCCAGCGGACGATCGCGAGGCTTCGGGAGGCCGTGGAGCGTATCGTCCCGAAAGAATGATCTTGGAGGATCGTCCCCCGCTCAGCGCCCGATGAGATCACGATCGCTGGTCTCCCTCCTTCTCAAGCAAGCCTTCGATCGTTCAATGATCCTCCCCAGCGCCCGCGTTCGGCCACCGCACTCGCGACGTTCTTTGCATCTGCTGATCGACAACGGCGCCCTCCAGGAACTGACAAGGCGTCTCGCGCCTGCCGTCTTCAGAGGCTCGCCGTCAGTCAAGCCATCCAACTGCAGGCGCGAGGAGGAGCGGCACGGCCCCGTGGATTTTCGGACCGCATTTCTGGCCTGCAACTTCGCCAGTAGCTGGGAAGTTTTTGAACTGGCTCGGCGGCGGGATCTATCGATCGCCCGCTCACCTTGGGTCGGAAGGGGAAGGAGTACACCATTTCCCTAAGGAGAGGACGGGTTTGCAACGGGGATGGATCTACTCTCGGCCCGCATAAAAATTTGCGTTTTCAAGTAATAGCATGCGCCGCCGCACGTCCCCCAGCTGCTAAAAACCACTCCCCCTATAGTACCACGCGCGAGAGCCATGGAACCGCGGCGGTTACGGAACTAGATCCCGAGTGCCTTGCACATGATTTGAGCCGACACCGTATGAAACGACCGTCAAGCCGATTGCCAGACAACCTCGCACCTGTCGCGGTTAATCTTGACCAAGCTGCCGCGCTCATCGGGATCGGGACGTCTCTGTTTACCCAGCTAGTGGCCTCGGGCCAAATGCCAGAACCACGGCCAATTGCTTCACGCCTTCTTTGGGACGTGGACGAGATTGTTGCCGCCTTTCGCGCGATCCCACATCGGAGCGAGTCTAACAGGCTGGGCACATCGTCCAAATCAAATAACCCCTGGAACTGAGGATGCCGAGAAAGCTACCAAAGGGCGTTTCCCCTGATCGTGACCGACACGGAAACGTGCGCCTGTACTTTCGCGCCCTCGGCCGGTCCAAAGTCCGACTACGGGAGAAGCCGGGGACAAAGGAGTTTGAGGCCGAGGTGGCTTGTGCTCGGCTAAACGTTCCCTACGCGCATCTGAAGCTCAGCGGCACCGCGGACCGAAATGAACCGGTGTCCCAGAGGTCCTTTCGCTGGCTATGCCAGGAGTACAAGCGACGTGTAAGGCTCTCACCCAAAATCCTTGCTCGACGGTCATCGGTTCTCGATGAAATCTGCAACAGCGAGCACAAAAGCGGCAGCAAGCGGGGGACACTCCCCTTCGACCTCCTGGAGCGGAAGCACGTCCTCGAAATTCGAGATGATCTCCGTTCGACGCCAGGTGCTCAGAATGAGGTCGTGAAGGTCATCTCGGCCATGTACGGTTGGGCGATTGAGAACGAGATCGTCCGGAGCAATCCAGCTCTCGGGATCAAGCGCCTCAAATCTGGCGATGGATTTCACACATGGTCCGTTGCAGAGGTGCGTCAGTTCGAGGCACGCCATCCACCTGGCAGCAAGGCACGTCTGGCACTGCATCTGGGACTGTTTACGGGACTGCGTCGCCAGGATCTTGCCATCCTTGGGCGCCAGCACGTCAGGAATGGATGGCTACACATCCGTCCCCAGAAGACCAGCAAATCGTCGGGTGTCGAGGTGGAGCTTCCCATTCTTCCTCAGTTGAGGGCGACAATCGACGCCAGTGCCTGCGGTGACCTGACCTTCTTGACGTCGGAATGGGGAAAACCATTCACCGTTAATTCACTTGGTAACAAAATGCGGGACTGGTGCGATCAAGCGGAGTTGCCCCACTGCACCCTTCACGGCCTTCGAAAAGCAGGAGCCACTATAGCAGCCGAGAACGGTGCCACTGACGAGCAGCTCATGGCGATCTTCGGTTGGACCACCAAGCAGCAAACGACGCACTACACGAGGAAGGCGCAACGCCGCCGGATGGCTGGACAGGCCGCCCATCTCTTGGTTATTCCGGAACAAAATCAGGACGAAATTGTCCCACCGAAAAAGTCGATGACAAAGAGTGGGACAAAAATCAGAAAAAGGTCCGGCAAATCAACACCG
This sequence comes from Mesorhizobium sp. WSM4850, assembly GCF_055811735.1. Taxonomy (NCBI): domain Bacteria; kingdom Pseudomonadati; phylum Pseudomonadota; class Alphaproteobacteria; order Hyphomicrobiales; family Phyllobacteriaceae; genus Mesorhizobium; species Mesorhizobium sp. WSM4850. The sequence goes on along the minus strand of NZ_JBVVPV010000093.1, from coordinate 4,251 downwards.
GTATAAAGGTGGTGGTGCCCCTAGCCGGGATCGAACCAGCACTCCTTGCGGAACTCGATTTTGAGTCGAGCGCGTCTACCAATTCCGCCATAGGGGCTCAGGCCGGGCGGCCTGGATGGGCGCGGACTATACGGTTGGAGGCCTGTTCGTCAACTGGCCAATTCGGGGTGGCCAATTCCGGGCATTCGGCTTTCGCTCGGCCGCAGCCTTTCGATTTCGTGAAGCTACGGCCATTGTGCGGCGCGAAAAATCTTTCTAGACAGGCAGCGCAGCATTGAAGCGCGCCGCGTCTGGAGAGATTCATCTGGCGTGCTTTTGGGCTTGGTTTTTATGCATATTGTTGTCCCAAAGGTGCTGCGTTTTTTGGGCGACGTGCATCAGGAGTGCCGATGCTTCGCGGACTTTACGACTGGACCTTGTCGCTGGCGGCGAAGAAATCCGCCGAATGGTGGCTGGCCTTCATCGCTTTCGTCGAAAGCTCGGTATTTCTCGTGCCGGCCGACGTGCTCTATCTGCCGATGGCGCTGTCACGGCCGGATCGCGCCTATCGCTACGCGCTGGTCGCCACGCTGGCCTCCGTTCTGGGTGGCATAGCCGGCTGGTACATCGGCCACTACGCCTATGACACGGTGGCGCGGCCGATCCTTGAATTCTACGGCAAGTATGACGACTTCGAGACACTGCGCGTCTCGGCGGGCACCGGATTCATCGTCCTGATGCTGATCACCTCCGGCCTCGCCCATCTGCCGCCGATCAAGGTGGTGACGATCCTGTCCGGCGTCATCGGCACGCCTTTGCTGCTGTTCATCGTGCTGGCGATCGTGGCGCGCGGCGCCCGTTTCCTGTTCCTCGCCTGGCTGCTGCGCCGCTATGGCGAACCGATCCGCGAGTTCATCGAAAAGCGCCTCGGCATGATCGCCGGCGCTGGCGCAGCTGCCCTGATTTCGCTCTATATCGTCGTCAAATACGCGTTTTAGAGCATGATCCCGAACCGAAGGTCAGCGTAGCAAAAAAGTGGGCGCCAGCTTTCGGAAAAGATCATGCTCAACAAGAAGGCGAACGGCAGATCGATGACAGCGACCGTGAATGCCGACCCTGGACGCCAGCGCATGCGGACGGCGTTGTTCCTCGCCGCCGCCATGGCCGCCACCGTCGGCTCAGCGCTGGCCTTCCAGCATCTCGGCGGCTACATCCCCTGCAAGCTCTGCCTGGAGCAACGCACCCCCTATTACATCGGCGTGCCGCTGATGCTGCTGGCGGCGGCTGCGTCGACATTGCGCGCCCCCGCGTGGCTGACACGCGGCCTGCTGGCCGTCGGCGGCCTGCTGATGGTCTACGGCGTCTATCTCGGCGTCTATCACTCCGGTGTCGAATGGGCGTGGTGGCCGGGGCCGACCGACTGTGCAGCGGCTGCCGGTCCGGTCGATACCGGCGGCAAGGGCGTGCTCGATGCGCTCGACAGATTCGTCCCGCCCTCCTGCGACAAAGCGGCCGTGCGCATCCTTGGCCTGTCGCTGGCCGGCTGGAACGCCATCGCCAGTTTTGTCCTGGCCGTCATCGCCTTCCGCGGCGCCTTTGCCCGCGACTGAGCTGCACAGCGCAGAGTTCGTCCAGAAATTCGTCAGGCCGAAGCGCATGACGTGGGTTTCGAGAACCGAAGCGGAGCGTACTTACAGTACGTGAGCACCGGAAGCGCAGAAAGCTGCGTCAGGCGACCGGCATGGCGGATTTCTGCCGAACTCTATGGCTCCAGTTCGACATCCCAGTAGAGATAATCCATCCAGCTTTCATGCAGATGGTTGGGCGGGAACAAGCGGCCATTGTTGTGCAGGTCGTGCACCGTCGGCTGAAAAGGTTTCTGCAGCGGCCACATCTTGGCGTGCGCCGGCATCATGCCGCCCTTCCTCAGATTGCAGGGCGAGCAGGCGGCGACGACATTCTCCCACGTCGTCGCGCCGCCGCGATGGCGGGGAACGACATGGTCGAAGGTCAGATCCTCCGGCGTGCCGCAATACTGGCACTGGAAACGGTCGCGCAGGAAGACGTTGAAGCGGGTGAAGGCCGGATGCCGCGATGGCTTCACATAAGCTTTCAGGCTGACGACGCTCGGCAGCTTCATCGAGAAGGTCGGCGACGACACCGCGTGCTCGTATTCGGCGACGATGTTGACCCGCTCGAGGAACACCGCCTTGATGGCGTCCTGCCACGACCAGAGCGACAGGGGGTAATAGCTGAGCGGACGGTAATCCGCGTTCAGCACCAGTGCTGGAAGCCCATCCGGAGATACGGCAACCGTCACGTCATTGACCTCCTTGGTTCAGCGCATGACCCCGAAATCGGTTCGATTTTCGGAAGGGATCATGCGCAGCTTCAAAAAGTCCTACAGCGTCCTTTGCGCATCCAACTGGATGCGCGGCGCTGTAGCCTGTCGGCGCGGATACTGTAAGCCCGACATGACAGGGATGTGAAGCGGCTTGTCGATCAATCGCAGCGCTAAAAATGCATGATTTTCATGCTTTTTTACGGATTCAGCCAGGCGGCGCGGCGTCCCTGCCCCGGGTTTCACGATAATACGCCCAAAAAAGCCGTGATGCGACACCGCGCCACGGGCTCCATGATTCGGCGAGCTTGATCAGCGTTTTCTCGGGCGGGCGCGGGTCGATGCCGAGCGCGTGGCCGACCGCGCTCTGTAGAGCAACGTCGCGTGCCGGGAAGACGTCGGGGTGACCGGCGGCGAACAGAAGATAGACTTCCGCCGTCCACGGACCGATGCCTGACACCTTGGTCATCGCCGCGATCGCCTCCGCGGCGTCGAGCAAACAGAGATGATCGAGGTCGAGCCCATCGACCACCGCCTGGGCGACGGCGATCAGCCCGCGCTGTTTCGGCCGCGACAGTCCGGCTTCGCGAAAGATGGCTTCGTCAGCGGCAAGGATGGCTTGCGGCGTCAGCGGATCGACGAGTTTTGTCAGCCGCCCGAACATCGCGTCGGCGCTGGCGCGGGATACCTGCTGCGAGACGATGATCGAGGCAAGGCTTCTGAACCCCGGCTCGGACAGCCGAAGCGGCACCTCGCCGGCCATGCCGCGCACCTTTTCCAGGCGCGGGTCGAGCAGGCAGAGCGCGTCGAGCCCTTGCGAGACGTCGTCGAGCGTGGCGATGCGTTGCATGTCTGCTTGTTCCCGGCGCAAAGTGGCAGATGTAATCAGGCGCAAAATAGCAACTGGCGAAAGCGCCGCACAACCCGATTGCCGCCGAACGATGACACTCCTGACATTCCGCTTCGCGCCGAGCCCGAATGGCGAACTGCATCTCGGCCATGCCTATTCGGCGCTGCTCAATCAAAAGTTGGTCAGCACAACCGGCGGGCGGCTGTTGCTGCGCATCGAGGACATCGACACGACGCGCTGCACGCCGGAATTCGAGGCCGGCATTTTTCGCGACCTGGAATGGCTCGGGCTTGGCTGGGAACAACCGGTGCGCCGTCAGTCCGAACATTTTTCGGACTATCAGACGGTGCTCGATCGGCTGATCAGCGAGGAACTCGTCTACCCGGCCTTCATGAGCCGTGGCGAAATCCGCGCCTTCATTGCCGACCGCGAAAGGCGCGGCCGCGACTGGCAGCGCGACCCGGACGGGGTGCCGCTCTATCCCGCCGTCGACAAGGCGTTGACTATGAGGGAACGCCAGCGACGGATGGCCGAGAATGCGCCTTTCGCCTGGCGGCTCGACGTCGATGCTGCGATGGCGCGCGTCGGCACGGGTCTGTCATGGCTGGAATTTTCCGATGAAAGCCTTTGCACGACACGCACGATAGAAGCCCGCCCGCAGGACTGGGGCGACGTGATCGTGGCGCGCCGTGAAATCCCGACAAGCTATCATCTCGCCGTCGTCGTCGACGACGCGCTGCAGGGCATCAGCCACGTCGTGCGCGGCCAGGACCTCTATTCCGCCACCGGCGTGCAGCGCCTGCTCCAGGAGATCCTCGGCCTGCCGCAACCAAGCTACTTCCACCATCGTCTGGTCCTGGGCCCGGACGGACGAAAGCTGTCGAAGAGTTTTGCCGATACCGGCCTTGCCGCCTTGCGCGAGGCCGGCGCATCACCGGAAGACGTCCGGCGGTTGGTTGGGATTTAGTCCCAGACACGGTCGTTTTTGACAGGGCAGCGACCGGCAGCGAACGGCTCAAAATAAAAGCGCTCTGTAGCGATCCTTCGCGCCCCCCTCTGTCCTGCCGGACATCTCCCCCAC
>NZ_JBVVPV010000092.1:0-7841 GCF_055811735.1 Mesorhizobium sp. WSM4850 | reverse complement strand
ACCATCGACCTCAATGCCCTGGCTCTATAGCATGGCAAACTGTTCGCGATGTCCTCGCACACCTGTTCGCGATGTCTGCAGTCCAAACACGATCGAGGGGCGGACTGTGGGGCCTGGTTTAGGCGCAGGCGGAAGGGCCGCCTGGGCTCGGGGGGTACCTCGGCCACTGCAGGCGGCGGCGCCAGATCACCTTCAGGCGCGCAGAGACGCTTCTGCTGCTCTTCGTGGGAATCCGGATCGGCCACTGGCGCAGCGAGCGTCGGGTTCGCTTCTCCGCCAAGATTTTTCTCGGCGTGTTCGCGTGCAAATCCTGCGAGACCAATTTCGACCATAACGCTGACAGCACGACAGATCAGCGTCAAGAAGAACGGTTTGGAAGCCATTCACCAATCGTCCAAGTTTATATTTCTCTTTCCCAACTTGGGGAGGATAGGGGATTAAATACTGCTTTTGTTTCAAGGCTGACAAGGAGAGGAAATACTATAGTGAAAAATCTCCATCTATTTTCACAAACCACCTTCCTCTTACCCCTATCGCCCCACTCACGAGTGTCACCAACCTCGGAGCGACTAGTGGCCCCCCAAATCCCAATTCGTGCCCTGTCGACCGTCGGTCCCAACGCGACGGCATTCATCTGCGATGGGATGGCCGCATTAGAAGGGGAGGCCCTTACCTCAAGGGCGTCGGCAATCCAGTGCGGGTCCTTCTGGACGTTGCTGATCCCGGCATCCAGGTCCGCAACACTTGTGGGCTGGAACGGTGCATTGAGCCCCACCACTACCGAGTGATTGTCGAGACCCCATTCAAGTTCGATGACAGGCCGAAACCGCCTTGGCGCGACCTACGGTTCGGCAAATCGGCTAGCTTCAACAATCTCGAGCTGGACCAGATCGAGTTTGAGGTCCAGCAGCTGGTTAGTGGTGAGAGCACCGAGGCGGATCTAGTGGAATGCGGATTCAAGCCTGTAATGCAGACCGAAAACCGAGCCGAGCGCTCGGCCGTCGCGCCAGCACCAGGCCAAAATCCCCCGCAACACCCGCCGGCTGTACCGGCCGCAGGACCAGCGCGGGGTCGAGACGGTGTTCGTGATCATGGATCGCGAACAGGGCCAGGTGCTGGCGCGGGTGAAGGGCAGTGCTGCGCATTGCGAGATCGAAGCAGAGAAACTCGCCCGCTCGCAGGGTTTTGAGCTCGCCGATCTCAAGGTTTTGTTTGAGGGAGAACTTTCTTAGGCCGCTCCACGGTCGTGTGGGGGAGCGGGACGTGCCGGAAGCCCGGGATGGGCGCGCTGTGTGAGCGACGGGATCAACACGTCGGAGGTACGACGACCACTTCGAGCGCCTGCGCCTAATTCACCACTGGTGGCTGGCGCAGGTGCTGCTGCTGCAACTCACAGTTGAGTAAGCGTTGCGTTTAGGCGTGGCGTAGGCGCTGGCGGGGGACCGGTTTGGCCTCACGCTTGCATTTTGCAACCAGTTTTCTTGGAGGAACCAGATAGTGCTGCAACACCCATATTGGCTGTCGGCAAAGGCCGAACAGCGGCAGGAAGCGATCGAGAGAGACCGGCTGGAGGCCATTCGCTTCCTCGAACAGACCAGAGAGCGGCAACCGACCGGCAGGGTGCTCGAAGCAATCGAGACAAAACACTAGAACTTTTCCCCATAAGACTCTCATTTTAAAGGCTTTTTCGGCCCTATATTAAGAACTCTCTTTTTCTTCTCCTAAGTCCCCATAGGGGGGTAAAGGTTCCAACATATAAAACAAAACCGATTTCAACCCTGACTACGAAAGTTTGTACCCAGAGTACAATATTATTCTTAAGGAAACGAAATCGGACTTTTTTTAGCTGTCGAAACTCATCGGAGCACCCAATGGCTCGACCACGCAAGCCCCTGGCCGAGCGCATCGGCCGGCTCTCGCAACGCGAGGGTGACCACCTCGTTTGGCAAGGTCAAATCAAGGACGGCAAGCCCTATCTCGACCGTGTCGGCAACCCCGCCCGTATCCTGCTCAATCTCACGGAGCACCCCGATTATCAGATCCGACGTGACGAAGGTCTCTGCGACGATCACCGGTGCATCGAGCCGCACCACTATAGGGTGATCCGCGAGCGGAAGTTCAAATATGACGACCAGCCCTCAACAGCGTGGCGCGATCCTCGCAACACCAGCCCGTTCTCTGACCGAGAACTGGAAGAGATTGAGGAGAACGTGGAGCTCCTGATCGCCAACGAGATCACGGAGGATGACCTGGGCATCTTCCCGGACAATATCCGGGACGATATCATCAAGCGCGCCACATCCAGGCCCACCACCTAACCCCTGCAACAGCACTCGACGAGTGCCTCGCGCCGTCGACGGCCAGGATCATGCGCTCATGGACCTATCGCGGCCTCGGGCCGTTGGAAAGCAAGATGTTGTATCCGCTGAGAAGAGGTTGCTTCAGATACTCTAGTAACGTGCGCTTTCCGCCATCGACCGTGCTCGAAGAAAGTGCCGGTCGCTCAAACGGCCACAAATCCCATACAAAAAACGACGCCACGACGTCAAATGCCTGCCGATCTTTTTCCTGGGCATAATAGACGCGGGCCAGATCGGCAACGACGTCGCCTTGCGAGTTGCGCAGAAAATCTTGCGGATGATAGTTGAGCACCCGGAGAGCCTTGGCCCATTGTTGCGAGCTCCACAGGACCTGCAGCTGGGGTAACTCCATCGCGATCACGCCGCGATAATGCGGGGAATAGGCGAGGAGCGGAAGGCTGATCGGCATGAACACTTGACGCCGATCCGCGATAAACGTTTCCACGCAGATATGCTCGCACCGTTCGGAGATCAGGTGGCGAAGAAAGCTGTCGTCAAAACCCGCCGGTGCGGCGATCTTCGAGGTACGAACCAACTCGTCGACGATTTCAAATTCGACCTGCAGGGCGCGCAGGTAGGTGAGCGTGTGCGCCACAAGAGGGTTAGTCACCGCCACGAGGGGGTTCATTTGGGAATTGCCGGTCGGATTTAAGCCGGCCAGCTCCGGAATGGATTTCGCGCCCCCATGCATTGGCGCGGCCTTGCTGTCAAAATAGACTGCCGTCTCGTGGGCCAAGATCTGCACGAGCCGGGTTAAAGAAATGGTGTTGGTGGTCGTCAGAATCGTTGTGGTGTTCGAAAACGGATCCGTCCAACTGTCGATCGGAAATGATTGATCGATACGCACAAACCGGTATTGACGCGCTCTTTCGCTTTGCAAAGTCTGTTTCTTAATTTTGCCGGCGGTGGGGTAGATCCATGGATTGTCGGCAGCGCTGCTGCAAGTGGGAGCGATGGCGGCCGCCGCCTGTGCTGAAATACCAAGATGGAAAGACAGGGCTTCCGCATCCGCTCCAAGTATTTGGCTGCAAATGGACTGGCCCAGACGGGTCTGCAAGATCAGGGTGTAAGCTCGGTCAATATCCGCTTGGTTGGTCAATTCGACGGGCAAGGCCAGCGCGGGGATTGCTGTCATTAAAATAAGCAGATGTACGAAGGCCTGTTTCAGGAACATGAGCCTGTGTAGCACAAAATCGGCGCCGCAGCCCGCGCCCCGAGGGGATGGGAAGACGCGGGCCGATCGGATCAGAGGGAAAAATCCGATTTCTCAGCACAAAGGACGAGTGCTGCACGATTCGAACGTACCGGCTGGGCCAGGGTTCCCGGACGGATGACAAAAAACCCGCCGCACCTTTCGGCACAGCGGGCTTTCAGTCGTTCACCAGGCACGGGGTGTGGGCGGGGGGCTTGTGCCCGGATCGTAGGAACCTACGCTCGCCAGCTGCATCGCGTCTACCAACCGCCGGTTGGCACCTTTAGGCACGGTTGGCGAGTGTATGGTGGCGCTTTGCCCTTGAAGAGAGTAGGGTTCCCCGGTCGCCCATACCTTCCGGCAATTGAGCGCTTGAGAGCGAGCAACGTGCTTTCGCCTAATCAGGGAGAAGTACGATGCAGCAGCTATATTCCAACCTCGTCACTCACTATGAGAAGGCAGTGTCCTTTCAAGACAGAGTTGTAGAGCAAGAGCGCCGGTGCGGACATGTCTTCCCGGAAAGCGAAGCCCTGCTAGAGATTCTGGCCGAGAATTTGGCCGAAGCCCGTCGCGCGCTCGATCGTGTGACTCACAGTCATCACTAGCTCACCGGCCAAGCGGCTGTCTGGAAGCCGACAGAAGTTCTTCCTCGTCCCTCACACCGGCCATGTAATTGGCAATAATTCGGGACGCGAGCGATTCGCGCTGTTGCTCCGATTGGCCGTCAATTTTCAAGCGATTGAACACGCGGCCCAGTAGCGCCAGCTCGGAGGGATTGAAAACTCCGGCAGCCTCGGCTGTTCCAGTAATCGGCATGACAAACCCCCTTCGCCCAGAGATTTTTCGTGCAGCATTAACATACACCAAAAAACCGCACCCCGTTGCAGAATTTATTGGGTGAGCGCGCCCGCGCCATCGCCCAAACCTAATCCCGCAACACCAACACCAACTGCAACAGCAACACGACGGCGCCCACCGCGCCGGCGAGCAAGGAGCGCATGCGCTATGTTCCAACTTCCCTCCGCCCGTGACGACCGCACGCTCCATTTCGTGAACCTCAATCGCTACCAGCGAGAGGGCAAGAACCCCGAATGGATGCTCGGCAAGTTCTGGCAGATCGACCAGACCATCTACGACGAGTTCCTGAACCTGCTCCCCCCGATCTACTGCGGGGGTGGGTTCCGCATGTGTGAACGCCTGACCAGGGACATCGCAGCCACCTACTTCAAGGTCGGCAACGATTACTGGTGCGGGTTCAGCGACCTGACCGACCCGGCGGATCATTCGCAGCAGCAGCACTGCAGCACTCAGCGTGCGTCTGAGTGTCAGCGCTCAAGGTCCGAACTCACGGACCGGCCTTCTGAACGATACTATAGGGCAAGTCGAATTTGGCCATCGTGAGGCGTGGGAGCTTTTCCTATTTCACGTTGCGAAGCTGGCGCGAAGGGCGTGCCAGAGACGCACTTAACCGAAGGAAACATCCAAAAATGGATATTCTTGAACGGATTGGTGAGGTGGCCAACGACCTCGCAGACGATTGGAATGCCGATTTCCTCTACATCAATTCTGATATCGATGAAGAAGCCTTTGAATGTGTATTCCATGAGACAGAACCTCGCCGGAGTAAGGGGGAATATCTGTTCATGCTGATAAATGCCGAAGCCGGCTCGGCTGCATCAGCACTCAAGATCATGAGCTATTTCCAGTATAAGTATTCGGGGACCTGCATTGTTGTCGTGGGTCAGTGCACGGATGTTGGTAAGATCATGTGCGGAGAAGCCACTGAGACCTGGGTCGGGAAGGCCAGCGGGTTGGCGCCCCTCGATCTTCGGAACATTGCAGAAAGCGTTGCGTGTGACGCCGACGGGCCAATGGGAGGAGGGAGCATGGAAACATTCCAGCGCCTGCATGATCAGAGTGATTTTTCTGCTCTTCAAGAAGCGATAAATGCTGCCGAGGTTTGCGATTTTGTGACCTTCAGGGAAGGCGGAGTAAGTATTTTCAGCAGGGCGATCGACGTTAAGAGGAAAGACGACAAAAAGCTGAGCACGATGCTCGAGGTTCTTCCAAAAAGCCCAAGAAATATATCAGCGGAGCGGAGCGCGATATTTTCTACCTGAACGGTGAGTATGGCTGGTAGGCGTACTGACGGCAGTTTCGCGGGCAGCTGCCTATTAGCGCGCGGTCGTGCACGTCGCCGGCTTCTTGGGGGAGGGCGCTGCCGCTTTACGCCCGGGGCTTTCGGAAGCGAGGCCAGTACGCGCAGGGAGGCGCGAAACAGCGTGCGCTACTGCATGGCGTGAGGCTCCTGGGTATCCTTTGTGGATTATCCAGGAAATGAGGGAAGACAGCCCGTCGGCTTCGGTCGGCGGGCTTTTCTTGGCCGGAGCCTAATCCCCGTCGCCTGGGCCTCTCTCAGCATCAGTAAGTGTGTCTCGGACTTCGTGGATGAGTGCGAGCCATCTGCTCAATGGGATGAGAGAGGACTCGGCCGTCATCAGCTCAGCAGAGGGTTTCGTATGCGACGCCGACACCGTCCCGATCTAGCTTCCGGCCCCTCGTCGCACGAGCTGATCTGTCTACACGTTCGCCGCGGTTCGCATGACAGAGCCGCTTTGCGCGACCAGCCTTCGGTTGAGCAGACCGAGCGGCTGGCTCGACCGCGCCGCGCCGTCAGCGTCCGACGCGCGCCAGCCCCACGGCTCTTGGAATTTCCCCACCCACAATCCAACTTGGCCGCTTCAGCATTCGCCTGCTGCGCCGCATAGGCACTATGGCTGTAGCGCGGCCAATCGAGCGCCTGGCCGTGCTCGACCCATCCAAGCCACCACGCTGGCGCCGTTGGTCGCGCCGGCAGTCACCAACAAAGCGGCGATAGCGGTCCCACGTCACGAATGAGCATTGCACCGGACTTGAGGCCGCCAGGAACGCGTCCAGTGCTTCCGCCGATCGCCGGCCGGCGTCCCACAACAGGCTGCTGTCGCTCGGCTCGTGGATGAGGGCTGCGGTGACGGTGCTGTCCACACGTATCGCCCTGCCGCTTGCCAGCTTCTCGTGGCGGGCGCTCGAAAGCAGCACCTCGTTGATGTCTTCCCAGGTCGAGGCCCGGATCGCGCTGATCGTCTTGTGCAGGGACCGGCTTCTTCGGGCTTCAGGGCAAACGCCCGGAACGAGGCGGAGTCCTCCAGGTGGAAAGCCAGTTGCTGGTAGCTGAGCTGGTGATGCTGCTTGAGCAGCGCGCAGCGCAGCACCGCCTCCGTCGGCAGGCCCTCGCGGCCGGTCTCCTTGACCCCGTGCCGGCGCAGGTCGGCGGCCTGGTCAGGTGACGCTGCTCGTCCAGCCAATCGGACATGCCCTTCAGCTCACGGCCGATCTCGTGTCCGGCGAAAAGATCGAATACACTGGCTTGGACGGTGCGTTCTTGGCGCATTGTCGGCTCCGGGGGTGGCAGAAAACGCTTTGGATCAGTGGTATGATGCCAAAGTGTATCTGAAACCGCCGGAGCTTTCCTGCGGAAAACTATTCCTCAAAGAAGGGCGACACCAGCTCAAGGCGCATTTCTCGGACAACCTGATTGGGCCGTATAAGCCAGAGTTCCATCTATCGATAGTCATCGAGGGTTACATCTATGGCGCCATTGGCCACGACGACGGTGTGAGCATAGAATTTGGTGTCAACGTCACTGACGTGACGATCGCCAGCCGACCTGTTCAGTCTCGATAAAGGATCAGGCCAATGCCTCTTCTTACGACGACACATCGAGCGCACTACACGACTACCCCACCGGGCAGCCTCTCGGCGTCTGGCGGTCGTCTCGCTCGGGTCTGTGTGGTGGAACCGAGGGGGCACGGGGGTGCCACGCATGAGCCTGTTATCCCGATGGGTCGTAAGAAAATTTGGCCCGGATATTCCGGCCCCTCCTTTTGACCCCGTTGAACCCGCTCACCCGAATTGTCTATCCGCGTGTACACGAAAACCGGTGCGGACTGGACGAAGAAGTATGCAGGGCTCGTGGAAGCCGCGAGGGAGCTTGCCGTCGAGAACGCGATTATCGACGGCGAGGCAGTCGTCACCAATGAGGCCGGTCTGCCTGACTTCGCTGCGCTTCAGAAAGCCCCCCACACAGATCCCTATGCCACGTATCTCGGCGCCTTCGACATTCTGCATCTGAATGGCCACGACCTGCGCGACATCGGCTGCAAGGCGCGCCGTGAAATTCTCTACGGCATCATCAAGCCGAACAGCCGGATCCAGTTCAGCGAGGCTATACCCGGCGACCCCAAAGCGAT
>NZ_JBVVPV010000091.1:0-8021 GCF_055811735.1 Mesorhizobium sp. WSM4850 | reverse complement strand
GCGGAGGGGGAGGCGGAGACGCGGAGGGGGCTTTTGGAATCGCGATAGCCGGCTGTGCCAGCAGCATCAAGACGACGGCCGCTGTTACTCCCCGCGCCACCTTCACTCGCTTTGTTGCCATGATATTTCTCCTTGCTCTTCAGAAATGGTAGACTGCAATAGTCCTGCAGTATTGATTGATATCGACAGCGTGCGGGGCGCGTTTGTGCAAACCGTGCTCGCATTATTTGCACCTTGTCGCAGTCCTCGACCTCTACTCACTCATTCGATGCCCGCCTTTCTCGAGCTCCCGGTCGTCTATGAAAGCTATCGGCGTGCCAGCCGATCGCGCTGCGAAGGAAGTTGATGCCAAGACTACTGAATGCAGCGCGCTCCCGATTGTCCTTGCCGGAGCCGTGGCCGCCCGCGCCGGGCTCGTAGAAGAACGCGGGATAGCCAAGGGCCTGCAGCTTTGCCGCCATCTTGCGCGCGTGGCCCGGATGGACGCGGTCGTCCCGCTTCGTGGTCGCGAGCAGGATCGGCGGATAGGGCTGTCCGGGCGTCGCGGCGTGATAGGCGGAGATTTCCTTCAGGAAAGCCCAATCGTCAGCCTTGTCGGGATCGCCATATTCGTCGATCCAGCTCGCGCCCGCCAGGAGCTTGGTGTAGCGGCGCATATCGATAAGCGGAACCGTGCAGAACAGCGCGCCGAAATGCTCAGGATAGCGGGTAAGCATGTTGGCGATCAGCAGGCCGCCATTTGAGCCGCCCTCGGCGGCAATCCGCCTCGGCAGCGTAATGCCCCTTCGCACGAGGTCGGCGGCAACGGCGGCGAAATCGTCATGGGCGAGACGCTTGCCCTCCCTCCGCCCGGCATCGTGCCACCGGGTGCCGAACTCGCCGCCCCCGCGGATGTTCGCCACCACACACGTGCCGCCGCGCTCGAGCCACAGCTTGCCGAGCGAGGAGTTGTAGGAGGGCAGGAGCGATATGCCGAACCCGCCATAGGCGCTGAGATGAACCGGGGCATCCCCGTTCCCATCCGCCGGACCGACCTGTGTATAGGGAATCATCTCACCATCGATCGATACTGCCTCGTGGCGCGTGACCACCAGGCCGGATGCGTCGAAATTCTCCGGGCTGCGCTTCAGGATTACTGAAGCGCTGACAGGCGGCGCGGCATTGAGATCGAATAGGAAAAGCTGCGGCGGGGTGATTGGATCATGAGCCCCGACCAGAACCTCCCCATTGGTCTCGTGATCTGCGGCATCGAGTGACCAGAGGTGAACAGTCCCTTGCACGGGAACGGTGTCCAGGGCTCGGCGCGTCCATTCCTGCGGGCCCGGCGTGAACACCTCGAATCTCGGAACGAGGTTCGCCAGGTAGGCGATAATGAGCTTCCCGTCATTCCAGAAGAATGACTGCAGACAGCGCCTCTCGTCCGGTTCAAACAGGGTACTGAAACGGCGTTCGCCGGCCAGGAAAGAGGAAAGCGAGATGCCGATCAGCGCGTCGGCGTGATAGGTCGTCCCGGCAACCGTCCATGCTGTGCGCGGCTTTACCGCCAGCCAATCGCCGAAGTTACCCCACCAGGCGTCCTTAGGAAGGTCGATCTCAATCTTCGGCCCGCTATCATCGCCAATGCGGACTATCTTCTCGAAGCAGGCCAGCTGCTCGATGAACCACACGCGCTCGCTCTCGGCGGTACGGTCCAGATGGCCAGACACACCCAGGGTTTCGGAACCGGTCTCGAAGATTACCGGCGCGGTGAGGGGATCCGCGCCACGCTTCCACAGTCGCACGGTGCGCGCGTAACCGGAGCGGGTGGCCATGCCATGACCAAGCGCACTGGAAAGCAGAAGCGTGTTGGGGTCGAGCCAATCAATGTCACCCTTGGCCTCGGGGAGATTGAAACCGTCGGCGACAAAGCTCAGAGAGCTCAGGTCGAATTCGCGATGCACGACCGCGTCGCTGCCGCCGCGCGACAGGCGCAAGACGGCTCTTTCGCGCGTCTCCGGCTCGATCGACGCGCCGCCCCAGACCCAGTCTTCTCCGTCGCTAGCCGCGAGGGCGTCCAGATCGACTAGTAGCTCCCATTGGGGATCCGCCTTCATGTAGGCGGCAAGGGTGGTCCGGCGCCACTGTCCGCGCGGATTTCCGGCATCTTGCCAGAAATTGTAGAGGTACTGACCACGGCGCCAGATGGTGGGAATCTTGTCAGGACGGTCGAAAATCGCTGTCAGGGCCGCCCGATCGCGCTCGAACCGCGTTCCCGCGAAGTGCTTCAGGGTCTTTGCCGACTGGCTGGCGGTCCACGCAAGTGCCGGTTCGCCTTCTACATCTTCAAGCCAAAGATGAGGGTCATCGTCGGGCGCATTCAGCGTTGGGCGGAAATCGAATTCGCTCATGTGCGAAAGACCTGAGGAATGAAGGCGCAATGGCTCTCGCCTGCTCGAGAAGGATCAATGTTTGCGGCGTCGCCCGCATGTTCGAAAAGCGTGATCATGGATGAGTTCTTCCCAGTCGGTGCGGCGTCGCAGTGCTTTTGCGCATAGGACCGCAACCGTCGTGCCAACTGGGAAATCCCTTACGGAACAATGGGATCGCTCTGGCAGCGCTGTGTCAGATGTCAGACATCGTCGCGAATGCGACAACGAGCGTACCCCGTAATCACCGGATCAACCTCCGGCGCGAGCGGTGACACCGTGCAGCACTCAAGCAGGAGTGGCTGGGCTGTGGTCCAGCGGCAAAAAACCGGAGATTCGAGGAAAGGGCTGGGCGCCGCTTGGGCGACCTGATGGTGCCCAAGCCCTGCCGCAATCTTGGCCTGCACCGTTCCCTTGATTGCATTCTTGAAGTCTGTCGATCAAGTCACCAAGCTGCATTCGGGCGAACGCATGGGACTCGTCCCTATGGCAACCTGGGCTGATGTCGGGCCGCCGTCCGATATGAGGGTTTAGGATTGGGGGAGCTCGGGCTCGGCGTAGTATCTCAACGAGACGCCTAATGGTCGACGATGTCTACCTGACGCTACGCATTGGTGTGCCGCGGCAACAGGGCAGTGCGGGGCAAGTCTGCTTGGAAGAATCAGCTGCAGCAGGCGCTAGTGAGCCCCGGCCGCGCTCGATCTCCATACCGTCCGCAAAGAAAGCTCGGCGTGAGCACCAGCAAAAAGCGATCTGCGCGCCTCGCCGGTTCGTTTTGCGGTCCACTGAGCTGTCGGCTTAACCTGTACAACTATACAGGCTGCCATAGCGCGGAACTTGGCCTCCAATGGCGGAAATTCCCCCAGGAGACCTCCGATGACTGAGCTTATAGCGCTCGCGCTACGACAACCTATCCACAATCAGTGTGCAATCCACCGCCACGCTAATGCGCCTGCAAGGAATGTCTGGAACGCGATGCAGGAGCCGATCACCGCCATCAAACCGACTCCCTTGGCGTGCTCAGGCCGCGCTGGCTGTCGCTGCGCGGGTTCGACGGTCTGGTCGCTATTTGCGCGCGTCTTCTGCCCTCTACAGTGCCGATGGCACACGCTTCGACGAAATCGCGCCATCGACCTCTGGTGCCTTTGCCTGTGCTTTGCCAAGTGGCACGGTGTTTCGACATCCGTGGGGGCGGGCAGGGGGGCACGGTCGTGCCTACAGTTCTCGTGACTGGCGCGGATGAGGCTGATTGGCGCGATGAAAGATCGTACGATTACACCGCTGGTCTGACGCCGCGCGAATGGGCCTGGGAGTTCTTGCGCCGCAATCCAGCATTCCAGCGGGAGGTGACCGCTCCAAGCCAGCAGGCAAATACTTTGTCCTACCGACCCTTTCTCGACGTCGTCGCGCTCGCCGGCGACCTGTCACACTGGGGTGTCCTGTTTCGCCGACTCTTATGGGCGAAATTCGGTCGTATTCTGGTCACCGCTCTGGTGCGTCCATGTGCTGCCAGTCATTGCAGAACAGCTGTCAGCATCGTGGGTGACATCGTCGTTCGAGCTCTCGGCGTTGCGATGTCGTGCGACGGTCCTGCTGGCGCCCGACAAGCGCCAGCATGTTCTTCTTCGCGATACAGAGTATACGCTCCAGCTCGCCGTCTCTGGCGCGGATATCCTGCACCCTGTTTCCCTCCATACCGAGGCGATCTGGCCCGCGATGCTTTCGAAGCCCCGTCTGAGGGTGCTCGAGTGCCTCAATTCTCTAAGTAAGGGTCAACACCTGCCCGCCCGCTTGTTTCCGCCGGAAAGACGCGGTCCGCGCTTGACCTTCGTTCTTCGTGCGCTCGACGGCTCACTTGCTGGGGCGTCACATCGTGAGCTCGCCGAAGCGCTGGTTGGTCAACGGCGCGTCCATGCCGACTGGAGGGATCCTCGCGATCATCTGCGCGACCGCATTCGCCGCGCCGTCTCGCGTGGCCGCGCCCTCATGAATGGAGGGTACAGAGATTTCCTCGCTTGAAAAGTGACAGTCCGCCCTGTGCGTCAGCCGGCGTAAAACCCGTCACCACCGATTGGCCGCTCGACATGGCAGCGAACGGCCTTCGAGGGCGCTCTGGTTGAGGCATCGTCGATGCCAAGAGGCACGTTCGTATTGTCCGATAGCCGACAATGTCGGGTACGCAAGGTACAGGAACCTGACTCTCGGGTGTTTTTAAGCGCTTTTTGACCTGGCACGGTACATGCACGCTATTCAGCAAAACACGCGGACTTAGTGGTTCCCACCTCCACGAGAGTCGCTGAATTACGCCACCTCCCAAGGCGTACCCGGCCCGGCAGCGAGCTCAGTCTCCTGCCGGGCATCCGTAATTCAGATGTACTCGCGTTCAGAACTTCAAATTAGAGGCGCAATGTTTCGCGTCCGGCTATGCGAATTGGTGCTGAAGAATTGTCAGACTTCGAGCGCGGTCGTTATGGCTCCGTATTCACGGCAGCGACTATTTCGGCCATTGCCAACTCGAGATCCGCCTTTGGAGTAAATGTGGAAAGGCTCACTCGCAGCGTAGGCTTGGCATCTTCATAGCTGATCCCATCGTCGTCAGCACATGCGACGGAGCGGTGGAGCGAGCGCTGCAGGCGGTACCTGTGGAGAGACAGATTCCGCGCATCGCCAAGCGCTCTACAATTGCATCGGCCTCACACCACGGGATGCTCAAAGAGCACGTATTTGGAAGGCGCGGTGCTTGAATCCCATTAAAACGTACTTGCGGCAGGCGGATTGCCAACTCCCGTTCAAAGTTGTTTCGAAGCGCGTCGATGCCACTCGCTACACTCAGCCGCCGAGCCGCCTGTTCCGCGGCAACGGCCAGTCAGACGGCTGCTTAGCTGTTCAGCGTCCCTGCGCCGTCGCCCGTCCTCCTGTTCACCATAAAAAAGCGGTTCGAGGCGCAACCCCTCCCTAATGTATAACGCGCCAACGCCTTTCGGGCCTGGAATTTATGTGCTGATAGGGGAGAGCAGATCGACTTCGACGAACTCGATCTATGGGTATACGACTAACAACCTGCGCGGCGTCCACGTGTAGGATCGCCTCCGGAGCGAGGCGGCATATCGGTCTAAACTCCAATGGGTTGAACGACGCCCATCTCGTGGTTCGCAGCCATCACAGAAACGAAGGCGGTGTCGGGCGTGAGTGTCGCAGCGAACGCATCTGGTCGATCCGACCTGACCCATTCGCTGGACGTAGCCTACTTCGGCGCGCGAGACTCTTCGGTCGAAGACTCTTGCTTCATAGAAGCCAAGACCGGCCTGCATTGGTCTACATGGGTATACTTCGACTAAGTTGTCTGCTTATCACTTCTTTTCTGGATGCGGCCAGCTGTTCCTGCCGATAATTGCCCAGGTTGACGGCCGCCATGCGGAACGCAGAGGGAGCCTTCGGTCTTCGTGTAGGGGTGCGCTCGGCTTATTGGTTCACGATGATCTGGCCCAGATCGGCAAGGCACTCGACCACGTGGTCCGGTCTGAATGGAAACCGCTCTATGTCAGCCAGTTTGGTCACCCCAGTAAGCACAAGGGCTGTCTTCAGGCCCGATTCGAGCCCGGCGAGCACGTCGGTGTCCATGCGGTCACCGACCATGATGGTATCGACAGCTCGCACTCCGAGCCGGTCGAGCGCGTTGCGCATCATAAAGGGGTTCGGCTTCCCGACGAAATAGGGCTGACGGCCGGTGGCCTTCTCGATTAGTGCTGCGACTGCACCGCATGCCGGATGGGAGCCCCGCTCGGTCGGGCCAGTCGCATCCGGATTGGTGGCGAGAAAGCGCGCGCCCTTCGCCACAAGCTCGGCGCCAGTTGCGATCTGCTCATAGTGGTACGAAGTGGTGTCTCCGAGGACCACGAACTCGGGGGCAAACTCCGTTATCCGGCAGCCTGCCTGCCGCAGGGCCTCGACCAGACCGTGGTCGCCGATGACATAAGCAGATGATCCGTGCTTTTGTAGTTCCACGAACCGCGCGGTGGCGAGCGCCGAGGTGTAGATGTGCTCTGGCTGCACGGCGAAGCCAACCGCTCTTAGACGCTCGGCATGATCTTCGGGCGTGAAGCGCGAGTTATTGGTGAAGATCTGAAACGGCTCACCCTTGGCGACTAGCCCGGCGACATAGTCGACCGAGCCAGCAATCGGTTGGCCGCCGCGGACCAGGACCCCGTCCATGTCGAGCACATGCGCCATAATCATTGGATCTCACCCCTCAATGTCTCTCGTGGATGCGCGGCCTGGGCACGTCTAGTGTCACTGTATCTTCTCCAGGCCGGAATACCGGCGACTGTAGCGATTCAGAGCGATGCGCGAAGGGCGCTCAATTGCTTGTGCGGCAATAAGGAGGTTGCGGCGTAAAAAGTGTCCGTGCGTCATCCGCTCGCCGTGCGGACGCGCTGCACCGTTGGGCTGACGACATTCGCTGTGTCAGCGCATCTGATGGACGATCGCGTTTAAGGTCGCGTGAAACACCTGGCGAGACGTTTCTCTGCAGAACCATCGTGATTGACGGCACCACAGTGATCCAGCATTGTCTCGCGCCGCGGACGCAAACACGCCGGTGCCTTGGCGGACTTCCCAATAATCGGACAGCCTATCGACGTTTCGGGAGTCGCTCCCGCGCCCAAGGTGTGATTCAGTACCGAATATTGACGCCGACCGCGAGTGGTTTACCCGTTCATTTGTTTTCGCGTTTCCGCCAAGTCAGGGTAACAGTCGGGCGCCTGCGATGTCTCTTCGCTAAGAGCCTGGCCCGTTCAGAAGCCTGCTAGCGGCAACAGGAAGAGGAGGTATTGCGCCTTAGGGCATTTTTTGAGGCAGAGCCCGAAGACACTTCGTTTGGGGGCAGCGACGGGTATTGATGCTTGGCAGGAGCGAAGATACAAAATGGCAGCGGCCGCCGTTGCAAAGAAGGGAAGGCAACAGGGCAGCGCTATGACAAGGGCGAGCGTCGATTCAAGCACGTCGGAAAGGGCGCTCATCCCGTGTTAGAATTTCACGACCGCGAGCCGAAAACGTGGGTTGGAAAATGCCCCTCAACCCTATCTGAACGTGATCGGACAAAATTACTAAATGAGGCAATTGGGGCGCCGAACTGTGATCGGCACCTGCCCGTTCCGAAGAAGCTATACGTCGTTTACCAGGGGACATTTATGAGGCCCAAACGAGCGATTGCGGCCGAACCTATCAGGATATCCATATAAGGGTGAGAGCTGTCGGCGGCGTGGATCTCCGGGTACTTCTTGATGCTGTCGCCCCGCACAGATGAGATGCTTGCCGCGGTTGGATAGGATGAGCAACGTACCGTCAGGTACCGGCGCCTTGGCTCGTCGCCGCAGAGGCGGTTCAACGTACTGGGCGCCTAGATGAACACTTAAGGCGCGCAGGCCGGGGTCGCGATAGACGACCCGAACCAGCCGCAAGCAGGTTCGCCAAAGCGCTCGATCATCCCTTTGGTTCATTCTGAGCCGGAGGTGTCCATCCACATAGAGATCAGATTCCGCCTATGCAGAGATATTTCATTTCGAGGTAGTCTTCGAGCCCGTGGCGGGAACCCTCCCGCCCGATGCCGGACTGCTT
>NZ_JBVVPV010000090.1:0-8149 GCF_055811735.1 Mesorhizobium sp. WSM4850 | reverse complement strand
AAGGATAACAACCGCAGCCTGCTCGCCATGGTGCTGAACTCCCCCACCAAACAGCACCACGCGAACGGCGAAGATCATCAAAGTCGATCGTATGGAACAGCCCTTCGAAACGGCATTTAAGGCGCGTACCCTGGTCGTGCTGAACACCACAAAGAGAAGGAAACGATCTATGGAACAGATTGCCACCGTCGGCCTGGATCTGGGCGCTCACGTCATTTCTTGGGCGGCCACGGGTGCATCTTTGCAGGATCGGAATTGCTCCCCTCCTGCTGCGCGAAGATTACACTCGACGCAGGTCCCGCAACCGAAAACCCAGCTATGTCTATGCTCGCGGTCTCCGCTATAGCAGGTGTGGCTTCCTTCGCAGATGAGCTTCACTAGCGCCTCGCCGCCCAGCCAATCCGCCAGCGCCCAGGTCTGCGCCTTGTCGAGCCGCATGAGGGGTGTGTGAATGACGAAACGCGTCTCCATTCCAAGGTTCAGGGCAAGTTACATCGCTTTAACTGCGTCATCTCGACAATCCGGATAGCTGAAACGATCCGTCTCGGACACGCCGATCACGAGGTGTTTCGCGCCCATCCGGTAAGCTATCGCGGCCGCAAATCCGAGGAACAGAAGGTTGCGGCCAGGCACGAAGGTATTTGTTAGACCGTTCGCGTTCAGTGCGATCTCGACGTCGCGCGTGAGCGCGGTACCACTGATTTGGCCGAGCACGGCCATGTCAATCATGTGGTCCTCGCCTAGTCGCCCACGCCAGGCCGGAAAGTCTGTTCGAATGCGCTCGAGCAGGTAGGGCCGCACATCGAGCTCGATCCGATGCCGCTGCCCATAGTCGAAGCCGATTGTCTTGACGCGCTCGAAGTTCTCGAGCGCCCAAGCCAGGCAGGTTGTCGAATCCTGGCCGCCGGAGAAAAGGACGAGTGCGGTTCCCGGATCTCGTTGCATCGGGTCAACCCTCGTATTCAGCCCAGCACAGCGGTGTCTCATAGACTGTTACCGAGCACATTTGGCCAAGAAGCGGCTTGGTTTGGTTCCAGATCCAGACCGCAATGTTTTCCGCGGTCGGATTTTCGAGACCCTCAATCTGATTCAGACACTGATGGTCGAGACGTTGCAGCAGCGGTCCGAACACAGCCTCGACATCGAAGAAATCGACGACAAAGCCCGTATCTGGATCGACGGGCCCTTCCAGACGCAGTTCCACAACGGTATGAGTGGCCACGCATGCGGTGACAGCGGTGGGTTTCTGGCACCCGCGGAAGACAATGCGCTGCCTCGAAGGTGAAAGCTTGCGTAATTTTCATGGGATCCCGAGAAATTTGTGGGTTTGAAGGCTCAAGCGCCAACGTGGGTTGGCAAGACAATAGGCCACTGCGGCGGCCGTATTCGCCTCGCGCTCGGGCCCATCCATCGGCTGAAGCAAAAGGTGCTCAACGCGAGAACTTCGAAATGTTCGGGCTCCGCGCCAATCTGAGGATACAAGCTTTAGCTCGTCCCCTGCCATGACCACGAGGCGTGTATTGCATTTCGGACTGACGCACAGCCAGTCGATGGCGGCGGGTGTGGGGATGGTACCGTTGGTCTCCACGGCAATTTCAAACGCCAAGGAATGCAGCGCTCCTAGGAGTTCTTCATCGATCTGGAGGAGGGGTTCCCCTCCAGTGAGCACGACAAGACGCTGCCCAGTTCCCGACCCGCGCCAGGCTTGTTCGACCGCCAACGCAAGCTCCCGTGCGGTGGCAAAATGTCCGCCACCGGGGCCATCTACCCCAACGAAATCGGTGTCGCAGAATCCGCAGAATGCTCTTTCCCGGTCGCCTTCACGTCCCGACCAAAGCTTACAGCCGGCGAAACGACAAAATACGGCAGCCCGCCCGGCATTCGTCCTTCACCTTGAAGGGTGTAGAAAATTTCCTTGACCGCATATGACGTTGCTTAAGCGGCCTTCGAGTGAGCAAGGGAGCATCTCTGCTGGCCTACGACACGCGGCAAAAGGTGGGAAATGTCCCACTGCACGTTTTGCAGCCCGTTCCACCGTCGAGGCCGATACCGAAAACCCACTCGCCCGAACTCCACGCAGAATTACGTTTCAGCGGAGGAAGGCTGCGGGGAAGGGTCTCTGGCTCCTCGAAGCCTATCACCACGAGAGACGCCTCTATCACGTCGCTCATGGCGATGATGCCTTGACGAGGACGAGGCGTGAGAATCCTGGTGTCTCCTCGAAAGCCTGCCTCACAGCACGGAAGAATTCGCTCATCAGCCGCAATCCGCGCTCCAGGATGAGGCGGTCGAGCGATGAGTATGTCGTGTGCGGCGGCAGGGCGCCGAGAAAATCCGCTATGTCCTGATGGTTGATCTGAAGGGCTTCATCGATCGTCTTGCCAACATGAATTCGGTAGACGCCGAGGAAGCGGTTATTGTCGAACCGCGGCCGAAGGTCTGGAACGTTGCGGCGGTGATCGTCTCGGTCTTACGATCGAAACCCATCGTCAGTTTAAGCCGATCGCCGCAGGCGACTGCGCCGGCCTCGCCGGCCGCATTTGGGGTCCCAAAGCGCCGACATTGTTCCGGTCGATGAAATAGAGCTTGTCGCTGAAGTGGTAGACGTTGTCGGTGTCATCCCGCATTGCGCCGATCCTTGTCCTGATGGCGGCTAGCCGAAGGACTTGCCGCAGGCGCATTTGTCCCGCGCATTGGGATTGTCGAAGACAAAGCCCGAGGACTCCAGGTCCGTGACGAAGTCAACGGTCGTGCCGGCGAGATGGGGCTGGGAACTTGCGTCGACGAACACCTTGACCCCGTTCGCCTCCATGATGGCATCCCCCTCGCGCGAGACGCTTTCCAGACCCATCAGGTATTTGAAGCCGGCGCAGCCGCCCGCCTCGACCATGATGCGAAAGCCTTCCGCCGGTTCGTCAGCGCGGGAAAGCGCGGCCTTGACGGCAGCGACGGCGTTTTCAGTGAGTGTGATCATGGGACTATTTTCTTGCTGATCCGTTCGCGAGCCACGCTGCACAGAATGTGCCAGAGAGGAAATTCGATCAAAACAACTGGTTAGCGGATTTGGCGCCCTGTCTCACATCCAACAATTGTCGGATGTCGGACAGACTGAAACCGTGCATACAGAAGCGGCATTGGACACATCGCCAGTGTCGTCGCCTGAGCCAACGTTTTCGATTATATGAATGTTGACCAGTGTAAGGGTGGGAATTCTTAAGTCGTGCTGCGCTCCAAAAGCCGCGCCTTCGTCACCACACAGTGCGATGGCGAGCACCGGGTTGTCGATTACCGCGTCGATCGCGCCTTCTCGAACGCGCCATCGATTCTGCGTCGGCTCGTAGATGCCGAACGCCACTCGCGTGCTCGGCCCGTGGCCTGCAGGGCGGCCGCCACCTCGCGAGGGCCGACTGAGGCATTGCAATATGCCGTGAAGCCAGGAGGTGGGCCAACGCGCCGCCCAGGGAACAGCGCAATCACCGCCACGGCGGCCACGGCCACGATTAGAGGCCGCGGTCAGTTCCAGTTCTGCCGCCAATTCGCGGTCTGGCTCGTCCGCGTTGCGAAAACCTCGTACCAAACACTCCTTGAATTGCCGAGACTATATCACGGCAAAGGCAATGAGGTGTTTTCAGAATTGACTTCTTGGTGCTTTTCTCAGCCATGTTTCCAGACGTCTGGGCGATACAAACTTACACGGGATGACGGAAGTCACGGTAGCGCGCAGCGATACGGGTTCCTGTTAGTCGAAGACTTTGCCCTGATGTCCGCCGCCTCTGCAGTCGAACCGCTGCGGGCTGCCAACCTGCTCAGCGGGCGGCAGCTTTACGATCTCAGCTTAATCTCGGCCAAGGGCGGGTGGATGCGCAGTTCCGTCTCTGGTGCATTCGAAACAGTGCCTATTTCAGAAGCAGCCAGTGAATTCGATATTCTGTTCGTTGTGACTGGCGGCAATCCGCTGACCTATCGCGACGACAGGATTCTGGCTGGCTGCGCCGTCTCGCCCGGTCGGGAGTGCCCTTGGGCGGGATCTCAGGCGGAGCGGCCATCTTGGCTGCCGCCGGTGTGATAGCGGCACGCCGGTTCACATCCACTGGCAACACGTCGATGCGATACGGGAGATGTACCAAGGCGCTCATCGAGCGGCGGCTCTTCGTCATGGACTGCGACCGCTTCACTTGCGTGGGCGGCATGGCCCGCTGGACATGGCCCACGCGCTGACCGCCTCCGATCATGGTGTGGAACTGGCGCACGCGGTGAGGGACTGGTTTTCATTTACACGGGAATCCGGCAGGCCGAGGCCCGCAGCAGCTGGGATCCTGCACGGAAGTACGATCTGCACCATCCCGCGCTTGTCGCTATGGTTGAGCTGATGACGAGCCACATCGCCGACCCGCTGAGACTGGGTCTGGCCCATCTAAGCGGTATCGGGGTGCGGCAATTGGAGCGGCTGGCAACGGGACAGTTGGGACAGAGCGTGATGCAGTTCTATCGATCTCTGCGGTTGGAGAGGGCCGACGAGATCCTGCAACAGTCAAACCTTCCGCTCGTCGAAGTGGCGCTTGCCACTGGCTTTTCCAACGGCAGCCATTTCTCACGCGCCTTTCAGGCCTGTTTCGGCATGGCCCGTCACCCGACGCAAACAGCGCCGCCACGGCGAAGGTCCGGGGAGTAGTCACCGCGGTGAATTTCTCCAGCGTCTTATCTCGGAGGCGAGTCTTCTCGCCGTAGCTGCCAAGAAGCAGAAAGTCCCAGGTTTAGTTGAAAACAGCCGCAGGAGAAAATGCAGCTCGTCTTCAAAACTTTGCTGGAACAATTGTCTTTGAGCGTCGATCAGGTCGATTTGCGTGACGCACTGGCTAACGCGGTCGGCGCCTTCGACATTCGCGCATTCGCCTACCTGTCTCTGGTGCCTGATGGCGTCACAAAGCCGAGGCTGATATCGAACTATCATTCCAGCTGGACGTCGCACTACTTGCGCCACCAATATGAAAGGATCGACCCGGTCATAGGATGGGCAAGATACAGCGGATTTCCCTTCCGGTGGGGACCGGATTTCGGCTATGCCGGCATTTCAAAGCGACAGCAACAGCTTTTCGATGAGGCTGCCGAATTCGGCATCTGCTGCGGACTGACGATTCCACTTCTCGATCGCCGCGGTGGTGTCGCTGCGATGACCTTCGCGGCAGACAGGCTTCATCCGACTTTCCTGCGCATCGCCGAGCAATATAAACAGACGCTCGAGATTATGGCGACGTGCTTTCACATTGGCGTTCGCCGCAAGCTTTCGGGTGGTCTGGCGGTGGACGGCGTTTTGCTGACGCCCCGTGAGTACGAATGCCTGCAATGGACGGCGAAGGGCAAGTCCGCCTGGGAGATCGGCTGCATCTTGGGAATCAAGGAGCGCACGGCCGCTTTCCATCTGGACAATGCCAAGAAGAAGCTCGGCGTGCGCACCAAAAATCAGGCGGTGATGCTGCTGGCCTCCTCTCGATCATCAATTTTCTGAGGAACAGAATCCCTCTTTGATCCACCTGTGCAATTGCACAGGCAATCGCGGCATGAAGGTTCGCCTCCAATGGCAGGGTCATACCTGCGAGGAGACCATCATGATTGAACTTATTGCGCCCGGCTGGTGCGGCGCCTTTGCCGACGAACTTCACGAAATGCACCGCCTGCGCTACCGCGTCTTCAAGGAACGGCTCGACTGGAACGTGCGCACCACCGGCGGCTTCGAGATCGATTCATTCGATTCCCTGGAACCGCACTATCTCGTGTTGCGCGATTCCGCCGGTCGCGTCGGGGGCGGCGTACGCCTTCTGCCCTCGACGGGGCCGACGATGCTGCGAGATGTCTTTTCGAGGCTATTGGAAGGGAGAGCGGCACCCGAGGAACCGAGTGTCTGGGAAAGCAGCCGTTTCGCCCTTGATCTCCCACCGTCTGCACCGAAGGGCAGTGGGAGTATAGCTGTTGCCACGTATGAACTTCTCGCTGGCATGATCGAGTTCGGTTTGTCACGGCAACTCACCCATTTCGTCACGGTTACGGATTTGGGCATGGAGCGAATCCTGCGTCGCGCCGGATGGCCGCTGGTCCGGATAGGTAAGCCCCAGACAATCGGCACCACGCGCGCCGTTGCCGGCTTTTTGGATGTCTCAGAGGCGAGCCTTGCTGCGGTCCGCCACAATGGCGATCTTGGCGGTCCCGTGCTGTGGGCGCCTGTACTCTGCACGGGCGCCTGACATGGTTATGATAGATAATGACGCCGACGGGCCGGACTGGCAGGATGAGAAATCCTATCGCTATACGCGGCACCTGACGCAACGCGGCTGGGCCTGGGAATTCCTGCGGCGCAATCCGGCCTTCCAGCGTGACTTGAGGCACGCGCTTGAGCACGCAGAATTTGCAGAAAGGCGCTTCGGCATAGAAGTGGTGAGATCGTCGGCCGATCTGACGCGGTGGGGGCTCCTGTTCGCAAGCTCGTTGAGGCATGATGCGTTTGTGTTCTGGTGCTTCCGCCAATGCCCTCATGTTCTGCCGGTCATTGCGGAAAAGGCACTGTCGCCCGAAACGCTTTCGTTTGATCTCGTTGCCTTGCCATGTCGGGCGGCACTCGTGATCACGGCGGACGGTCGCCGGCATATCATGCTGCGAAATGCTCACCGGATTTACAACTGGTTGTGCATGGCGCGGACGTTTTGCGCCCCGTTCGGCTTTCCGTCGACGCGATCTGGCCCGCCGATCGGATGAACAGCAGTTGAATGCGTTCGAATGCCTCAATGCTCTTCACGCGACCGGACAACTTCCCGACAGGCTGTTTCCGCCCGAGGCCCGCGCCAGCCGTCTGCGCTTTGTCATCCAGGCGCTTGACGGCTCGCTAGGCGGTGCATCGCACCGTCAAATCGCAAGGGCCCTGTTGGGCCGGCAACGCGTCCAGGTCGACTGGACGGATCCGCGCAACCACCTTCGCGATCGCATTCCCCGTGCTGTCCGGCGCGGTCACATGCTCATGGATCGTGGCTATCTGGATTTCCTCGCCTGAAAGTAATTGGAATAGCTCACCTGGGGCCGGTCAGCGCGCGAACAGTTCTTTGTATCCAGTCGTAACCATCCAGTTTGCCCGATCGAGATGGCTGCGAACCGCCATTCGGGCGCGCTCAGGTTCTCGCATCGGATCGATGCCGAGGACGAGCTGCGCCATCTCGTCTTCGCTGGCATCGTCGGCGGACGCGTCCAGGAGCCTCATATAGATCGTGAAGTGCTCGTTGTCGTAAGCGGTCAGACGGTCCGACCACGGGACTTCGTCTTGAACTTTGGGTTTCATCGCGACCTCCTGCGGTTCGGGTTTGTCGTCATCGGATAGGGCAAGACATCTCCTCGTTGGGCTAATCATATCGAATAGGAACGATCGTTCCTAGAACGATAGTTCCGGTTCTGGTCCCTATCTTGCCATGGACCTCAAGGAGGTCATGGCGATCAACATGCGTCGTTTGCGCCATGATCAGGACCTGACGCAGGAAGAATTGGCTGCCCGCACAGAGCTCAGCATGCGCTATGTTGGTTCGATCGAGCGTGCTCGGGTTTCCGCAAGCGTCAGTGTGCTTGGCCGGCTCGCAAAAGCGCTTGACGTTGATCCTTGTGAGTTGATTCGGCCGCCGCAGTAACAAAGGCGATCCGGCCCATCCCGGATTGCCGAAATCGATTTTGATGGCGCGCCAGTGAACTGAGCCCACTTTCTTCGACATGGGTCTAGACCATTCGGCTTCGCTCCCTGGCGCAGCTTGCGTGACCTACAGCGCTGACCTTGAGCGATAGTCATCGTCAGATCGCATCCGGGAAGTCGCGAACTCTAACAGCAGGTAGTTCGGGCAAAGTCGATGCTCGTGCCAGTTGCTCCTAGTTTGTAGAGTATACTCCGTGGTGAAATCCTCAACAAGAGGGTGGCCTCTCGCGTATGGGAATCCGAGAGGTCTTTGCCCGCAATCTGCGTAGGCTTCGCGAGAAAAAGAAGCTCTCGCAGGAGGCGCTGGCACATGAAGCTGGTGTTGATCGAACCTACATCAGCGCTCTTGAGCGCAGTGTATATGCTGCTACCATCGACATGGTCGAGAAGCTCGCTACGGTGCTGGAGGTTGAGCCGGCAAGGATGCTC
>NZ_JBVVPV010000089.1:0-8847 GCF_055811735.1 Mesorhizobium sp. WSM4850 | reverse complement strand
GGGTTGGGGAATTGGGGACGGCTGGGTCTGGCGAATAGCAGCCCAGATCCGGGGCATAGAGGTCCGGCGCATCGATCGATGGCAAAGGGCACGGCAGCATTGCTGGCGGGTGCTGCGGCGATCGCGCTGCTCACCCCGTCGGCCCATGCTCAGTCGGCCAATGCCCAACAGGCCGCCCAAACTGCAACAGATCAGCAGCAGGCCGAACAGGCGCAGACGCCTGAACAGCCGGCCGCGGCAGGCGCAACGCTGCTCGACCAGATCCTGGTCGTCAGCCGCACCGGCGAGACGGCGATCGATTCCCTGGCTTCGGTCAGCCATGTCGATCAGGAGCAATTGCAACGCCGCATGGCGACGACGCCCAACGACATGCTGTTGGGTGTGCCGGGTGTAGCGGTCCAAGCCGACGCAAGGCGCGTCTCCTCCAGCATCAACATCCGTGGCTTGCAGGATTTCGGCCGCGTCGCGGTCATCGTCGACGGTGCGCGGCAGAATTTCCAGCGCTCCGACCACGGCCCGCAATCGACCTTCTATATCGACCCGGAACTCATCAAATCCGTCGACGTCATTCGCGGCCCGGTCGCCAACACCTATGGCTCGGGCGCCATTGGCGGCGTCGTCCTGTTCGAGACCAAGGACGCGGACGACTATCTTCGCGACGGCGAGACATGGGCGGCGTCCGCGACCGGGCGCTATGAGAGCAACGGCGAAGGCTGGACGACCAGCGCTGCCGGCGCCTACCGTTTCAACGAAAACTGGGATGTCCTCGGCAACATCGTCTATCGCGACTATGACGACTACAAGGATGGCGGCGGCGATACGGTCGACGGCACCGGCTTCGACGTCTTGAGCGGCCTTTTGAAGACAACCATCCGCCCCAGCGAAAACAGCGAACTGAAGCTGGGCTGGAATGGCACGAGCGACGGCTGGAACGAGGTCAGCGGCGGCACGCCGGTGAATGACGTCGACCTCGAGGCGAATACCTTCACGGCGCGCTACAACATCACCGATGAGGACAAGAGCTGGCTCGATCTCCACGTCAACGCCTCCTACAACAAGACCAACATGGAGATGACGAGCCTGGTTGCGCAAAACCGCTTTGATCCGGTCACCGGTCTTCCCATCGTCCTGCCGGCGGGCTCGATGTCGACTTTCGATGTCGGAACTTCGGGCATCGACATCTGGAACACCTCGCGGTTCGAGACCGCCGGCATTGCGCACGAACTGACCTATGGCGGCGACTGGGTTGGCGACGATGTCGAGACGGGTGGCGCCGCAGGCGGCGCCAGTTTCTATACCCCTTCGGGCAAGCGAAACGTTTCCGGCGCCTACATCCAGGACAAGCTCACCTGGGACTGGCTCGAAATCATCGCCGGGCTGCGTTACGACAGCTACAAGCTCGAAAGCGATGTCGGCGAAACCTCCGGCGACCGGCTGTCGCCGCGCATCACCGTCGGCGTCTCGCCGTTCGAAACCGCCAGCCTTGCGGGACTGCAATTCTACGGCACCTATGCCGAGGGATATCGCTCCCCGTCGCTGTCGGAAACCCTCATCAGCGGCAATCATCCGGCAGGCGTCAGCTTTCCCTTCCTCCCCAATCCCGATCTGAAGCCTGAAACCGGCAAGACCGTCGAATTCGGTGTCAACTACAAGCACGACGACATCGTCGAGGCCGGCGACGCGTTTCGTTTCAAGGCGGCCTACTTCAACAACGATGTCGACGACTACATCGAAGGCGTCACCCTGTCGGCCTTCGACCCGACCAGCGGCTGCCCGTTCGGCCCCGGCATCCCGATCTGCTTCCAGTACCAGAACTTTGCAGAAGCCAGGATCCGCGGCTTTGAAATGGAAGCCGTCTATGACGCCGGCTGGGGTTTCGCCGGGCTTTCCGCGTCGATCATCGATGGCCACACCATCTCCTACGACGGCGAGCGGGCAGACCTTGTCACCGTCCCCTCTTCGCAGGTCACCGGGCAACTCGGCTTCCGCTTTCTGGAGGACAAGCTGACCGTCGGCGGCGAGGTGCAGTATAATGGCAGGCCGAAGGGCAATCCGGTGGCCAGGGACTACACGCTGGTCAACGTCTTCGCCAGCTACCAGGCGACCGACAATCTCAAGGTCGATTTTCGCGCTGACAATTTGTTCGGCGTCAAATACACCAACCCGTTGAATGCACCCGCCACTGTTGTAGTTTACGAGCCTGGCGTCACGCTGAAGCTGGCGGCGACAATGCGATTTGGAGGCTGACGACAATGACAAGCTTGACGGCATCGCTTCGCCTGCTGACCTCGGTGCTGGCCATGCCGCTTGCGATGGGTCCGGCGTGGGCGCAACAGGCTGCACCGGCCCCTGCTCTCACGCTTGAGCTTAATGGCGCGCAGGCCTCCGAAAAAGGCTGCCGTCTGACGTTCGTGGTCAACAACACGCTCGGCGCCGACCTCTCGAAGGCAGCGTTCGAGATCGCGCTGTTCAACGAGGCCGGCGTCGTCGACCGGCTGACGGTGCTCGACTTCAAGGACCTGCCGGCGGGCAAGACCAAGGTGACGCGTTTCGATCTTGCCGGCGCCGACTGCGCCAAGGTCAGCCGCGTGCTGATCAACAGCTCGACCGAATGCGCCGGCACCGGCATCAAGCCGGACGCTTGCATGCGTGGACTGAAGACCGAGACCAAGACCGGTATCGCCTTCGGGGTCTGAGAAGGCAGCCCGCGCTGGCCGACCTGTTGCCGCTGGGGGCAAATGATGTTGATTTGACAAGTCCGCGCTGGTCGCGGCAGGTCTCGTCGCGAGCCATGCAGAAAATCATTCCCCTCCCCGACGCCGATGGCGAACTGGCGCTTGCGCCGACCGGAACGCTTGCGCCGGCCGCCCGACCGCCAGCCTTGAGCCCCAAATGGACGGCGGCGATCGTCGCCTCCTGCCTGTTTCATGCCGCGGTGGCGGCTGCTTTTCTCTTCGCACCTGCCGGCACGTTTGATGCCGGGGACGCAATCGAGGTGGAAGGCGCCGATCAAACCGGCGCCGACGTGGTCGGCAGCGCCTTGAATGGTAAGGTGCCGGGCGCGATGAACGTCACCCTGGTGCCCGACCCGCGGCCGGCCAAGCCTGAGGTCAAGCCCCAGCTCAAGCCAGAGCCGCCTGCCGACCGGCCCACCGGTGACCGGCCGATCAGGGAAATGGCCACGCAGCCGCCCGCGCCCTTGCCGCAGATTGTCGAGCAACCCACTGCCGCGCCAGACATGATGGCCGAAACCCCACGGCTGGACGAGCAGAGCGTGGTTCCGAAGATCGAAACGCCGGCAGAGCCGGCTGCTCCGGCCGAAAGCACCGAGGCCGCTCCTGCCGATATCGGACAGCCGCCGATCCCGACGCCAAGGCCGAGCCCGACACCAGGTCCTGGCGGAGCCGACGAAACGAACGAGGCCCGCGGCGCGGCGGATGGCGAGGAACGCGACGCGGTGGCTTCCAGCAAGGGCAAGGAGCAGGCGGCGGCAGGCAATGCGATTGAATCCCGCTACAGCGGTGAAGTCCAGAAGAAGCTCGCCCGCGCCAACCGTCGTGTTTCGAAAGCGATACAGGCCAGCGCTCGCAACAATGCCAGGGTCGTTTTCGTTGTCATGGCCGACGGCAGCATCAGCGATATACAGCTTGCCGAAAGCTCAGGTTCTGCGGAGCTTGACCAATTCGCTTTAACACTGGTGCGCAAGCAGGCGCCGTTCCCTCCCATTCCAAGCGAAACCGGCAAGTCAAGTTGGGTGTTTAAAGCGCGGATCGGTCCATTTTAACAGCCTGCGCCTCATCGTTTCAGGCAATCCACCAAGCATCATAATTCGCAATCCCGGAAGGACGGCCAATGTACATCGCCATGAATCGCTTCAAGGTCCAGAATGGCTCGGAAGCCGCTTTCGAGGACATCTGGAAGAACCGTGATTCCAGCCTGTCCGAAATGAAAGGTTTCAAGGAATTTCATCTGCTGCGTGGTCCGGTCAACGAGGCCGAAGGCTACACGCTGTTCGCTTCGCACACGGTGTGGGCGAGCCATGAGGATTTCGTCGCCTGGACCAAATCCGAGAACTTCCGCGCCGCGCACCGCAACGCCGGCTCCACCAAGGTGCACTATCTCGGCCATCCGCAGTTCGAGGGCTTTTCGGTCGTCGAGGGCGCGTGAGTAGTCTCAGGCGACCCATGGTTCCCTTGGGCTTTTGCCGAACGATCGGCGCCTGACGGAATAGGGCGCCGTCGGCGAAGCTGCCAATCTCCCCCCTTGTGGGGGAGATGCCCGGCAGGGCAGAGGGGGGCGCTGTCCCGCCGGCCTGCTGATCAAAGGCATGCCTGCTCCTACCATCACTCTTTTCGCAGAACTTGACGCGTACAACTGGATCAATTTCAGACCGCAACCTTCGGCGCATGGCGGGCAGAAAAAAGCAAAGCCGGCGATCCTTCACGCCCCCCTCTGTCCTGCCGGACATCTCCCCCACGAGGGGGGAGATCGGCCGTCATCTCGGCCTTCGCCAATCGTGGGAATGCAGGAAAGCCCCGGCCGTCCCTTACGCCGCGGCCAGCAGGCTGGCATTGCCGCCGGCAGCCGTGGTGTCGACGCAGACGGCGCGCTCATGCGCATAGGCGGCCGGGTTGAGCACTTCGCTGACCAGCGGCACGATCGGGCCGGCGCGATCGGCGATCACCTTGCGCACGATGCGAGCGGCCTCAGGCGTGCCGGAAAAGGCAACGACGTCGACACGCAGCGCGCGTGCCTCGACCGGGTCGGGCCGGCCGTCAATGGCCGCCAGCGGCAGGCCTTTGCCGGTCAGTGATGACAGTGCTGCCGGCGCACCCGGCGCGACGGCCAGCACCGCATTGCCGGCGGCGAGCGCCTGGATGGTCTGGGCAAGCAGCGTGTCGGCGTCCGGTCCGAGGCAGAGCACGCGGCCGCGCGGCGACAGCGACAGCGTGTTGGCCTCGCCGGTCGGTCCGGGCAAATCGACCTGGCCGAAATCGATGCTTGCGGCAGCACCGATGGCCGCAGCACCCTTGCCGCGCAAATGCTTCCTCAGCACCGCCACCCGATCCGCCCGCGTCGACCAGCCGCCAAGCGTCGGGTCCGGCAGATTGTCGGCAAGTTCGGTCGCCGTCACCTTGCGGCCGTCAAGAATAGGCGTGCCCGCCTGCGGCCCCTTGCGGAACCGCCTGAGATAGTGCGGCCCGCCGGCCTTCGGCCCGGTACCGGAAAGTCCTTCGCCGCCGAACGGCTGAGAGCCGACCACGGCGCCGATCTGGTTGCGGTTGACATAGATGTTGCCGGCATGGATGCCGTCGACGAAATGCTGGGCGCGGCCTTCGATGCGGGTGTGCAGGCCGAAGGTCAGGCCATAACCCTTGCGGTTGATCGCGGCGATGACCCCGTCGATATCGTCGGCGTCGAAGCTGGCGACATGCAGCACCGGCCCGAACACCTCGCGCTCGATGTCCTCGATGCCCTTGACCCGAAACACATGCGGCGCCACGAAGCGGCCCGGCTTCGGTGCTTCGAGCTTGGCGATCAGCCGGCCTTGCAGGCCCATGTCGGTGCAATAGTCGCGGATCGATTTTTGTGCCTCCTCGTCGATGACTGGCCCGACATCGGTCGAGATCCGCCAGGGATCGCCGAGGCTGAGCGCTTCCATCGCGCCTTTCAGCATGTCCAGCATCTTCTTCTCGACGTCCTTCTGCACGTAGAGCACGCGCAGCGCCGAGCAGCGCTGGCCGGCGCTCTGGAAGGCCGAGGCCAGGATGTCGCGCACCGCCTGCTCGGGCAGCGCAGTGGAATCGACGATCATCGCATTCAACCCGCCGGTCTCGGCGATCAGCATGGCGTCGGGCGCGGCAGTCTCGGCCAGCTGCTTCTCGATCAGCTTGGCGACGTCGGTCGAGCCGGTGAAGCAGACGCCGGCAATGCGCGGATCGGCGGTCAGCGGGCCGCCGACCGAGGGACCGTCGCCGGGCAGAAGCTGGATGACGTCTTCCGGCACGCCGGCTTCGCGCAGCAATTCGACCGCGCGGAAGGCAATCAGCGGCGTTTGCTCGGCCGGCTTGGCGATGACCGAATTGCCGGTGACGAGTGCTGCCGCAATCTGGCCGGTGAAGATGGCGAGCGGAAAATTCCATGGCGAGATGCACGCGATCACGCCGCGCGCCTCAGTTCCCGTTTCGGCATTGGCCGCCTCGATCGCGTAATAGCGCAGGAAATCGACCGCCTCGCGCACCTCAGCGACGCCGTCGGCCAGGGATTTGCCGGCCTCGCGTGTGGCGAGCGCGAAGAATTCGATGGCGTTGGCCTCATAGAGGTCGGCCGCGCGGTTGAGGATGGCGGCGCGCTCGGCGACGGCGCGCTTCGCCCAGGCCGGTTGCGCCTCCATGGCGATGCGCATGGCGGTCGCAACCTGTTTGGCGGTAGCCTCGCTGACCGTGCCGACCACTTCCTCGGGCTTTGCCGGATTGACCACCGGACGCTGATTGCCGTAGCCGGCGGCACGGGTGATCGGCCTGGCGTGCCAGCGGTCCGGCCCGGCGAATTCAGCCCTGGCCTTGTCGATCGCGGCCAGCGTCACCGGATCGGTGATGTCGAACCCCTTCGAATTGCGGCGGGCAGCACCGAAGATCGCCGACGGGCTGGGAATCGCCGGATTGGCGGCCGGCCTCTGTTTCTCGACGGTTTCGAGCGGGTCGCGGGCAATATCCTCCGGCTCGACCTCCTCGTCGGTGAGTTGGTGGACGAAGGAGGAGTTGGCGCCGTTTTCGAGCAGCCGGCGGACCAGATAGGCAAGCAGGTCGGAATGCGCGCCGACCGGGGCATAGATGCGGCAGCGCGTGCCCTCGGCCCGCCGCACCGTCTCGTGCAGTGCCTCGCCCATGCCGTGCAGGCGCTGGAACTCGAAGGAGTCGCGATCGCCGGCCATCGACAGGACGGCGGCGACGGTGTGGGCGTTGTGGGTGGCGAATTGCGGATAGATGCGGTCGGTCATCGACAGCAGCTTTTTCGCGCAGGCCAGATAGGACACATCGGTGTTGGCCTTGCGGGTGAACACCGGATAGCCGTCGAGCCCGAGCGCCTGCGCCCGCTTGATCTCGGTGTCCCAATAAGCGCCCTTGACCAGCCGCACCATGATGGTGCGGTCGTGCTTCTTCGCCAGCGCATAGAGCCAGTCGATGACGAAGGCGGCGCGTGGACCGTAGGCCTGGACGACGACGCCAAAGCCGTTCCAGCCGGCGAGCTCCGGCTCGGCCAGCACACGCTCGATGATTTCGAGCGACAGGTCGAGGCGGTCGGCCTCCTCGGCGTCGATGTTGAGACCCATGCGCGAATGGCGCGCCGCCAGCGCCAGCGACAAAAGCCGCTCGGCCATCACAGGCAGCATCTTTTCCTTCTGCGTCGCCTCGTAGCGCGGATGCAGCGCCGACAGCTTGACCGAGATGCCGTGATTCTGGCGGATGTCGGGGCCGTTGGCGCCGGCATCGAGCGACGAGATGGCGTCGGCATAGGCCTTGAGATAGCGCAGTGCGTCGGCCTCGGTGCGAGCCGCTTCGCCCAGCATGTCGAAGGAATAGAGATAGCCTTTCTGGGTCATCGGCCGGCCGCGCTTGACGGCCTCGGCAATCGTGCGGCCGAGCACGAACTGCTCGCCCATTTCGCGCATGGCGGCGGCGACCGCCCTGCGGATGACCGGCTCGCCCAGCCGGCGCACCATGGCGCGCAGCGTGCCTTCGATGCCGTCCTCGCCTTCATCGAGCACCCGGCCGGTCAGCATCAGCGCCCAGGTCGACGCATTGACGAAGATCGAGCTCGAGCCGCCCGAATGCGCCGACCAGTCGTGCGGCGCGATCTTGTCGGCGATGAGGTCGTCCATCGTCTCGGTGTCCGGCACCCGCAGCAGCGCTTCGGCCAGGCACATCAGCGCGACGCCCTCCTTGGTGGACAGGCCGTAAGCGGACAAAAAGACTTCCATCAGCCGCGGATCGGACGAGCCGCGCACCGCCCGCACCAGATCGGCGGCGCGGGCCGAGATTGCCTTGCGCTCTTTCGTCGAAAGGCCCGTCGCCTCGGCCAACCGCTTCACGGCCTCGTCTTCGTCAGGCAAGTAATTGGCACGGATCTGCTGGCGGATGGCTTCGAGCGCTGGCATGACGGTCCTGTGGAGCGAGCATCAGTGAGCGGTCCGGCGGTCACCGGACCGAATGACGCAAGCTAGCACAAAGCGTGGTTTCGATCGGTCCAAAGAAATCGACAGGACAGGTCGATTGATCTATCATTTGGGCGGATTTCCTCCAATTTGACCAGATATTTGATGACAGAAGACCAATTGGACCGCATCGACAGGAACATCCTTTCGGCGCTGGGCAGCGACGGCCGGCTTTCGATGTCGGAACTCGCGGCAAAGGTCGGCCTGTCGAAGACGCCGGTGCAGGCGCGGGTCAAGCGGCTGGAAAAGGACGGCATCATCCGAGGCTACCAGGCGATCGTCGACCGTGAGCGGATGGGCGAAGGCCATGTCGCCTTCGTCCAGGTGAAACTGTCGGACACCCGCTCGGCCGCGCTCGACGCCTTCAACCGCGCCGTGCAAGCGGTGCCGGAGATCGAGCAATGCCACATGATGGCGTCGAGCTTCGACTATCTGCTGAAGGTCCGCACCACCGACATCGCCGCCTACCGCCGCGTGCTTGGCGAGCGCATCTCCGCCCTGCCCCACGTCGCCCAGACCTCGACCTTCGTGGCGATGGAGACGGTCAAGGACCGGTAGTAAAGCGCTGATGCATTGACGTCGGCGGGACAGCGCCCCCTCTGTCCTGCCGGACATCTCCCCCACGAGTGGGG
>NZ_JBVVPV010000088.1:0-9044 GCF_055811735.1 Mesorhizobium sp. WSM4850 | reverse complement strand
CATAAGACCGGAAAACATCGAACTCATTGACGTCGCTGCAGGTGGCGCGGTTGATGATCTCGCACACAATGTCCTGCTTGGCGTGGTGCTCGACGTAGCTCCTCTCGGTGCCGATGTGCATGTGGTCGTCGAACTGCGTGAGAAAAGCCGGTTGCTGGTAATTCGCAAGAACATTGCAAAGGGTTCGGGATTTGTGACAGGGCAACCTGTGCGCGCCCGGTTCTCAGCGTCGGACGTGCTGGTCTTTTAAGCCTTTCTTCAACACGGTGAGCAGCAAAGCGGGTGGCAGGAACATAGAGTTTGACTCGCGGCAGCTTTTTGTCGACATCGTGCATCGGCCGGTAGTTCGACCGGCGATACGCAAAAGCGTGTCGGTCGCATTGGGGCCATCATTCGAGCGCCATCAATTTGACGGAGCACCCAGACAGCAAGAAAACGGGATGCGGCCACACAAAGGCCGACCAGCCGCGAGTCGATGAATGGCCGGGAGTAGCTACATTAGGCGTGGTAGATCGTAAGACCGTATGTCCTCCTGTGATGAGGATCGGCTCGGCCCGCCCGAGCAACCCTCGGACGCGCAGTGTAGGGCGAGCCACCTCACCGACAGAGGCGGACATACGGTCTTACGGTAGATCGCCGTCCGAACAACATGCCAAGGCTGGAAAGCAGTGTCACGTCCATACGAATGTGACGTCACTGCTTCCATCCGGTTTCGAGATGTCTGGCAATGAAAATCGGCAGGCAAGTTCGTCCACACTGCCCGATACACGAGGTTGCCGGCCAATCCGCTCTCCGCCGCCTTCGATCGCCGATTTTATGCACAAACAACAGAATATTGCCGAACGCCTGCGCTCACCTAGGGTAATTCGCACAAATCGGCCGTTGACGCTGTTATAATAACGAGCGAGCACTGAGCGATTTAATCCAGATTTACGAGCTGAAAGCGGTTGCAAAGCATCGATCGACCAAATTGTCCAACGACCGTGACCTTGAGGCGGGCCGTTTCAGCTGACATCCCCTTCATCATGCACACGGAGCGTGTGGAAGGATACGAAGAGCTGGTCGATCGATGGGAGGAGGCTCAGCATATGGCGGCTCTCGCCGATCCGCGTTTTGCCTATTTTGTCGCCGAGGCTGAGAGAATGCCGATCGGCTTCGCCATCCTGCACGACTGGGCTTCGCGCGAGCACGCGACGCTTGTAAAGCGCGTTGCCGTCGCCGAGCCGGGCAGGGGACTCGGTAGAACTATGATGCGCGCCGTTGTCGAAGCGGCATTCACGGAGACCGACGTCCGCAGGCTCTGGCTTGGCTGCTTCCCCGACAACCTCAGGGCGCGGCGCAGCTACGAGGCCGTGGGCTTTGTCGCCGAAGGCGTGGCGCGCGGCAGCGCCTTCCTCGGGGAGCATCGCGACGAGCTGGTGCTGTCGTTAGTGAGGTCGGAATGGGAGGCGCTGGTGCGCGGGCTTGCGAAATCGCCTCGCGCCTAACGTCAGCAAAATGACTGAACTCATGGACCTTCAAACATCAGCTGTATGCCAGTGGTAGAGATGCCAGAGTCGACCCGCCCGAAAGGTTTGTCAGGTGAGTGCCTGAGCGCCTCATTGAGTCACATAGCCGAGCTGGAGCCGAAGTTGAACGCCTTCGCCTAGCTTGCTGCAGACCGGACGAAAGACGATGCGATGAAGGCGGAGGCCCCCTTGATAAGTGGTGCGCAGATCGGCCTGCCGCACGGTGTGCCGCAACCACCAGAGACCGCTCCATCACCAAGGATATGCCGACACAGCACGGCAGCGAGATCTTCGCCGGCCATCAGGTGACAGAGGACACGCAGATCGTGTCGCTTCTGGGAGGCGATGACTGGGCGGGGTTTCGTGCAGTCCGCTCATGGGATCGCGTGATGATCCTGGCGTCCTGAAGGCCTCTGCGGCCTTCGAGGCCCCGCAACTATGTGCTGACAAAGCCCACAATGCTGACTAAGCCTTCAGAAATTGAGCTTTGACGGGCGGCTATCCGGCCACTACCCAAAGGGAAATGGAACATGAAAAGCACAATGCGCTGTCCGGCAATATGGAGGGCCGGGCCACCGCATCCGGGTCAATGTGGCGAGCAACTGCTTCCCGCATTATGCCCGGAACCTAAACACCAGTGGTAATAATGCCACGGAAAGCGCGACGGCAATGGCCGAGAACACGCTGTATCATGATTGCAACTATCCCTCTCATATCATCTTGCCGATGGTACCGTGATAGTTGTCTGCTCTATTCTAGCACTCGACAGTGTCGCCGGAAATGCAAGGCAGAGGGCGCGCGTTTACAGTGCCCGGTTTTGGAGCGTTCGATTTGGGCGCCATCCGCAGGGCAGCATGCCTACCGCGTTGGCGTTCGTCGTCGACCACGAATGGAAATAGCGTCGCTACACCGGTTTTCAAACTTGGGCGGAGGCACGGATACTAGCACTTGCCGGTGGTTCGGTGGCGAAAACGCGGTCGGCGAAAAGACCTGAGCTCGTATTCTTTGATCCGGTTCTCCATCTCGCCGATCCTGTTCTCCATCTCGCCAGGGGCGCAGTAGAGTTCCGAATACCTTGCGAAGGAACGGCGCACGAGAGCCACTTCGTCCGCTCCAGCAATCGTCTCAGCATCTTTGACGAATTCGACAGCAGCATTGATGCGCGGATGGCAGGCTAAGCGCAGCAGTTCCACAGGCAGGTCGTGGGTGATGAAGAGAAACCGCCATGTTTTGCTGCTGGCGGAGCTGGCACTTGGAGGATCTGGGCGCGGATCGAGACGTCGAGCATGGAGACAGGCTCATCGGCAACAACGTCCCCACTCGCGTTGTCCGCCGGAGAGCTCATGGGGAAAGCGTGCGGCATATTCCTCGGCCGGATTGAGCCCTGCGTAGAGTGCTTCGCGAACTCGTTCGCTGAACTCTCTCTTGTCCTTGGCCAGTCGCAGCAGCCGCAAGGGTTCTGACACAGTATCGAAGACGGTGTGCCGCATAGGGATGCTTCGGCTCGCTGAAGATATCGGCGATCGTGCCCTCCTCGACGATGCGGCCGGCAAATAGATCGTCGCCCGATCGCAGGATTCGGTCACGATGGAGACGGTATGGATGATCAAATAAGGACAAGGTTGAACTGCGACGCAGCTTGCCCAAAGCTTCAGATCCGGGCTGGGTTATCACATCGAGCGCCGTCGTCGGCTCGTCGCCGATGATGATGGATGAGCGGCACGCAAGTGGGGCGATCTGCTCGGTGTTCCAGAGCAAGGGCCGGCATTCAGTCACAGATGAAGGAAAAACTCGCTTGCCTGTAAGTATTTGCAGGAGACCGGCTTGGGAGCCTGCAAATGCGCTGATAGCCGACGCTCCTACATCGGTAGTTTGAAGCAATCGAACGCTCGACTCGGAGTTACAGATGAAAGGCATGGCAACCGCTGCATTGGAGGGCCTCAAACGGCCCGACCTTCTGCAAAGAAGCGCTTATGTGAATGGCGCCTGGCTCTCGACGGCGGAAACACTCGGGGTGGTGGATCCTGCAACTGGCGAAGAGTTGGCTCAGGTAGCAGCCTGTGGATTGTCAGATGTGGACAATGCGGTTTTTTTCGGGAGAACCGCATTCCTGCGGTGGCGCGATCTGCTTCCTTCGGAACGTGGCGCATACCTGCGGAAATGGGCAGCAGGTATGCGGGAGCATGCGGAGGATCTGGCAGTCATCATGACGGCCGAGCAAGGCAAACCGATCGCCGAGGCTCACGGCGAGATTTCATATGCCGCTGGCTTTCTTGACTGGTTTGCAGCGGAAGGCGAGCGGGCCTACGGCGAAACCATCCCCAGCCATCTCGCCGGAACTCGGCTAGCCGTGCAGATGAAGCCGATTGGCGTAACCGTCGCTATCACCCCGTGGAATTTTCCATCGGCAATGATCACCAGAAAGGCTGGAGCTGCGCTGGCCGCTGGCTGCACGATGATCGTAAAGCCCGCCCCAGAAACGCCCTTGTCAGCGCTCGCACTTGCTCGCCTTGCCGAGGGCGCAGGAATCCCCGCCGGCGTGTTTCAAGTGATAACGGGCGAAGCTCCGCCACTTGCGAAACGGCTGCTGGAGCATACCGAGGTGCGGGCGTTCTCATTTACGGGCTCGACCGAGGTTGGCCGAATCCTGCTCGAGCAGTCCGCAAAGACTATCAAAAAAGCTTCACTCGAACTTGGTGGCAATGCTCCCTTCATCTTTTTCGACGATGCGCCGATGGAGGCTGCGGTCGCTGGCTGCATGGCAGCCAAGTTCGCCACATCCGGTCAGGACTGTCTGGCGGCAAACAGGATCTACGTGCAGCGGCGAGTGTATGACCGTTTCCTCGAGGAATTCGCCAAGGCCACCAGAAAACTGAAAGTCGGGCACGGGCTGGAAGATGGGATCGATATTGGTCCGATGACCAGGGCGTCCGTTGCCGAAAAGTGCAGGCAGCAGATTTCGGACGCTCTTTCGGCCGGGGCTCGAATGGTAGCCGGCTCACAGGATAACCCACTTGGTGGGAATTTCGTGACGCCGACCGTGCTCGCGGACGTGACCGACGACATGCAGGTCGCAAAGGAAGAAACGTTCGGGCCTGTGGCTGCAATCCTGCCCTTTGACGACGAAGGGGAAGTGCTCGCGCGCGCCAACAATTCGGAGATGGGCCTTGCGGCCTATATCTACACCCGAGATCTTAACCGCGCGATGCGACTCACCGACCGGCTCGAATACGGCATGGTTGCAGTCAACACCGCGAAATTCACCGGCGCGCCGATTCCTTTTGGCGGATGGAAACAGTCCGGCCTCGGCCGCGAGGGCTCAAAGCACGGCTTGGCCGAATACCTGGAACCGAAATACGTCTGCTTCGGCAACATTGCAGCCAAGGAAGGGCCTATGAGCATCAACATCAAGGACATCAGTGCGAAGGACAGGAACTCTGTCCTTCATCCTTTCACGCAGCTCAAAGACTTCGCCAGCGGCAAGCTGGGCGACCCAACCATCGTCGAGACAGGGAAGGGCATCCGCATCCAGGACGCCCATGGCAACCAGTTGATCGATGGCTTCGCCGGCCTCTATTGCGTTAACGTTGGCTACGGCCGTGCCGAAGTCGCCGAAGCGATTTCGCGCCAGGCCTATCGTCTTGCCTACTATCACTCCTACGCAGCCCACACGACTGATGAGCTTGCAATCCTCTCCGATCGCCTCGTAAAAATGGCGCCGGGCAGAATGAGCAAGGTCTTCTACGGCATGTCCGGCTCGGATGCCAACGAGACCCAGGCTAAACTCGTTTGGTACTACAACAACCTGCGGGGCAAGCCGAACAAGAAGAAGATCATCTCGCGTGAGCGAGGCTATCACGGCTGCAGCGTTGTCTCTGGCTCGATGACCGGCATGAGCTTCTATCACGACCACATGGACCTGCCACTACCGCAGATTGTTCACACCGGCGTTCCGCATCACTACTGGGGCGCAAACCCGGGTGAGACAGAGGGCGAGTTCTCAGCACGGCGTGCCGAGGAACTCGATCAACTCATCGAACTCCTGGGACCGGATAACGTCGGCGCCTTCATCGGAGAACCGGTGCTCGGCACGGGTGGCATCACCCCTCCGCCGGAAGGCTACTGGGAAGCAACCCAGGCGGTTCTGAAGAAGCATGATATTCTTTTAATCGCTGACGAGGTGATTACCGGGTTCGGCCGAACCGGTTCCATGTTCGGTTCACAGCACTATGGCATCGAACCCGATCTGATTACGGTTGCGAAGGGTCTGACGTCCGCCTACTTCCCGCTCTCCGCGGCAATCGTCGGTGAGAAGGTTTATCGGGTTTTAGAGGACGGAGCTGATAGGGTTGGCGCTTTCTCGCACGGCTACACCTACTCAGGCCATCCGATCGGAGCCGCCGCGGCCAACGCGGTGCTCGACATCGTCGAGAAGGAAGACCTACCTTGTAACGCCCGTGACGTCGGCGCATTTTTCCAAGCGCAGCTAAAGGAGAAATTCGCGCAGTTGCCTATCGTCGGTGAAGTACGCGGAGTAGGCCTTATGGGCGCAATCGAGTTCGTGGCCGACCGCCACAATCGGAAGCGTTTTGATCCGACACTCAAAGTTGGTGCGCGAATTTCGAAAGCAGCCCGCGACCGTGGCCTTATCGCTCGCGCTATGCCGCACGGGGACATCTTGGGCTTTGCCCCGCCGCTCGTTGCAACCAAGGCTGAGGTCGAAGAGATCGTCGCGATCGCTGAAAGCGCTGTCCGTTTCGTTATGGATGAGCTTGTCCGCGAAAGCCAAAACACCTGAATGACGGAGATATGCAGAGTGGAGATTCACTGGGCAGTTTTTAAAGTGAGTAAGAAATTGAAGGCGAAAGGGACGAAACCACGGGAAGGGATCCACAGGTGGATTCATGCAGCGATCACCACGAGATTGCTCACCTTGTCGAGATTCCTAGAGATGCTCCCAAGGGAGAATGGACCGCGGGCAAAAGACATCTTACGAGCTTCATGCGGGCCTGGCGATGAACATCGAGCGGTGATCATGAAGACCCCATCACGCGTCGGCTCCGTCACTCCGGCGGGCAGTACGGTCTCGGGAGGTGAGCGGTGCTAGCCTCCACCATGAATTTTCTACAGAGCGTCGACCAGAACTTCCGTCATGCCATGTCGTTCCTCGATCTTCCCGAGGGGCTTGCTGAGCGCATCGTTCAATGCAACTCGACCTACACTGTGCGTTTCGGCGTCAGACTGCGCGGCCGCATGTACAGCTTTGTCGGCTGGCGCTCCGTCCACAGCGAGCACTGCGAGCCGGTCAAGGGCGGCATTCGATATGCGCCCAATGCCGACGCCGAGGAGGTCGAGGCACTTGCCGCACTGATGACGCTCAAATGCTCATTGGTTGATCTGCCCTTCGGTGGGTCCAAAGGCGCACTCAAGATCGACCCGCGCGAGTGGACGATCCAGGAGCTTGAGCGCATCACCCGCCGCTTCACCCAGGAGCTCAATAAACGTGGCTTGATCGGCCCTGGTCTCAATGTTCCGGCTCCGGACGTGGGCACGAGCGAGCGGGAGATGGCCTGGATGGTCGACGAATTCCGCCGCGCCAATCCGAATGATGTCATCAATGCGCGCGCTTGCGTTACAGGAAAACCGCTCTCAAAAGGCGGAATTGCGGGACGCACCGAAGCGACCGGCCGAGGCGTGCAGTTTGCCATCGAAAGCTATCTCCGCGATGTACGCACTCCAGGGATTGCGGGACGACGCGACCTCAAAGGAGCGTCCGTTGTCGTTCAGGGGTTTGGCAATGTCGGCTACCACGCAGCCAAGTTTCTCTCCGAGGAAGATGGCGCGCGGATGGTGGTCGTTGCTGAACACGACGGATATATAGCCAACCCCGAAGGCCTCCCCGTC
The DNA here is from genome assembly GCF_055811735.1 of Mesorhizobium sp. WSM4850. Taxonomy (NCBI): domain Bacteria; kingdom Pseudomonadati; phylum Pseudomonadota; class Alphaproteobacteria; order Hyphomicrobiales; family Phyllobacteriaceae; genus Mesorhizobium; species Mesorhizobium sp. WSM4850. The sequence goes on along the minus strand of NZ_JBVVPV010000088.1, from coordinate 1,632 downwards.
GAGGCGCTCAAGCAGCATCAACTGCGCACTGGCAGCATTCTCGACTTCGACGGTGCCGAATCTTTCGCGGGCGACATGACTGGCATTGAGGAAGCTTGCGACATCCTCATCCCTGCGGCGATGGAGAACGTCATTCACATTGACAACGCCGAACGCATCAAGGCGCATCTCATCGTCGAAGCCGCCAATGGCCCGGTCACCTTTCAGGCCGATCAAATGCTGCGCTTCCGAGGCGTTACAATCCTCCCCGACCTCTATGTCAACGCTGGCGGTGTGGTGGTGAGCTATTTCGAATGGGTGAAGAATCTGACCCACATCCCATTCGGCTTAATGGAGAGGCGGCGTCGGGAACGGCGCAACCATGCGATCGCCACAGCGCTTGAGCGCATGACCGGCAAGACGTTTCCAGCCGACATGCGTGACGATTTTCTCGAAGGCGGCGCCGAGATCGACCTGGTTCGATCAGGCCTCGAGGACGTCATGCGCGGCGCTTGGGGGAACATAGCCGATCTGCTTGAGGCACAGCCCGAACTCGGCGACTACCGGACGGCAGCCTATGTCACGTCCATTCGTAGGATTGCTGCTGCCTACGAGGCTATAGGCATCTGAGCTCTGCTGTCAAAACCTTACTGGGGCACAGACGAGACGATGCCAGAATATGTCGAGCCCTTGGAATAGGGTTTTTCCGGGTCGGCAGCGACGGCCCACGCCTTCCGCGATCGCCGGCCTGCTTCTCAGGCTGTCGCCGGGCGACTCCAATAGGCGCGGGCCAGCTGGAGGGGCGGGTCGGCTTTCCAGCCGAATCTCCCCGCCGGGGCCAATCGGCAGGGCTAGCCGCCTTCCACCTCGCCCGGCGACATGGCCGTGCGCCTTTCGATCGACAGGCCGATCACCCTGATCTCCGGCTTAATTGTCTTGGCGGCGAGCGTAACACGCCCACCGTCAAGCCGCCCCGGATCCGGCAGTCCTCGCGCCTCTCCAGTGCGGTCGTTCTTGGCCCGGGGGTCACCAGCGGTCGTCGAACGGGGAATTGTCGATCAGCGCTTTTTTCGCCGCCGAACCGTTGCCTTTCCGCCAGCGTCGTCCTGGCTTCCGCCAGCGCTGCGTGCGTCCGCTCCGATCGCCTTGATCCGTTGACCTTCGCCTGCGGCACGGGCGACGACATGCAGACGACGGCTGCAGGCCACCGGCCATGCCCGATCGAGCAGCAACGACGCCGCGCGCCTCGCCCGGCATGTTGAAGACGGCGTTGATCGCCCGCGTAACTTGGAGGCACCGATCGGCCGGGTATTTTCCAGCTTCGAGCAGAGACTATCGCCACCACAGATGCCCCGAGGGTCACGACAACGGTGATCATGTCGCCGTTTGCGTGCGCCGCCACGCTGAAGCCGAAGGCGAATTCGCTCGTGTCCCTGTCCCCCGTTGCGTGCTCCCCGGCGCAAAGCCGGGGAGCGGAGTCAGGCTGGAACACGGCTGCCGTCGCGCCTCACCCCTTGCAGCGTTCGGCGGTCTTGGTGCCGTCCGGCAGGGTGGCTTTGGTGTAGCCGTATTTGCTGACCGACGCCATCATCTCGTCGGAACCGATATAGTCTTTCAGCGCGGCGTTGAAGGCATCGACCTCCGCCTGCTGGT
>NZ_JBVVPV010000087.1:0-9735 GCF_055811735.1 Mesorhizobium sp. WSM4850 | reverse complement strand
CCTCAACCCCCCCGGGGGGGGGGTCAAACCCCCTTTGGCGTCCCCGCCCCCCACCCCCCCCCCCCGCGCCCCCCCCCCCCCCCCCCCCCGCGCCCGGGTGGGGTCGTCTCGCGTCGAGCACTGCCGCAACGACCCCACCCGTCCATCCGCCTTCGGCGGCTGTCCACTCTCCCCTCAAGGGGGAGGGAAGGCACCCATCTTCGCCGCGATGCCGCGCATGACAGCCTCGTCGGCCGCCGCACGCGGCTTCCGCGATGCAACCAGGCAGGCCTGCGAGCGCAGGATGACGCCGTCCGCCAAAATCTTCAGGTGATTGGCGCGCAGCGTCGAGCCTGACGTGGTGATGTCGACGACGACATCGGCCAAACCCGCCGCCGGCGCGCCTTCGGTGGCGCCGAGGCTCTCGACGATGCGATAGACCTGGATGCCGTGCTTTTGCGAAAAAAACTGCTGCGTCAGCCGCCAGTATTTTGTGGCTATCCTGAGCCGCCTGCCGTGGCGCTGGCGGAAATCGGCGGCGACATCGTCGAGGTCGGCCATCGTATCGACGTCGAGCCAGATGTCGGGCACCGCCACCACGACATCGGCATTGCCGAAACCGAGGCGGGCGACGATCTCAGCGCGCGCCGCCCAATCGGCGAGGCTTTCGCGCAACAGATCCTCGCCGGTGATGCCGAGGTCGACCGAGCCCTGGCCGATTTCGCCTGCGATTTCCGAGGCCGACAGGAACGCCACCTCGACCGCTTCCACGCCTTCGATGCGGGCGCGATACTTGCGCTCGTCGCCGGGCAGGCTGACGGCAAGCCCGGCCTTGGCCAGCACCTCCAGCGCCTGCTGCTTGAGCCGGCCCTTCGATGGAATCGCCAGCGTGATCATTGCGCCTTCTCCCGCAACGCTTCGATGCGGTCGAGCCAGACGGAAAAGCCGACGCCGGGGATCGGCGTTTTCGCGCCGAGCAACGTCAGCAGCCGGTCATAGCGGCCGCCGCCGGCCAGCGGCCGGTCACCGTTTTCCGCCGCGATCTCGAAGACCAGGCCCGTGTAGTAATCGAGCGGACGGCCAAAGGCGGCGTCGTAGCGGATTTTTGCCGTGGACAGGCCAAGCGCTTCGATCGCCTTGGCGCGAGCTGAAAAATTCTCCAGCGCCGCGCCCAGCGAAACGCCGGCGCCGGCTGCGAAGGTTTCGAGCGCTTTTGCCGCGCCGTCGAGCGTCACATCGATCGCCAGAAAATCCTTAAGCGCCGAAAATGCCTCGTTCGACAGCCTGACGCTGCGCAGCTCGGCCTTTTCGATCAAGCGCCGCGCAATCTCGGTCGGCGACCGTCCGGCCGACGCCGACAGACCCGCCTGTTCCATGCCGCCGGCGATGTGCGAGGAAAGCGCTTCCAGATTGCCGTCGAGGACAAGGGCTGCGACCGCGCCGGCAAGCTGGCCGTTGCGCGGCGGATTGGCGAGGTCGGCCAGCGCTGCCTCCAGCATCGCCGCCGAACCGAAGGCGCGGGCCAGCCGCATGCGCCAGCCGCGCGGCAGGCCGAGTGCGGCGAGCACCGCCTCGAAAACAGTCTGGTCGCCGAGCGTGATCGTTGGTTCCTGGGCCGGCAGCACCAGCGAAAGCAGCGCATGCGCATCGGCCAGCGATCGGGCATCGGCCTGTGCGATGTCGCCGTCGCCGAGATCCTCGATGCCGGCCTGGAAAAACTCGTTTCCGCCCTCGCGGCGCTGGCGAAACACCTCGCCGAGATAGGAATAGCGGCGCGGCGTGCCGGCTTGACTGGCAATGTGGTCGAGGCAGACCGGGATGGTGAACTCCGGCCGCAGGCAAAGCGTCTGTCCGGTCTCGCTTTCGGTGAGGAAAATACGCCGGCGCAAATCCTCGCCGGCCATATCGAGGAACGGGTCGGCCGGCTGCAGCACCGCCACCTCGACCGCATGCGTGTTGCGCGCGGCGAAGAGTTTTGTGATGTCTGATGCGATGGCGGGGTAGCGGGAGGTCATTGATCGGTTGGGTGCGAGGCACCCCCCTCTGGCCTGCCGGCCATCTCCCCCTCAAGGGGGGAGATTAGTCTCGTCGCAGCCTTCGCCCTATTTTCAAGGTTGAAAGGTAAGTGCCGGCGGTACGGCTGCCAATCTCCCCCCTTGAGGGGGAGATGGCCGGCAGGCCAGAGGGGGGTGTTCACGCGCCGCCCTTCGCACGGTCGGCCGCCTGTGCCGCCAGTATCTTTCTTACCTCGCCAACCAGATCGCTTTCCGCCACCGTCACCTGCGCCGGACGCGCGGAGCGCCATTCGGCGTTGTCCACAATCTCCGCCGACATCCGGGCGCCCTCGATCAGGTCCTTGATCTGCACCTCGCCCTTCGCCCGCTCGTCGCCGCCCTGGATGATGGCGACCGGGCTGCCGCGGCGGTCGGCATATTTGAGCTGCGCCTTCATGCCGGCACCGCCGAGATACATTTCGGAACGGATGCCGGCGGCGCGCAGCTCGGCCACCATTTTCTGGTAGCGGCCGAGACTGTCCGTGTTCTTGTCCATGGTGAGCACGACGACCGGCGCGATCACGTCCGATGTATCGAGCTTGCCGAGGTTCTTCAGCGCCGTCATCAGCCTGGAGACGCCGATGGAAAAGCCGGTCGCCGGCACCGGCTCGCCGCGAAAGCGCGAGACGAGGCCATCATAGCGCCCGCCACCGCCGACCGAGCCGAAGCGGACGATTTTTCCCTCCTCGTTGGGAATTTCGGCCAGCAGTTCGGCTTCGTAGACCGGGCCGGTGTAATATTCGAGGCCGCGGACGACGGAGGGGTCTATGCGAATGCGGTCCGGACCATAGCCGGCAGCCAGGACAAGCGCTTCAATCTCTTTGAGTTCAGCAAATCCCGCTTCGGCCGTGGGGTTGGCCTCAAGTACTCTGTTCCATTTTCCTACATCGTTTTTGAGCCCAGCCTCGACGTGTTGGTTGTGAAGAACGACGGCGACAATGAACGCTGCTTGAACTTCGTCTAGCCCAGCCCCCTTTGTAAAATCCCCCTCGCCCTCTTTACCGCCGTCCCAGCGACCTTTGCCCAGCAAAAGCTTGACGCCTTCCGGTCCAAACTTGTCCAGCTTGTCGATCGCGCGCAGCACCTGCAACCGGCGCCCAGCATTCTCGTCGCCGCCAAGGCCGATCGCCTCCAGCACGCCGTCGAGCACCTTGCGATTGTTGACCCTAATGATGTAGTCGCCGCGCTTGATGCCGAGCGCTTCCATCACGTCGGCCATCATCATCGCCATTTCGGCGTCGGCCGCGACACCTGGCGTGCCGACCGTGTCGGCGTCGAACTGCATGAACTGGCGGAAGCGGCCAGGGCCGGGCTTTTCGTTGCGGAACACCCAGCCGGAGCGGTAGCTGCGATAGGGTTTCGGCAGGCGCTCAAAGTTTTCAGCGACAAAACGGGCCATCGGCGCGGTCAAATCGTAGCGCAGCGACAGCCACTGGTCGTCGTCGTCCTGGAAGGAGAACACACCCTCGTTCGGCCGATCCTGATCGGGCAGGAATTTGCCCAGCGCATCGGTGTATTCGATCAGCGGCTGGTCGACCGGCTCGAAGCCGTACAGCTCATAGACCGAGCGGATCGTCGCCATCATCTTCTCGACGGCACGGATATCCTCGGCGCCGCGATCGACAAGCCCGCGCGGCAGCCGCGCTTTCATCTTTTCCGATTTGTCGGCCATGGCATGGGTCTTTTCGCTAGGTAAAGCTGACTTGTTTCGAGTGGGCGTGTCCTAACCGATGGGGCTTGGCGCGGCAAGGGTTTGCTCCCTGCCTTCTCCCCGTGCGGGAGAAGCCAAGAAGCTGAAACAATTCCGCCATAAGCGCGGCATCGTGCCGACACAATCGCAGCCGATAAAGCGCGCCGAAACAAGGGGGTCGGGCCATGACCTTGGCGCAGAAATTCGACATCATCGACAGCCGCACCTGCGAACTGCCCGCCCAGTTGCGCCCGGCCGATCATCATGCACCGGGACCTGCAGCCCAAATGGCGGGACCGTTCGAGGTTGCCGCAGACAAGCGTACGGGGCCGACCATGCGCGATGCGCTGCTGACCAGCCTGCTCGTGATCTATCCGGCGTTTGCCACGATAGCGGCTATCGTTGCCGGGCTCTTTCTGGCGGGCGCCGGCGCTTGAGTTGTTGAGCGCCCGTTGCCTTCTCCCCTTGTGGGAGAAGGAAAAAGAAGGGAGCTACTTCGGCCTTTTGAACGCCTTGCGCTCCACCTCGACCTGCTCGCGGCAGACACAGCCTTCGAGATGGTCGTTGACCAGCCCCATGGCCTGCATGAAGGCGTAGACGGTGGTCGGGCCGACAAAGCTCCAGCCGCGCTTCTTCAGCTCCTTCGAAATCCGCACCGAGACTACCGTGGTCGGGTTGGCGCGCAGATGGGCGAGATCGACGATTTCGGGCCGTTCGTCCGGGCCGGGTTCGAATTTCCAGAACCAGGCCGCCAGCGAGCCGGCCTCGTCGGCCAATTCACGCGCGCGCCTGGCGTTGTTGATGGTCGAGACGATCTTGCCGCGGTGACGAATGATGCCGGCATTTCCGAGCAGGCGCTCGACATCCTGTTCGGTGAAGGCGGCGATCCTGTCGATATCGAAGCCGGCGAACGCCTCGCGAAAATTCTCGCGCTTGCGCAATATGGTCAGCCAGGACAGGCCCGACTGAAAGCCTTCGAGGCAGATCTTTTCGAACAGCCTGCGGTCGTCGTCGACCGGCCGGCCCCATTCGTGATCGTGGTAGTGCAAATAGTCCGGCAGATTGCCGTGCCAGAAGCAGCGCGCGATACCATCGGGTCCAGCGAGCAGGCCTGTCTTCTCATCCATGGCGGAATTCCATTGCTTAATGCGCCTCAGCGCTGCCTTTACCGCGGCTTTACCAGATTCCTGAACCGGCCGGTAACCACACCGAAAGCTTTACTGACAATGCAGCATTTTACGCATTCCGATTCACGTTTCGGTTGCTGCTCCGCGCCCAATGTTCGCGACATCGGGGACGCTTGTGCGCCCCGGCATGTTCGACGATCAGGGTGCGTTCCGATGAAGACATTTTTGTTCCCGCTGCTCGGCGCCGCAGCTGTGCTGGCCACTGCCGCTACATCCTCCAGCGCCAACGACCGCTATGCCGACAGGCCACCGGTGATGGTGAGCCCCGACCTTTCGGCGCCCTGGGTGCTGCAGCTTGGCCGCGCGCCAAGCATCGTCCGCCAGAACCGGCAAGAGGTGCAAAAGCCGCAGCGCCGTTCTCAGCGGCAGGCGCAACCGGCTCAGCTGCACACGGCGGCGGTGCAGGCGCCGTCAAAGAAGCGCATTATCGCGCGCCCGCAGATCAACCCGATCTATCTGCCGCAGGAAGTCGCCTATGACGGCCCGGAGAAGCCGGGCACGATCGTCATCGATACGCGGGAGAATTTTCTCTATCTGGTCGAGAACAACGGCAAGGCGCGGCGCTATGGCGTCGGCACCGGCAAGCCGGGCTTCGAATGGGCCGGCAAGCACAAGATCTCGCAGAAGAAGGTCTGGCCCGAATGGCGACCGCCGGCGCAGATGATCTCGCGCGAGGCCGCCAATGGCCGTTATCTGCCGACCTATGTCGCCGGCGGCGTCGAGAACCCGCTCGGCGCGCGCGCGCTTTATCTCGGTTCGACTCTCTACCGCATCCACGGCACCAACCAGCCATGGACGATCGGCGGCGCCGTGTCGTCGGGCTGCATTCGCATGCGCAACCAGGACGTCGTCGATCTCTATGAGCGGGTCGATGTTGGCACGACGGTTGTGGTGATGTAATCTGCGGTTGATTTTGTTGCCGAGTCTGTCAAGAAGTCTCGGGATCATCAGAATACGGGGGACGGGCCGTGTGGGGATACGGTCGGTCACGAAAGGGCAGCGCGGCAAACCGCGCTGCCCTTTCTGTTTCCGGGACGCCATAGGATAGTTTAGTTTGACAGGATCGGGTGGTACGTCGCGCCCGCGGCATGGCGGTTCGCATTCTCGCTGCCATTCTCCTCTGTATTTTGCTATGTCGGCTGCAACGCTTCCAGACAAAAGGCCTTGCTCAATGTCCCTGTCCGACGACAGCCGCTATCTCCGGGGCGGTCCGGTCGCCCAACGCATCATCGCCTCGGTGCGCGAGGATGCAGCGATCGCCACCGCCGAAGGCTTTCCGGCCAAACTGATATCGATCACCGTCGGCGACACGGCTGCAGTCGATGTCTATGTGCGCAACCAGCGCGCCAAGGCGGCACTGGCCGGTATCGGCTTCGAGGAAAGGCGGTTTGCCGCCGACATCACCGCCGGCGAACTCGAAGCGGCGATCCATGGCCTGAACGCCGATCCGCGCGTCACCGGCATCATCATCCAACGGCCGGTGCCGGTGCATATCCCGATCAAGACGCTGCAAGCGGCGGTGCATCCGCTCAAGGACGTCGAGGGCATGCATCCGGCCTCGATCGGCAACATCGTCTACAACCAGCTCGACCTCGCACCCTGCACGGCCGCCGCTTCGGTCGAACTGCTCAGGGAAACCGGTCTCGATCTCAAGGGGCTCGAGGTCGTCATCGTCGGTCACTCCGAGATCGTCGGCAAGCCGATCGCCTTCCTGCTGATGAGCGAGGGCGCGACGGTGACGGTGTGCCACCACATGACGCGCTCGGTGGCCGCGCATGCGCGGCGTGCCGATGCTCTGTTCGTCGCCGTCGGCAAGCCGCGGCTGATCAAGGCCGACATGGTCAAGCCCGGTGCGGCCGTCATCGACATCGGCATCAATTCCGAGATCGGACCGGACGGGGAGAGCCGCATCGTCGGTGACGTCGACGCCGAGAGCGTCAAGCATGTGGCGTCCTGGATCACGCCGGTGCCGGGCGGCGTCGGCCCGATCACCGTGGCGATTCTTTTGCGCAACACGATGGTGGCGCTCAGCCGGCAGCGCGCGCGCTACCATGCGACCTATGGCGTGGTGGACAAGCTCGCAGCGGAATAAGCCGGCAGCGCCGGTGGATCACTCCGCCGCAACGGCTGCCCTGCTGTCCGGAACGCCCTCCGGCTGCGGCCCGCCATAGGCCCAGTCGAGCAGCTTTATCGTGTGCACCACCGGCAGTTTCGCGGCGGACGCAATCTGGGTGATGCAGCCGATGTTGCCGGTGGCGACGATTTCAGCACCGGTCGCCTCGATATTTCTCACCTTGCGGTCACGCAGTTGAGCCGAAATCTCCGATTGCAAAATGTTGTAAGTGCCGGCCGAGCCACAGCACAAATGCCCCTCGCGCGGCTCTCGCACAACGAAGCCGGCCTTGGCCAGAAGCTCCTTCGGTTGGCGGGTGATTTTCTGGCCGTGCTGCATCGAGCAGGCGGAGTGATAGGCGACGATGGTGCCCGGCTTGCGCACCGGCTCGGGCAGATCGATGCTTGCCAGATATTCGGTGACGTCCCTGGCCAGCGCCGACACCCGCGCTGCCTTGTCGGCATAGGCGGGATCGAGGCGCAGCATGAAACCATAATCCTTGATGGTGGTGCCGCAGCCCGACGCAGTGATGACGATGGCATCCAGCCCGCCTTGGTCGATGGCGCGCGTCCAGGCGTCGACATTGCGCCTGGCCGAGGCAAGGGCTGCCGCCTCGCGGCCCATGTGATGCACCAGCGCGCCGCAGCAGCCCTCGCCCTCGGGAACCACGACCTCGACGCCGAGCCGCGTCAGCAGCGCGATCGTCGTGTCGTTGATGGCGGGATCGAGCACGGACTGCGCGCAGCCGGTAAGGATGGCGACGCGGCCATTTTTGCTCGTGCCCTGCCCGGCATGAATGCCCGGCGAAGCCATTGGCGAGGCCGCAGGAATCGACGCCGGGGCGAGCTTGAGCATCGCACCCAGCGGCTTCAGCGCCGGGAGCTTTTCCAGCAATCCGGCGAATGGCTGGCCGAGCTTTGCCAGCTTGAGCGCAGCGCGAAACCGCGAGGGATAAGGCAGGACCAAGGCCAGCATGGCGCGCGTCAGCCGATCGGGCAGCGGCCGCTTGTAGGTTTCCTCGATATGGACGCGGGCGTGGTCGACCAGATGCATGTAGTTGACGCCCGACGGGCAGGTTGTCATGCAGGCGAGGCAGGACAGGCAACGGTCGATATGGGTGACGATCTGCTTGTCGGCCGGTCGGCCGTTCTCCAGCATGTCTTTGATCAGGTAGATCCGCCCGCGCGGCGAATCCAGTTCGTTGCCAAGCGTCACATAGGTCGGGCAGGTGGCCGTGCAGAAGCCGCAATGCACGCATTTGCGCAGGATCTTTTCCGATTCCGCGACATGCGGATCGGCAAGCTGGGCAGCTGAGAAATTGGTCTGCATCTCGTACCTCCTAAGCCATGCGGCCGGGGTTGAGGATCGCCTTCGGATCGAATTCGGCTTTGAGCCGCGACGACAATGCTGCCAGGTGCGGCGCCTGCGGCTCGAACACCGGCACAGCGGCGCGATGCGAAGGGGCGGCGCGCACCAGCGTCGCATGGCCGCCGCCATACTGTCTCACCACTGCTCGCAGAAGATCGGCTTCGGGATCGCCATGCTCCATGCGCAGCCAGATCAGTCCGCCCTGCCAGTCATAAAAGGCATCGACGGCCGCCTGCATGCGCAGCGCCAGCACCATCTGGTGGCCTTGCGCCGGCGCCATCGACACGCGCCACACCGGCTTTTCCAGGCCGTCGGCAAACGGCGCACAATCGCGGATATCGCGCCAGACCGAATGCGAAGTCTCGCCCGAGATTTCCTCGAGCGGGCCGGCATTTCCGAGCAGATCTTTCAGCGCTGCGATGCGGTAGGCGACCGACGGGCCGAACCCCTCGACGCGCAGCAATGTCGCGGCGGTGCTGCCGAGACCGCCGCCGGCGACCCGTGCGGCAACGCGTTCGGGAAGATGGGCAGCACTCGACACTTCGGCGCTGGAACCGAGCGCCAGCGCCATAGCGGCCGCGGCATGATCGTCGAGCAGGCCGCGCACAGCCAGCGTGACTTCGGTCTCGGCAGCGGGCAGCACCTTGAAGGTGACGTCGGTAAGAACGGCAAGCGTGCCCCAGCTGTTGGCCATGAGCTTGGACAGGTCATAGCCGGTGACGTTCTTGACCACGCGGCCGCCCGATTTGAACGCCTCGCCACGCCCCGAAACCGCTGCAATGCCAAGAATATGGTCGCGCGCCGCCCCCGCCTTCAGCCGGCGCGGACCGCAAAGGTTCGCGGCCAGTACGCCGCCGATCGTGCCTTTTCCCTTTTCGCCGCCGAGCAGCGGGCCATAATCCAGTGGTTCGAAAGCGAGTTGCTGGCCGTTTTCGGCAAGTAATTTTTCGATCTCGGCGAGCGGCGTGCCGGCCTTTGCTGACAGCACCAGTTCAGCCGGCTCGTAGAGCGTCACGCCTGACAGTTTCGACAGGTCGAGCGTGTGCTCGGTCTGCAGCGGACGGCCGAGGCCGCGCTTGGAGCCATGGCCGAGGATTTCGAGCGGCGTTTCTTCCGCCGCCGCCCAGGCGACAGTGGCGAGAGTTTCGGCGGTGGTGGCGGCGGTGAAGGTGGTCATGGCTGTCCTGGGCGCACATCGGCCGCAGACCCCCTCTCCGTGGGGGGGGGTGGGCGGCGCCCCCCCGCCCCCCCCGGGGGGGGGGGGGGGCCCCCCCCCGCCCCCCCCCCCCCCCCCCCCCCCCCCCCCCCCCCCCCCCCCCCCCCCCCCCCCCCCCCCCCCCCCCC
>NZ_JBVVPV010000086.1:0-10438 GCF_055811735.1 Mesorhizobium sp. WSM4850 | reverse complement strand
GCAGGAATGAGCGGGGCGCTGAAACAGCGAATCTCCCCCCTTGTGGGGGAGATGTCCGGCAGGACAGAGGGGGGCGCTGTCCCGCCGGCGTTCAAAAGCATCCACAGTTGCAACGCTCGAAGGAGTGGCGAGGGCCTACTTCACCGCGCCTGCGGTCATGCCCATGATCAGGTAGCGCTCCAGCGCGATGCCGATGACGGCGAGCGGTGTTATCGCGGCGGTGGCGAGTGCGGCCATCGACCACCAGTTGATGCCCTGCGAGCCGGTCTGGCTCGCCACCATCACGGGAATGGTTTTTGCGTCGGTCGAGGTCAGCAGTGCGGCGAAGAAATACTCGTTCCAGCACAGCACCATCGCCAGGATGAACGCCGCGACCATGCCCGGCAGCGCGATCGGCATGACGATGCGGAAGAAGGCGCCCCAGATCGACAGGCCGTCGACGAGGGCTGCTTCCTCCAGTTCGACTGGGATCGAGTTGAACTGGTCGCGCATGATCCAGATAACGATCGGCAGCACCATCAGCGTGTAGAGCAGGATCAGCCCGATGCGCGTGTCGAGCATGCCGACTTCCCGGTACAGCACGAGAAAGGGCAGGGCGAGCACCACCGGCGGCAGGATCAGCTGCGACAGGAAGAAGAAGGAGATGTCCTCGTTCTTGAACCAGGCGAAGTGATAGCGGAAGCGGGTGAGGCCGTAGGCGGCGAGGCTGCCAATGACGATGGCGAGGCTCGATGCGCCGACCGAGGTGATGACCGAATTCATGAAGCGCTTGATGAACTCGTCGCGCACCGTCGAGGTCCGGAAGATCGCATCCGGCGACAGGCCGAGCGAGCGCCAGCCCTTCCAGTCCGGCTGGAAGTCGACGAACGGGATGAGATGGCCCTGGGTGACGTCGACCGCGGTCTTGAACGAGGTGGTTATCGTCCAGTAGATCGGGAACAGGCAGATGAAGGCCCAGAACACCAGCGCGCCATAGATGAAGACGCGGTTGGCGAAAAAGCTCGCCGGCGAGCGAATTTCGGAAGCGGCATAGTCGGTGGTCTGGACGCTCATCTGGCCGCCTGTCAATTGACGTTGCGCACGAAGCGGTTGGCGAATTTCAACAGCCACGTCACGAACACGATGATGATGATGAGGTAGGCCATCGCCAGCATGGTGCCGTAGCCGACATTCGAGCGGTCGCGATACTCGCGGTAGATGAAGCTCGACACCGAATCGGTCGCGCCGCCCGGGCCGCCCGAGGTGACGGTGATAATGATGTCGGCAAGCTTCAACTTGAAGATGATGCGCAGGATGATCGCCGTCACCGATACCGGCAGCATCAGCGGAAAGGTGACCTGCCAGAAGGTCTGCCAGGCATTGGCGCCGTCTACCCTGGCCGCCTCGAGCACCTCGCGCGACATCGCCTGAAGCCCGGCGAGCAGCATGATCATCATGAACGGGATGAACGTCCAGGCGTCCAGCACCATGATCGAGATGCGGGCGGTGATCGGGTTTGAGAAGAAGGCGGGGTTTTCCCAGCCGAGCTGGCGCGCCAGCGCCGCGGCCGGCCCGAAGCGGTATTCCATCAGCGACTTGCCGATCATCCACGACACCGCGACCGGCGACAGCATCAACGGCATCAGGAAGACGACACGGAAGAATTTACGCGCGCGGATCTGTGCGTTGAGCAGCAAAGCGAGGCCGAAAGCGATGACGTATTCGACCAGCACCGCCAGCACATAGAGCACCATGTTGAACAGCGCGTTGCGGTAATAGGGATCCGCCAGCATCTGCCAGAAATTGTCGAGCCCGTTGAACTTGCGGCCGGAGAAGGAACTGAGGTTCCAGTCGGTCAGCGCAATGTAGAAGCCGAACAGCGTCGGGAAGATCACCATGGCGATGGTGAACAGCAGCGCCGGCAGCAGGAACAGCGCGCGCTGGCCGTCTTCGCCGCGTGTCAGCACCTGGCCGACGCCGAGTGCCACACCCCACAGCACATAGGCATAGACGACCGGCCGCCAGGTCTCGAAGCCGATAGTGTTGACCTCTGACTTGTAAAGGATTTGGACTGCGATCACGGCCAGCAGGCCGAGCGTCGCAGCGGCCATCAACGCCCGGCCGAGCCGCTTGCGGCCCGGCGATATCAGATCGGATGGAGCGGCGTTTGCCGGCCACGCACTGGTGGGCAAGGTCTGGTCAGCCACGCGTCCCGTCCGTTCACTGAAGGCTGCTATGACCGGCAGGCCGGTCAAGCTGTTATGACCGGCTGGCCGGTCAGGGTGCTATGACCGGCTGGCCGGTCAAGCTGTGGTCCGGCGGCTTTGCGTCGCCGGGCCGCGGTTGCTAAAATCTCAACCTACATGCCGAGCGAGGCCTTGTAGAGCTTGATCTGGTTTTCGCGGCCGATCTGGTCGGTCAGCTTCTCCCAGGCGGCTGCAATGGCGTCGGCGCCTTCCTGTGCCGTCATCTTGCCGGCAAATGTATTGGCCAGGATGTCCTCGGCGGCGCTGTAATATTGGAAGATGCCGGGGATACGCGGCTCGATCGCGGCGTTCGGATGGTTGTAACTGTCGGCCTCCGACTTCAGATATGAGGTGATGAAGGCCTCGTCGTAACCGGCCGCCACCCATTCCGGAACGTCGAAATGCGAATTGCGGTAAGGCTGGAAGCCGGACGGATACGCCGCGCACCAGAGCGACAGGTCCTTGCCGCCGAGATGGGCCGCGGCCGACCATGCCGCCTTCTTCTTCTTTTCGTCGCTGTCGACACGAGCCATGACGTAGACGCCCCAGCCGAGATAGGCGCAGTTCGGCGCATGGTTCGGGCCGCTGGCCAGTTTGTCCCACTGGCCGGTCTTGGAATTGTAGACGTCGTCCGAGCCCGGCAGGATCGAGAAGCCGGTGACGTCGCCGACGACAGAACTGTCGTTGGTCTTGACGTTGGAGCCGACGTCGCCCCACCAGGTGACCATCGAACCGGTGCCGGCCAGGAACTGCTGGAAGGCGGTGGTGTTCGGGTCGGCGTTGATCTGGTCGGCAGGCTGCGAGGGCAGCGCGTCGATCACGTCCTGGATGGCCCGCACCCAGGCTGGATTGTTGATGCGCGGCTTCATCGTATCGGCATCGAACAGCCAGGCCTTGTCGTCGGGATGCTTGGCGTAGGCGCTGGCGCGGCTGCCGAGGAAATAGAAGCCGAAGCCGCCCCACGCCTTGGGCGCGTCGAGATAGCCAAAAACGTCCTGGCCCTGGAACTGCTTGCCCTTGAGGAATTTTGTCACCGCCTGCACCTGCTGCCAGGTCTTCGGCACGCCCCATTCACCGCCACCGCCGCCGTCCTTCCACGCCTTGGCGAGGTCGGCATCGGCAAACACGTCGGTGCGGTAGTTGAAGTTGTGCGCGTCGCCGTCGACGGTCACCCGGTACTGCTTGCCGTCCCAGGTGCCGACCGGTGGCTGCAGATAGGCCACGACGTCCTTCATGTCGATCTGGTCCTTGACCCAGTCCGGCATTTCGGAGGTCAGGCCCTTGCCGCAGACGTCGCCTTCGAACGGCGCGCCCATCTCGATGATGTCGAAATCGACGGTGCCGGTGGCGATCGACTGCTGCAGGCGGGCATTGTAGTCCGCCTGCGCCAGGTCGATCCAGTTGATCTTGGCGCCGGTATAGGTCTCCCAAGGCTTCAGGAAGCCGCGAAACAGCACATTGTGCA
Source organism: Mesorhizobium sp. WSM4850 (assembly GCF_055811735.1). Lineage (NCBI taxonomy): Bacteria > Pseudomonadati > Pseudomonadota > Alphaproteobacteria > Hyphomicrobiales > Phyllobacteriaceae > Mesorhizobium > Mesorhizobium sp. WSM4850. Next base: position 6,748 of record NZ_JBVVPV010000086.1, on the reverse strand, counting down.
GGTTCTGGTTGTTGAGCCCCATGAAGGTGAGCTGGACGCCGGCGAATTCGCCTTCCTTGACGCTGGCCTTGGTCGCCTCCAGGCAAAGCTCGCCGACCTGCTGGAAGTCGGCATCGGTCGGCTGGCCCTTGCCGACACCGGGGATCTGCAGGATCTGCGCGCGCAATTCGCTTGCGGCGGAAGCCGGGCGCGTCAGCGCGCCAAGCCCGGCGCCGGATGCCGCTGCGATCGCGGCCATACTGGCCGCGCCCTTGAGGACATCGCGGCGAGTGGCACCCGCCCGCATGAATTGGTTGTAAAGGCTGACTTTCATTTCGTTCCTCCCAGAATCTCTATGGTGATTGTTCGGGTGTTTGGAGCGCTGGAAATGTTCCCCAACAACAGCGGCTCCCAGAAATAGCGGCCCAAGTTTTCCTCCGCAACGCTTCGACTTCCGTGGTCCGACCAGCGTGCCAGCGCGCCCGGAACAGGGTCAAAACCCGAGCCCTTTCACTATTCTCACAACCAGGTGCCGTGTCAAACGCGAACAGAGTTTTTTATCTATAAAAGACTGACTTGCCCTCGCTGTTTGCGTTGTTTAGCTTCACCGCAACGAAAGGGGGGCCAATGGCTCAAGTCGCGATCAGCAATGTGGCCAAGGCGTTCGGAACCGTCAAGGTCCTGCACGGTGTCAGCGTCGACATCGCCGACGGGCAGTTCGTGGTGCTGGTCGGTCCTTCGGGGTGCGGCAAGTCCACGCTGCTCAGGATGGTGGCGGGGCTGGAGACCGTTTCCGGCGGCACGATCGCCATCGGCGACCGTGTCGTCAACCATCTGCCGCCGGCCAAGCGCGACATCGCCATGGTGTTCCAGAACTACGCGCTCTATCCGCACAAGACGGTCGAGCAGAACATGGCCTTTGCGCTGAAATTGCGGAAGACCGATCCGGCCGATGTCGCCGAGCGGGTCAAGCGCGCCGCCGATATCCTCGACCTCAATCCCTATCTCAAGCGCTACCCGCGCCAGCTCTCGGGCGGCCAGCGCCAGCGCGTCGCCATGGGCCGCGCCATCGTGCGCAACCCGCAGGTGTTCTTGTTCGACGAGCCGCTGTCCAACCTCGACGCCAAGCTTCGCGTCCAGATGCGCACCGAGATCAAGGAACTGCACCAGCGGCTGAAGACCACCACCATCTATGTCACGCACGACCAGATCGAGGCGATGACCATGGCCGACAAGATCGTCGTGATGCGCGACGGCCGCATCGAGCAGGTCGGCGCGCCGCTGGAACTGTTCGACCGGCCGGCCAATCTGTTCGTCGCCGGCTTCATCGGCTCGCCGTCGATGAACCTGCTCAAGGGCGTGGTGCGCAAGGGCGACAAACCCATCGTCGAGATCGCTGGGACGCCGTTCCCGATGGCTCAAAACAGCAAGGTGGAGGACGGTCGCAATGTCGTCTACGGGGTCCGGCCCGAGCATCTCGAAATCCACCCCGACGGCGTGCCGGCAAAGATTTCCGTGGTCGAGCCGACTGGTTCCGAAACGCTGGTTTTCCTGCGATTCGGCGAGGGCGAGATGGTGGCGCTGTTCCGCGAGCGCCACGACTTCAAGCCGGGCGACACGCTGCATCTGAAACCGCGGCTCGACCAGGTCCATCTCTTCGATGCAGAGACCGGCAACCGTCTTTAAACACTTTGAATTGCGCATGATCTTGTCCGAAAACCGACAATGCTTCGGGATCATGCGCCAGGCTTCGCATCAAAAAGCCCGTTCGGGAGGGAACTATGCTCAAAGGGATCAATCCGCTGCTCAATGCCGACGTGCTGCAGGCGCTGCGGGCGATGGGCCATGGCGACGATCTGATCATCGCCGACACCAACTTCCCCTCCGATTCGGTGGCGCGCCAGACCGTGCTCGGCCGGCTGCTGCGCATCGATGCGCCGGCCGCTGACGTGGTCAAGGCGGTGCTGTCGCTCTATCCGCTGGACAATTTCGTCGACGATGCCGCCGCCCGCATGGAGATCGTCGGCAAGCCGGACGAGATTCCCGCCGTGCAGCAAGAAGTGCAAAGCGAGATCGATGCGGCTGAGGGCAAGGCCTGGCCGATGATTTCGGTCGAGCGCTACGCCTTCTACGAACGTGCCAAAAACGCCTATTGCGTCATCCAGACCGGCGAGCGCCGCTTCTATGGCTGTTTTGCCTTCCGCAAGGGCGTCGTTCCTCCCGACGCGGAGTAGCGAGATGCCAGGCAAGCCTGTGGTCATCAAGCCTGTCGTCATATTGGGCGTCTTCGTCGCCGACACCGCCTACCGCGCCGCCCGCCAGCCGCGCATGGGCGAGACGATCCTTGGAACATCCTTCACCCTCGGCCCGGGCGGCAAGGGCTCCAACCAGGCGGTCGCGGCCGGCCGTCTCGGCGCCGACATCACTTTTTTGACGCGCCTTGGCGTCGATCCCTTTGCCGACATGGCCAGGCAAACCTGGACACAGGCCGGGGTGAAGAGCGCCGTCATCGACACGCCGGAGAGTTATACGGGTGCGGCCTATATCTTCGTCGAGGAGACGAGCGGCAACAACGCCATCATCGTCAGCCCGGGTGCGGCCATGCTGATTTCGCCCGACGACATCGAGGCTAACGCCGGCCTGATCCGCTCGGCCGGCGTCTTCGTCACCCAGCTCGAGCAGCCGATCGAGGCGGCGATGCGGGCGCTGGAGATCGCGCGCGGGGCAGGGGTGACGACCATCCTCAACCCGGCGCCCGCGGCAAGCCTGCCCGAGCGCATCTACACGCTCTGCGACTATGTCACGCCCAACGAGACCGAGGCCGAGGAACTGACCGGCATCAAGGTGTCCTCCATCGACGACGCCCGCCGCGCCGCCGATCGTTTGCTTGGAAAGGGCGCCGGCGCCGTCATCGTTACGCTCGGCGAACAGGGCGCGCTGCTGCACACGGCCAGCCGCTCCGACCATGTCGGCGCGATCAAAGCCGGTCCCGTGGTCGAGACCACCGGCGCCGGCGACGCCTTCAATGGCGGCCTGGCCGCAGCACTTGCGAGAGGCGTGGACCCGCTGCAAGCAGTCCGCTTCGCCTGCGCCGTCGCCGGCATCTCGGTCACCCGGCCGGGCACGGCGCCGTCGATGCCGACGCTGCAAGAGGTCGAGGCGCTGCTCGCCAAGGCCGAAGCTGCCGATCTCCCCCCTTGAGGGCGGAGATGTCGCCGAAGGCGACAGAGGGGGTAGCCTCGCGTGGAGCTCCGGCGTTCTCGCCCGCGAGGGGCCGTGCCCGGTCGAACCGACCCCCTCTGCCCTGCGGGGCATCTCCCCCACGAGGGGGGAGATCGGCCGTCACCGCCGCCTTCGCGAACCGCCACCGTTGCAGAAGCGAGCGGTGCGCCAAAGCTGCCAATCTCCCCCCTTGAGGGGGAGATGTCCGGCAGGACAGAGGGGGGCGCCTAGCTCCGCCATCAAAGGTTCTGCACCGTTGTGACATCAGTCCGTTCCGACCACGGTGACATATTAGCCACAGTTAATATCAATCGCCAAACCCATCTTGCGTCTTTGGCATAGGTGTCCCGTAATGGATCACTGGGTCTGGCGCCGCAATTGCACGGTCAGCAATGCCGGGGGGCAATTTTGACCTGACAATCGGGGGGTGATTGGGGGACACCCGCCGCTTCGCAAATGGAGCGGCGGGCTCTTTCACCGCACCACACCGTCACAAGCCGCCGACGGACCGGAATGTTTCTCGCGGCGGCGCTCTAGCCGCGAACGCCGGTCAATTCGCGGACCTCCGCCCGCAGCGCCTGCAACTCCGCCAGGATCATGGCCTGGTCGCTGTGCAGCGTCGCCCTGTCGGCCGATTCCACGGCTTCATGCTCGGCCTCCATCGCCGAAACGATCACGCCGATGAATAGATTGAGCACGGTGAATGAGGTCGCGATGATGAATGGGATGAAGAACAGCCAGGCCGCCGGATAGACCTCCATGACCGGGCGCACCACACCGTCCGACCAGCCCTCGAGGGTCATGACCTGGAAAAGCGTGAACAGCGATTCTGGTATGCCGCCGAACAGTTCGGGAAAGGACGAGCCGTAGAGCTTCGTCGCCATCACCGCAAAGACGTAGAACACCAGCCCGAGCAGCAGCATGATCGAGCCCATGCCGGGCAAGGCGGTGATGAAGCCGGTGACGACACGGCGCAGCGACGGAACGATGCTGATCAGGCGCAGCACCCGCAGGATGCGCAGCGCCCGCAGCACCGAGAGAGAGCCGGTCGTGGGGATGAGCGCAAAACCGACGACGAAGAGGTCGAAGATGCGCCATGGATCGCGGAAGAAACGCGTCCTGTAGACGACCAGCCGGATCGCGAGTTCGAGCACGAAGACGCTGAGGATGGCGCGGTCGATAGCCGTCAGAAGCGGGCCAAAGGCAGCAATCGCGTCGGGCGAGGTTTCGAGGCCGAGCGTGACGGCGTTGATCAGGATCAGGACCATGATCGCGAGGTCGAAGCGGCGCGATTCGATGAGCGATTTCAGGGCATCCAAGGCTTCTTCTCCGTTAGAGCATCGGACCCGAAAATGGGAACCGGGTTCGGGAAAATCCAATGCTCAAACCCATATGGCCGGCTTGTGGCGCACCGGATACAAAAAGTCGAAACAGCCGAAGAATGCTGCGGCTAAGCTGCTGATCTCCCCCTCAAGGGGGGAGATTGGCCGTTATCGCCGTTTTCACCAATCACCAGCGTTGCAACGCGCTAGGAACCATGCGGGGAGCAGCGGGTTTGGCTTAGATGCCGACACGTTCGGTCCACCCATTCTCCAAGGAGAACACGATGACATCAGCAAGCAAGACCACAGCAATTGCCGCGGCGTTGGCTATGCTGGCTTCGCCGGCGCTACCCCAGACGAGCTCGCCTGCGCCCGCCGCACCTGCACAAGGTTCACAGCCGTCGCCAGGCGGGCCAACCGAAGACTCCATGCGCCAAACGATGCGCGAGATGATGACTGAGATGCTGGAGGAGAGAATGCAGCATCGCCGCCCGCGAGCAGAGCAGCGAGGTGACGACCGTTGGCATCGCGATTTCCGAAGGCATGACCGGCGCCATATGGGAGGCGGGATGATGCATGGCGCACGGATGCGAATGATGTTCGCCATAGTCGACGCCAACGGCGATGGGGCGCTGTCTCAAACCGAGGTTCAGGATTTTGTCGAGCGGATATTCAGCGCCGTCGACGAGGACGCCGATGACAGCATCGACAGGGAGGAAATTCGATCCTTCTTCCACGGAGGCGCTGACGGAACGGGTGAATAAATCACTGCAAGATCTTGCGCGTTCCTGGACAAGAATTCGGGAAAGGAATTCGGAAATGGCTGGTCTCGTTGCCAAATTTGTCGGGAAAACCCCGGCGCCTCGCAAGGGCATGGCTAGTCCCAGACTGAGTGAGAAAGCCTTCAAGGCGAGGTACAAGCAGCAATTCGTCGATCCAGCGTTCGAACCGTTCGCCCAGTCGATTGAGCAAATCGCTTCGATCGCCTGGCAGGCTTACGCGGATTCCCGCAAGAGCCCGATCACGAGGAAAGCCGGTCTTGGGTTCAGCGACCCCGACTACGATCTGTCCGTCGATTGGATTGCGGCGCACGAGGCGGTGCTAAAGGCGCAGCGTCGGTACGAGGACCTAACGGCGCCGCCGCGTCTGTTGATCATCAACGGGTCGTCGCGCAGCGAGCACACCTGTCCCGGCGAGATGTCGAAGAGTTTCCGGCTCGCCGAAATCGCCCGTGAGACCATCGACAAGGAAACGAAACTTGCAGTCGAAATTCTCGATCTGTCGCGGCTTGCTTCCGAATACGGGAGGAACATCCATCCGTGCAAGGCGTGCTTTTCGACGGCCGCTCCGCTCTGCCATTGGCCCTGTTCCTGCTATCCCAACCATTCGCTTGGGCAAGTTCAGGACTGGATGAACGAAATCTACCCGATGTGGGTCGCCGCCCATGGCATCATGATCATCTCGCCGGTGAATTGGTATCAGGTTTCCTCGCCTGTCAAACTGATGATGGACAGGCTTGTCTGCGCTGACGGTGGCAATCCAGACCCCTCGCTGACACAGGGCAAGGATGCGGCAAAGGCAAAGGAGGTAGAACTGGCCGGCTGGGACTATCCGCGTCATCTGGCAGGCAGGCTGTTTTCTGTGATTGTGCACGGCGATGTCGAAGGTGCGGAGAATGTGCGGCATTCCCTCGCTGACTGGCTGCGCTTCATGAAGTTGTCGCCGGCCGGCCCCAGCGCCGAGCTCGACCGCTACATCGGTTACTGGAAGCCGTACGCCACAAGCCATGAGGAACTCGATGCCGACGAGACAATCCAGGAAGAGGTCCGCAACGCCGCCCGCTCGCTCGCCGAAGCCGTCGTCGAACGTCGGTCGGGCCGTTTCCGTCAGATCGGCATCGGCCTGGAAGACCCGCGGCAAAAATAGGCGACCCGATCACCGAAGCACGGGGGCCGGAATTCTGCACGGAAACCGCGCCCGAGCTTGGTCGCGAACGTGCCAAGCATCAGCTCGGAGCGTTGAGCGAGCACCGCGCCGAGCTGGATCTGCAGATCGGCCTGCTCAACGAGCATGAGACCACGCGACTGATCGAAACCGCCCTGACGGAGCGTTTGAAGGTACCAACGCCGGCAGATGATGAAACCGCCTCAGCTAGGGTCAGGACCTATTAATCAGGTTGAATTGATGGTGAGCGGCTGATTCATTGTTGGCGGAGGTGCCACGAT
>NZ_JBVVPV010000085.1:0-10603 GCF_055811735.1 Mesorhizobium sp. WSM4850 | reverse complement strand
ACCAGCAGGCGGAGGTCGATGCCTTCAACGCCGCGCTGAAAGACTATATCGGTTCCGACGAGATGATGGCGTCGGTCGGCAAATACGGCTACACCAAAGCCACCCTGCCGGACGGCACCAAGACAAGCGAGCTCTGCAAGCCTTGAAGCCGGGCCGGGAATTGCCACCATGCGCCTGACGAGCCTCCCCGGCTTTGCGGCGGGGAGCGCCCGGAGGGAGGCAGGAACATGAGCGAAGCCGCGCTCGGCTTCAGCGTGGCAGCGCTGGCAAAAGGCGTCATGATCACCCTCGTCGTGACCGTCGCGTCATCTCTGGTGGCGATCGTCCTGGGGCTGATCGTTGGCCTGATCCGGATCTCGCCCCTTTGGCCGCTGCGCTGGTTCGGCGTGGCCTATATCGAATTCTTTCGCGGAACGTCGATGCTGGTGCAGGTCTACTGGTGGTTCTTTGTGCTGCCTATCTTCGGGATCGCGTTGTCACCCTGGACCGTCGCAATCTTCGGTATCGGCATGAATGTGTCCGGTTACGGTGCCGAGCTGGTCCGTGCCGCCATCCAGGGCGTCGACCGGGGCCAGTATGAAGCCGGCATCGCGCTCAACTTGCCGCGGCTCACAATGATGCGGCGTATCCTCCTGCCGCAGGCGATCCGCGCCATGCTGCCCGCCTGGGGCAACCTGCTGATCGATCTGCTTAAGAGTACCTCGCTCATCTTCTTCATCACCATTACCGAGCTGACCACCGCCTCCAAGCAGGCAGCCGACGCCACCGGCAACTACCTGCTGTTCTTCGCGGTGGCGCTGTTCGGCTATTACGTCATCGCGCGCGCCCTCATCACGCCCTTGGTGCGCTGGCTGGAACGCCGCTTCTCGCGTGGCTTCGTGCGGGAGGCGCAGGCATGAACATCTGGGACTGGTCCTACGTCTGGGAGGCGTTCCCGTATCTCTATCGGGGGGCGATTGTCACGGTTGAGGCCACGCTGCTCGGCTTCGCGATCGCGCTGGTGCTGGGCCTGGTCTTCGCGCTGATCCGCCAGTCACCGAACCGCTACATCTCCACAGCGATGGCGGAGATCGTGGAGTTCATCCGCTCCACGCCGCTGCTGCTGCAGGTGTTCTTCGTCTATTTTGTCGGACCGCAGTTCGGCATCGTCATCCCTGCCTGGATAGTTGGCATCGGCGTGCTCGGCATCCATTACGCCGCTTATTGCTCGGAGTGCTACCGCGGCGGTATCGAGAATGTGGAAGGGGGGCAATGGGAGGCCTGCACAGCGCTCAACCTGTCGCCGGCGCGGACCTGGCGCGCCATCATCCTCCCGCAGGCGATCCCGCCCATCGTGCCCGGCCTGGGCAACTACTTCATCGGCATGTTCAAGGACACGCCGATCCTGGCAGCCATCGCGATCCTGGAGATGCTGCAGCAGGCGAAGAATTTCGGCGCCAACAACTACCGCTACATCGAGGCGATCACCATGGTCGGCTTCTTCTACCTCGTGTTCAGCCTGGTCGCTTCCGCGATCGTGCAGGCGGTGAGCTTCTGGCTCAACCGCCGCTCCCATCTGCAGTAGGAGGTCCGCCATGAGCGAAACCATAGTCCGCTTGGAGAACGTCACGACGCGCTATAGCGTGCTGGAGGAACTCAAACTAGGCATGGTGCGCAACGAGAAAGTCATGAGCGAACCCATGGTCCGTTTCGAGAACGTCGCAAAGCGCTACGGGACGCTTAGCGTACTGGACGAACTCAATCTCGACATTGCCCGCAACGAGAAGGTGTGCATCATCGGTCCCTCTGGCTCGGGCAAGACCACTGTGCTGCGCATGCTGATGACGCTGGAGCGCATCAACGAGGGGATGATCTGGGTCGACGGGGAGCCGCTCACGCACATGCAGAAGAACGGCCAGATGGTGCCGGCTAGCGAGCGTCATCTGCGGCGCGTACGAGGCAAGATTGGCATGGTGTTCCAGCACTTCAACCTGTTCCCGCACATGACCGCGCTGCAGAACTGCATGGAGGCGCCGATCTCGGTGCTCGGGCTCTCCAAGCAGGAGGCTGAGGCCCGAGCGGCGGAGCTGCTGGATATGGTCGGGCTCGGCGACAAGAAGAACCATTTCCCGATCCAGCTCTCCGGCGGCCAGAAGCAGCGTGTGGCGATCGCCCGGGCGCTGGCCATGCGGCCCAAGGTGATGCTGTTCGACGAGGTGACATCGGCGCTCGATCCGGAGCTTGTCGGGGAAGTGCTCAACGTCATCCGCAAGCTCGGCACAGAGCATGACCTCACCATGCTGATGGTCACGCACCAGATGGGCTTCGCCAAGGAGTTTTCCGACCGCGTCTGCTTCTTTTACGGCGGCAAGATTGCCGAACAGGGCCAACCAGACCAGCTCTTCGGCAATCCGCAGAACGAGCGGACGCGGCAGTTCCTCAGTGCCGTGCTAGAGGCGGGATAGGGGCACGCGGTGTCTTCTCGAACGGGTGAGCGGTGCCTAAGCTTACGCGATCTCCCCACCCGGCTCGCTGCGCGAGCCACCTTCCAAAAGGGATATGCCTGAGGCTTTCCTGCATGAGCGCGACGATCCGCTCCTCGCCCATGCGGTTGCGCCAGCGCGTCATCGGCGAGCGATCGAATGGCGGCGCGTGGCAGAAGAACTCCGCGCCGGCGAGACTGGAAGGAGGGGTCTCCACCCAGCGCTCGAACAGCCACCTTCTGGCAGGTTGAAGGTATGCTCGAGGATCGCCAGCCCCGCCAACAGCCGGGTCGGTAGCAGCGGCATGCCAGGGCCGCCCGAATACACCGCGCCGAAGCGCTGCTCCAGCACAGGCAGTCGATCGCCTGCGCCATCCGCGCCACTTCGTGCTTCATGTTTGATGATCTCATCGGCCTGGATCAGGCCGCGCTTGGTGAGTTCTTGGGTGAAGCGACGGGTGATGCGCTCAAGCTCCTGCGGCGTCCATTCGCGCGGATCGATTTTAACGGCGCTTTTCGACCGCCGAACGGGACATCGACTAGCGAGCATTTGAGCGTCATCAGGGCCGCAAGCGCTTCCACCTCTTCGGCTCGGCATTGGGTGCGAAACGGATACCGCCCTTGACGAGCTCGCAATGTTCACTGTGCACCGAGCGCCAGCCGACAAAGCTGCACATGCGGCCGCGCAGTCTTACACCGAACTGCACCGAATAGGTCGAGTTGCACTGAATAATCCGCTCGGCAAGCCCCTCGGGCAGATCCAGAAACTTCATCGCATGGCGGAAATTCTGGTCAACACTGTTCAGAAAGCTCGTGGCAGAGGCTTCCAGCTGAACCGCCGCGCTTGCAGGGGTCATCGCGGCGCATGCTTCGCCCGCATGAAGGTCTGATACTGTTCCTAAACGCATCAGGATAGCGGCCGGCGGAAGTTGCTCGCCGTCTTCCGAAAGACGAATTGCCGGAGATATCCGCCTTCCACGCCTTCACAAATGGACAGGTCGGTGACAATCCCCGTCTCGAGCACAAGGTCTCACCGTTGAAGGACTTGTGTTCCTTGCCTCGGCAACCACTGTACCCACGCCCGTCTTCGTGTAGAAGCCGGCGATGCCGGCCCCGCCAGCGCGGATGCGCTCGGCCCGCGTTCCCTGAGGATTGAACTCCAATTCCAGTTCGCCGCTAAGGTACTGGCGCATGAACTCGGCGTTCTCGCCAACATAGGACGAGATCACCTTCTTGATCTGCTTCGTCTCCAGCAATAGCCCGAGGCCAAAGTCGTCGACGCCGCAATTGTTCGACGCGATTGTCAGCGCCTTGGTACTCGCATCCCTGATCGCGCCGATCAACAGCTCGGGTATGCCGAAAAGGCCACCGCCCGCAGCAATAAGCATGCCGTCGAACAACAGACCTTCCAACGCAGAACCCGCGTTGCTATAGACCTTATTCATGTAGCTCGCCCAGAGTTGATCAACACTTCATTGTGGAGCGAATCGCCCTATGCGATCGCGCTGGCTCAATTGCCGTTGCGGGCGCGAGTTGCCTCGCAAACTAAGCTCATAAGGCACATCATGTCGGGATGGCTGCCGGTGTGCGAGCGACGCGAGTTATTCCGAGAGCCGAAGATTTATGATCGAGGCCACTCTCTTCAGATCATTATCGTGCCGCCGAACGACGAGTCGACATGGGTAGGCAACGATCTCGAAATACTCCGGCTCGCCGTTGGCCGCTCGAGAAGCGGCACGAGCAAGCCGCTTGCGGACGGATGGCGGGATCTCGGAAGCATCCGGGGCACGTCTACATGGCGCGTGATCACGGCGACACGTTCAGCCGGTCGATGGGAATGCGCGAAAATTGACGGCTTCATTCTTGCGATTGGATGGTGATATGGAACAGGCCTATGTCACCGCTGGTCAGAACCTTGGCAACATTGATGCGGTATTGCCGGCAGCAGATATCTTCGCCAGCACGACTGTTGAGCCGCTTGAAGCGCTGAACATCTTGGCTCCCTTCGCGAAGTGGCTTGAGGTGCGCGCCGAACCTACAACCTTGCCGTCTATTTTTGTTCGCTGGCGCTGCCGATGCATGCCGAAATCGGGCCGCTGTCCGCCTCTCCCGCGACCACGCGGCCAATCGGCCAATCGGAAAGCGTAGACAGGTGACAGCTTCAAGGTGGGGAGCGGCAACTGAGGACCTCATGCGCTCATAACGAATAGGGTCGGATCATAATCTGCACGGGTTTATGCCGGGGTTACGCTTGTCTAGAATGGCTGAATAGAAGTGGCGGAGACTGTTCGATTGGGCCGGGTGAACTTGCAGGCCACCGGCTCTATTCGCACTGAACTCGAACATGAAGCGGAGAACGTAATGAAGGGTGAAAGTGTCACGGTCCGCCGGCTTGCGAAGCGCTACGGATCGGTCACGGCAGTAGAGGATGTGTCTGTTGATGTGAAGCCGGGAGAGTTCCTCTCGCTCCTCGGGCCCTCGGGTTCCGGCAAAACGACCCTCTTGATGATGATCGCGGGCTTCGAGCTTCCGTCTGCGGGTCTCATCGAGATCGGTGCGACCGATGTCACGCATGTTGCTCCCAACAAGCGCAATGTGGGCATGGTCTTCCAAAAATATGCCCTATTCCCCCACATGTCGGTGAACGACAACGTGGCGTTCCCTCTGCGTATGCGAAAAATGGATCGCGCGCAGATCCAGCGGCGGGTGAGCGAGGCGCTCGCCATGGTCCAACTCGACGCCTATGGCAGTCGGATGCCCTCCCAGTTGTCGGGGGGGCAGCAGCAGCGGGTTGCCCTGTCGCGGGCGCTGGTCTTCGAGCCCCCCGTGCTTCTGATGGACGAACCCCTTGGCGCACTCGATAAGAAGCTCCGCGAACAGTTGCAGATCGAGATCAAAACGCTTCAGCAGCGTCTTGGCGTCACTGTCATCTATGTGACCCACGACCAGGAGGAAGCGTTGACCATGTCGGACCGCATCGCGGTCATGGACGACGGCCAAGTCGCCCAGATCGGTAGCCCCGCCAGTCTTTATAGCGAGCCGGCCTCTCCATTCGTCGCAGATTTCATCGGCAAGATGAACTTCCTGCCGGTCGAATATCTGGGATCCGAGAAGGCCGGCCACCAGATCAGGGTCACCGACGCCTCGACTCTCAGCGTAACGCGCTCGCTCAATGGACACGCCCTGGAGCTTTCTCCCGGACTGTCGCTGCGGGCCGCGATCCGGCCGGAGAACATCTCCCTTGCCACACGCGGCTCCGGCGGCCCAGATGCTGTTCCCGGCACGGTGGACACCTCGATCTATCTCGGCACGCACCAGATTCTTCTGGTCAACATCGATGGTTGCAGCGGCCCACCGCTCCATGTCCAGGCCCCCTTAAGCCGGGCCGTGGCGACATTCGCACGCGGCGATGCAGTCGACATCGTGCTCCAAACCAATGCCATTCACCTTTTTTCCGGCGGAGGCGACGGCCAATGAGCAGTCTGGACGCGTCTCCCGTCACTCCCGCCCCCGCGCCACGTTTTGGGCGGCTCTTCGTAGTCACCGGAACCGGCGGCAGATATCCGCCGCTCTTGACGGCTGTGCTGCTGCTGCCCCTCCTTCTGCTCTTGTTCTTTAGCTTTCTATACCCGGTCGGCCGTATGCTGGTCGGCAGCTTGTTCCACCCCGGCTTCACCCTCGACAACTATGTCCGCGTTTTCACCGAGCCGCTTTATCTGAAGGTTCTGCTACGTACGCTCTGGATCGCATTTGCGACGACGGCCGGCGCCTTCGTTCTTGGATATCCGGTTGCCTGTGCCATGGCGCGCGCAGGCGGCAAGCTGACCCTCTGGATTGCAGCCTGCGTCCTGGTCCCACTATGGACCTCGGTTCTTGTGCGCTCCTATGCCTGGATCATCCTGTTGCAGCGTAGGGGCGTCCTCAACGACATCCTCATTGGAACCGGCGTCCTCGATCACCCGCTCAAGCTCATCTATACCGAAGGCGCTGTCTTGCTCGCCATGACACATGTGCTGATACCTATTATGATCCTACCCATCTACAGCTCACTACGCACCATTCCAAAGGAACTGCCCCAGGCCGCAGCAAATCTTGGCGCCGGAGTGTTCACAACATTTCTAAAAGTCACCTTGCCGCTCAGTCTGCCTGGTGTTTTTGCCGGCACATTGATGACCTTCATCCTGGCGCTCGGTTTCTACGTCACGCCAGCCCTCGTGGGCGGGCCCCAAACGCTAATGATGGCGACGTTGATCGGACAGCAGACGACGGTCCTGCTCGACTGGCCTTTCGCTGGCGCGCTGGCGATGCTTCTTCTTATGGTTACATTAGTCCTCACTTTCATGTTCCGCAGGGTCCTGACCAGCTTCGGAGGATTCGGCAATGTCTGAGACCATCGCTTTGAGCCAAGCACGCCCGTATCGTCCTCTCGCGCTCGGCAAGATCGCCGCCGGCTTCCTTGTTGCGCTCATCCTGTTTTTCCTGATTCTGCCCACGATGATCATCATACCGATCTCGCTCGGGAGTGCTCCCTATATTGAGTTTCCGCCCTCGGGGCTGACTCTGCACTGGTACGTCGAGTATTTCAGTGACCCTGACTGGATCGCTGCGACGCTTTTTAGCCTGCGCATCGCCTTCTTCACCACGATTTCTGCCACGATCATCGGGACGCTTGGCGCTGTCGCCCTGGTGCGTGGCGATCTGCCGGGGAAATCACTTGTTCTCGGTTTGGCGCTCAGCCCCCTGATCGTTCCTCACATCATCATCGCGATCGCGCTTTATCTGTTCTTCGCGCCGCTTCGCCTGACGGGGAATTTCTTCGGCTTTCTCTTGGCGCACACCATGCTGACCGTTCCCTATGTGGTCGTTGCCGTCTCGGCGTCGCTTCAGCGCTTCGACCCCATTCTCGAAATGGCGGCCCTCAGCTGCGGGGCCGGACGCGGCCGCACCTTCTTCGAAATCGTCCTGCCGCAAATCACCCCCGGCGTGATCACTGGCGCAGTCTTCGCCTTTATCTCATCGTTCGATGAAGCCACTGTCGCCTTCTTCATCTCTGGGATCGAAGGGAAGACGATCACCAGAAAGCTGTTCGAGGACATAGACTTAAATCTTACCCCAGTCATCGCGGCCGTCTCCACGATCATCGTCGCCATTTCAATCCTGCTGATGGGTACGATACGTCTTGCCCAGAACAGAACAAACTCCTGATCGTCTTCACGGGCCTGCGCGCCGAGGCCGCCGGCCCGTAGCTGAGGTTATATAGCTGAAGGGTGGACTGGAGGGATGCCCTAGCGACCGCGCATTAATCGTCGATCGGATCTCGGGCGCGTCGATGATCTGAGCAGGACCCTCAGATCATAAATCTCCGCCCTAGGGAATAACGCATGTTGATAGCGTCCTGTCTCCCACCTCGACTAGATTGTCGGATGAACCACAGAGGTTTTTCATACCTGCTACCAATAGAGGAGAAAATTATGAACGACACCAGCCCCGATTGGCAGCCCGATCCGATGAGACCCGGCGGGCCGATAATTCCGCGGACTGTGTGGGATTTCGCCCCGTACAACCGCTGGACGTTTCAGCGGCATCGCGAGTTTGTGCCGAGCGCATCAATCTGGCGCGGCCGGGGACCTGTCCTGCAGCTTCCGGAGCGGATCACGGACATCGATGGCATCGAGTTCGAGGTTGCCGGACGGCATTCCACCATCCGCGAGTTTCTGGACAGCAGCTTTACCGACGGATTTCTTGTTCTGCACCACGGCGAGGTCATAGCCGAAAGATATATGAACGGCCTCAAGCCGCACTGTCAGCACCTCGCCATGTCGGTATCGAAGTCGATTACGGCGACGGTGTGCGGCATACTTGTCCACAAGGGTCTCATCGACACAGACAGCCCGGTGACGCGGTATCTGCCGGAACTCGAAGCGACCGCCTATCGCGGCGCCACGGTGCAGCACGTGCTCGACATGTCCACCGGTGTAGCGGTTACTGGACCCTACACGAAGCCTGGCACTCACGCGTACATGATGCAGAGAGCTGCGGGATTGAAACCTCTGGAAACTGCCGACGACCCTCGAACCATGTGGCAGCTCATCCTGCGGCTGACCGAGCAGCAGCATCCGCATGGCGCACTGTTCGACTACCGGTCGACCGAGACCAACGTGCTGGGCTTCATCATGCAGCGTGCAAGCGGGAAGCTGCTCGCGGAGCTCATTAGCACCGAACTGTGGGCGCCGATGGGCGCGGAGGAAGACGCCTATATCACCGTGGACCATGGCGGCTTTGCCGTGGGGAGTGGTTGCTTCAATGCGACGCTTCGTGACTATGCCCGGTTCGCGCTGCTGCTCCTGCGCGGCGGAGCGCTAAACGGGAAGCAGATCGTTCCATCGGAATGGATCGAGGAGACGCGAAGCGGTAATCACCATCCATCTTTGGGCGAGCCGCAATATTACTCGGATACAACTTCTTCAGTGCCGAGCGTGCTGCCAGCAGGTGGTTATCGCAACCAGTTTTGGATTGAGGACCCGGGGCGCCGTGCGCTTATGTGCGGTGGCGCTTTCGGCCAGAAGATCTATATCGACCCGGAAGCCGATTTTGCGGCGGTGAAACTGTCGGCTTGGCCGGAAGCGTCGAACTCGGATCGTTCGGCCGAAACGCTGGCGGCAATCCACGCCATCAGGGATGCGTGCGCATAACCTGCGATGGCGCACTTGCCCAAAACAAAAGCTTCGACGAAGCGATCGGTGGCGTTCTGGGTGGCGCCTGATCTTGGCGAAAGCGTTTCTCAATGGGGCAGTGGCTGGAGTTGAGTGTGCGCCGCTTGATCAGTGCGCCACCCAAGCGCTGGACGGCACGTGTAGTGCCCGTCCTCAATTGCGGGGCGGGCCGCGGACGCGCTCTCTTCGATATGGTCTTGCCGTAGTCACCGATGTGACCACGGCGCAGTCTTTGCTTTTGGTCTCTTTCGATGAGCGATTGTCGCTTTTTCATCTCCGGCATCGGGGAAGACCATAACCGGGAAGCTGTTCGAGGACATCACTTCAAGGGTCGTCCCGGCCTCTCCATGTTATTGATATCCGATCCTGCTGATGGGAACGATACGCTCCGCCCAGAAATAGATCAAAATATGCGACAGGCTCCGCTTGGCCCGTCCTCGCCAGGTGAGTTGCTGGGTATTCCCGCCGATGCGCTGACAGCGTTGCGCGAGCAACAGCAGATGCGCGACCACTGGAGACGCTCTGAGCGCGCCGAATAACAAAATCGGCCCCCTCATAACTGACTGAAAATGCGGGGAACTTTTTAAATTGTAAAGTGAATGCGTTGGGAGCTGAAGTGGCGCGCGTGCGCTGTCATGATACGCAATCTCATAGTGCGTCAAAGATCATCGAACCCCCGAGGAGAACGAAAATGAAAAGCAAACTCATGATTGGCCTTTATGGACTCGCGGCATTGTCGCTCGCATCGTCTGCGGTTCCAGCGACGGCGCAGGATCGCCAAGTCGTCATATCTACCTCTGGCGGCTCCTATGAAAAGACTATTCGCGAATACTGGCTCGACCCCTTCGAGAAGGCCACCGGGATCAAGGTTGTCGTGGTTCCGACCAGCAGCAACGATGAAGGGCGCGCCAAGGTGGAGGCCATGATCAAATCCGGCAACGTTACGTGGGACATCTTCACAGAAGAAGATATATCAGCCGAGGCACCGGATCACTTGACGAGGGCAGACGACCTTTCAGACTTCTGCATGCAATTCAAGGATCGCTCGGATCTGCTCGGCGCCTGCAATGCCGCAGGGATCCTTTCCCTCCGTGGCGCGACATTGATTGCCTACAACGAGGAGAACTTCCCCAATGGCGGGCCGACCACGTGGCAGCAGTTCTGGGACACCAAGCGTTTTCCCGGTGCCCGCGCCATGCCCGCGGGGGCGGACGCTGTCACGCAGATGACGGCGGCTCTTTTGGCCGATGGCGTGCCCAGGGACAAGCTCTATCCGATGGACGTGGACCGCGGCTTTAAGAAGCTCGACGAGTTGCGCGCCGATGTCACGACGTGGTTTACGACCGGCGACCAGATGGTTCAAGGTTTCCGCAATGGTGAATATGACGCCGGAATCTTGTATATGACCCGCACCACAGCGCTAAAAAAA
>NZ_JBVVPV010000084.1:0-10950 GCF_055811735.1 Mesorhizobium sp. WSM4850 | reverse complement strand
TTGGGCTTTGAGGTTCAGTTGGACATGATGCATCGACGGCAGTAACAGCGCAAAATCCTCTGGGGAGAGGGCTTTCAACACATGATTGCGAGGAAGGGACTGGGACACGGCTCTCTCCCGGACGGGCAAGAGCACGTACCCTCTCACTGTCGGCTGCATCCGCAGCACTGGCGGCCGATATCGAAGCATAGGCTTCAAATACCCGAACGGCAAATCCGGGCGCTCGCCGTTCGCAGAGCTATGATCGTTCTAACCCGGCCAATGACGACGCCATCGTCCGTCTCGTCGGCGCCTTGCTGCTCGAACAGAACGATGAATGGGCCGTGTAGCGGGCCCGCTACATGACGCTTGAGACCATCAGCCAGATGAGCGATGATCCGCTTTTCAGCCTGCCGGCAGTGGCGCGCTGATCAGTCCGGCCCCATGCCGGAGAGCACGGCGACCAATGCCGTCAGCTACACCACGCCAGTGGGCACGATCCTGGCCGGACCTCCAAGAGGGCGTGATGAGCCGTCCATATTTGGTTGGATTGCGACCGGCACTCAAATCCGGTCGTGAGGACGCACTTTGCCTGTGTCGCGCATCCATCGGCATTACTCGAAGGCAGGAGAGTGTTTGCTTGCGACAACCTTGTCGCGGTAGCGCTCGACAACTGAGCTAGCGAGCCGCCGGCAGCCCGCGATTTGCCATCTCGGCCTGCTTCGCTTTGGAATTCCCTGCTAGCTGCTAAATAATTCCCTGTTAGTGCGTACAGGGAATTTAGCGCTAAAGCATTGAATCTGCGCAGCGATTTCTTAGGGAAATTGGGCCAGGCCCTCAAAAAACTCGAAATTCGCTGTTTTTCGACGCCTATCAGGGAAATTGGACAGAGACTGGTTCGCCAGAGACTGCGACCACCACCATTTTTCTTTGTTATCTTTGTTATCAATGGGTTATGGTGGGTGCTGCCAAGCCGATTTGGCAGCATTTGGCAGCGCCCCGGCAGCAACGAAAAAGGGCGGCTCGCGCCGCCCCGGTTTCATTTGCTGACGATCCGCAGCAGGCTCGGTAGCAGCACGGGCCGCCGGACCTTAGATCATCTCCAGATCTAGCCAATACGTTAAGCCTCGACGGCATGCCCGGCATCGCGACCGCCTCGACGGTAACTTCGTTGTGATGGCGTCTGGCACGAACCGATCGGTCCCCTAGCTTGGTGCTGATTCGATCACCCTAGTTTTGGTAAACGCTGTAACAAATCCGGAGGTACAGCATGGCAGAATTGAGCCGCAGTCAAGTTCCGGGATCCACGAGATCGGGCATCTCTCGTCGAACGTTCCTGAAGCACGGTGGCACCTCGGCCGTGGGGGCGGCGTTGCTGGAAGCAGGGGCGGCGCAGGCAGCCGTTGATAGTTCTATGCAGGACGATGCCAACGAAGTGCTTGGCCCTGGTCTGATCCCGATCGATCTCACGATAAATGGACGACGGGTCCCGGTGCAGGCGGAACCCGCCACCACGCTGGTCGACGTCCTCCGCAATCACCTCGGCCTGACCGGCACCAAAATCGGCTGCGATCGCGGAGCCTGTTCTGCCTGCACGGTCTGGCTCGACGGTCAGCCTGCCAGCAGTTGCATGACGCTGGCGCTCGACGCCCGGGGCAGGAACATCACCACGATCGAGGGGCTGGCCGAGGGCGGCAAGCTTCATCCGGTGCAGCAGGCGTTCGTCGAGCATGACGCCCTTCAATGCGGATTCTGCACGCCTGGAATGGTAATGAGTTGCGCAGCACTCATAGATCGTAAACCCGACGCCGGCATCGACGAAGTGAAGGCCGCGATAAGCGGTCACCTGTGCCGCTGCGGCACCTATCCGAACATCTTTGCGGCAGTGCTCGCCGTCGCCGGCGAGAATCGGAGGAGGGGCACCTGATGGCTACCGAAAATCAGGCACGGGCCGACCGGCCTTCGTTACGGTCCCAGTCCTTGCTCTACGGTATCGTCGGGCAGGAGATGAGGCAGGTGACTCGGCAGGTGCCGGACGATGAGCCGCCGCAGTTGCCAGTGAACGCCGAACTGCGCTCCATCGGCAAGTCGATCCCGCGGCTCGATGCCGTGCAGAAGGTGACGGGCGCGGCGAAATACACATTCGACGTGCAACTGCCGGGAATGCTCCACGCACGGCAGATCGTCTGCCCATGGCCGCATGCCAGGGTGATCTCGATCGACACCTCAGCGGCTGAGCGTCACCCCGGCGTCCGTGCTGTTCATGTGCTCGAGACACTGCTGCAATCCGCCAGGCTTCGCGATCCGGACGCCGAGGCCCGCAACAAATACCCGACGGTCCGCTTCGCCGGCCAGACCGTTGCCGCGGTCGCCGCCGAGACGCAGCGGATCGCCGATCAGGCGGCGAAGCTCGTCAAGGTCGAATACGAGCGCTTGCCGCATGTCACTGACCTCGATGCGGCAATGGACGATGAGGCACCGATCGTCTTTCCAGGACCGGTCGAGCAGCCATCAACGGCCGGCGGCGGCGGCGCACCGGAAGGCTTGCCGCAGAAGGGCAATGTGCGCGGTCCCAACTTCGGCATGCCGGGTATGACGCCCACGGGCGATATCGACCAGGGCCTGGCGGAGGCGGACGTGATCGTCGAGGCCGAATATCGCACGCAGGTTCAGACTCATGTGCCGATGGAAACACATGGCATCGTCGCGGATTGGCAGGATGACGGGCTGACCATTTATGCCTCCACGCAGCACACGCACAGCGTGCGCGATGAGGCCGCCGAATATTTCGATCTGCCCAAGAGCAAGATCCGGGTAATCAGCGACTTCACCGGCGGCGGGTTCGGCGCCAAATATGGGATCAACAATTTCGGCCTCCTCGCCATTCATTTGTCGCAAAAGGCCGGCGCGCCCGTGCGCATGATGCTGGACCGCCGTGAAGAGCATGTTTCGGCGGGCAATCGCCCCAACAGTTTGCAGCGCGTACGGATCGGCGCCAAACAAGATGGCACCCTTACCGCCATCGACGTCATAAGCTGGGGCACCGGCGGCATCGCTGGGGGCGCCGGCATAGGCTTCTGCTACAATGCGCTATATCCGTGCCCGAACATGCGCACCGAGCAGTATGACGTGTTCACGAATGCCGGCCCGTGCGCGGCTTTCCGCGCACCCGGACAGGTGCAGGGCATCTTCTCGCTCGAGCAGGCGATGGACGAACTCGCGGATCGGCTGCAACTCGACCCGCTGATCCTGCGCGATCGCATCGACACAAAGCCCACCGACGACATGCTTGCACGGGCACATGAACGCAAGGTCGCGGCCGAGCGGTTCGGCTGGAGCCGCCGGCGTCCGCCGAACGCCGACGCCGGGCCGATCAAGCGGGGGATCGGCATGGCGCAGGCGCAGTGGGTGTATGTCGTCAGCCCTCCGACGACGGTGGAGGTGCGGGTCGCCGATGACGGGTCGGTCTCCGTCTACAACAGCACGCAGGATGTTGGCACCGGCACGCGGACTGTGCTTGCCCAGGTGGTTGCGGAGGAGTTCGGCCTTAATGCCGAGGACATCGGCGTCTTTATCGGCGACACGCGGTTCCCGTGGGGACCGCCGTCCGGCGGAAGCCGGGTGACTGCGTCGGTGACCGCGCCTGCCCGCAATGCGGCCTATGCGGCGGCACGCGACCTGGCCGCGCGCCTCGCGCCGCTTTTCGACGACGCCGATCCCGATGACATCTTTTTCGCCGACGGCAAGGTGGGCGTCCGCGGCAAGGAGGGAGCAAGGCCGCTCAAGGATGCAGCCAAGGAAGCCAAATTCGGCGAAATCTCGAAACTCGCCAAGCGGCACGACGACTATGAGGGATTTGCGGTGCCGGGAGAGCTCTCCATCAGCCGGCATGGGCTGGGCGGTGTCCAATTCGCCGAGGTGGCGGTCGATGTCGAGACCGGCGTGGTCAAGGTCGAGCGCATCGTCGCTGCCAGCGATTGCGGCAGGCCGATCAACCCCAAACTGGTCGAGAGCCAGGTGATCGGCGGCATCATCCAGGGTGTCAGCTACGCGATCTACGAGGACCGCATCATGGACGCGGCGAGCGGCCATCAACTCAACGCCAATGTCGATCAATATAAGATGGTCGGATCACGCGAGACTCCGGCGATCGAGGTGCTGCTCATGGAGCAGATCGGGGCGCAGTCGTCGACCGACGCGCGAGGCATCGCCGAGGCAAGCAATGTGGCGACCAGCGCCGCGATCGCCAATGCATTCTACAACGCCACCGGAAAGCGGATCCGCACTTTGCCGATGAACCCGGCAAATGTGCTGGCGACGCTCAGCGCCTGAGATCGGCCAGAAGGAGTCCATCATGGCCATGAACAGCTTCGAATGGGTGGATGCCACGACGGTCGAGCAGGCAGCAGGTCTGCTTGCCGAAAGCACCGAGCAACGCCCCGTCATCGCGAAGGCGGGCGGGATCGACCTTCTGGACTTGATGAAGGAAGGGATTCTAGCGCCGATGCGACTCGTAAATCTGAAGACCATCCGCGGTCTCGACGAAGTCGACACGGAAAACGGGCTGTCGCTCGGCGCGCTTGTGACGCTGGACCGCATCGACAACGATCCACAGATCCGCGCGCGCTACTTGGCGCTGTCGGATGCTGCCGGACATGCGGCGACGCCGCAGGTCCGCAACGCCGCAACGATCGGGGGCAATCTGCTGCAGCGGCCGCGCTGCTGGTATTTTCGGCACGATCATTTCCATGGCGAAGGTGCAGATGAGATGGGGAGCAGGGGCGCTGACGAGAACCAGCATCACGCGATCTTCGACAACGACAAAAACGCGATGGTCCAAGCCTCGACGCCGGCGACGGCACTGGTCGCCTATGATGCAAGCGCCGAACTGGCCGGCGGCGCCAACGGCTCACGCGTCGTAAAGCTCTCGGATTTCTTCTTGCCACCCGAAATGCAGCGCGCTCACGATGCCAGGATCGAGACTGGCGAGGTTATGACGCGCGTGATCGTTCCGCCGCTGAACGCCGGGGCGAAGGCCGCCTACCGCAAGCAGACCGAGCGCGACAGCTACGACTGGCCGATCTGCGATGTGGCGGTGGTGCTGACGATGCAGGGCCGGACAGTGCAAAATGCTTCGATCGTCATGGGATGGGTCGCACCAACGCCTCGCCGCGCCGTCGAAAGCGAACGTCTCCTCATCGGCAACAGGCTTACCGACGACTTGGCGCGACAGGCGGCCCGAGCCGCGGTGGCCGGCGCTACGCCGCTGGCGAAGAACGGCTACAAGGTGCCAGTGCTGGAGACGGTCGTTCGCCGCACGATCCTGGCCGCTGCCGCCGGCTAGCGTCCTGGGGCCGTCCAAAATGGGTTCGGCAACTTCGCAGCCACACGCGGCGCTGGCAGTCTGCCGACGGTTGCGCTCCAAGGGCGCACCCGGGACAGGTTACGGGAGCGGCGTCGACTTCAACGCAGGCTACAGTTCGACCGCAACATTCTGGTGTACCGCCACGGCCGGCGTCGTCGGGCCTGACGACTCCTACGTCCATCCGCACGTATGCATAAGCGATCGGATATGCTTCCTGAGTCCTTCAGAGCAGGATCAAGCTTCATGACATGGTGGAGAAGGCGACAACCAACTGTTGTGGGTTTGATTAACTCTGGGGTAGCAAGTCGTCTCTCTGTGAGCGCCGTGACGACGGTTGGCACGCGGCTTACGGCAACCGGCCATTGAGCGTGCATGGTGCCACCAGGAGTGAATAGCTCGACGTTGCCATCAATCGCGGAGCAATACGGAACGATGCGAGAGGTTTTCGAAACCAGCCCATGAAAACACCCGCCGGTCCGGCTTCAGCTTGAACCCGGCGCCTCATCGGCTCGGCGTCTACTCGGCCGCGCTGCTCTCGGAAGCCAGGGTCGGGCCGGCTTCAGGCCGCCTGCGCCGGAATGTCCTGCGCAGAGCAACGTAGAAGACCGGCGTCAGGAAGAGGCCGAACAACGTCACGCCCAGCATGCCGGAGAACACGGCCGTGCCGAGCGATTGGCGCATTTCCGCGCCAGGCCCGCTGGCGATCACCAGCGGCACCACACCCAGGATGAAGGCGAATGCCGTCATCAGGATCGGCCGCAGCCGCAGCCGGCAGGCCTCGACAGCCGCCTCGACGGCGTCAAGGCCGCGCTCCTCACCTTGGCGCGCGAACTCGACGATCAGGATCGCGTTCTTCGCCGCCAGGCCGATGAGCACGATCAGCCCGATCTGCACGAGGATGTTGTTGTCGAGACCGCGGAAGGCGACGCCCAAGAGGGCGGCCAGCACGCTGAGCGGGACGATAAGCACGATGGCGAAGGGCGTAATCCAGCTTTCGTATAGCGCGGCGAGCACCAGAAAGACGAACAGAACCGACAGGCCGAAGATGAAGACCGCCGTGTTGCCGGTCTGCCGCTCCTGGAAGGCGAGTTCAGTCCATTCGAAGGAAGTGCCCTGCGGCAGCGATTCGGCTGCGATCCCCTCCATCAGGTCGAGCGCCGTACCCGTGGCGACACCAGGCGCTGCATTGCCCTGAAGCGGTACGGAGACATACATGTTGTAGCGTTGCACGAGCGAGGGACCGGTGACGTCGCGGATCTCGACCAGTGTGCCGAGCGGCACCAGGTCGCCGGCCGCCGAGCGCACCTTCAGCTTCAATATGTCGTCGCGATCGATGCGGAAAGCCTGGTCGGCTTGCGCCCGCACCTGGTAGACGCGACCGAAGGCATTGAAATCGTTGACATAGGCGGTGCCCAGATTGATCGACAGCGTCTCGAAGATGTTGGGGATCGGCACGTTCAGCATGCGCGCCTTGTCGCGGTCGATCGCCAGGAAGAATTGCGGGCTGGAGGCCGAGAAGGTGGTGAAGACGCCCATCAACCCGGGCGTCTGGTTGGCCTTGCCGGCGATTTCGTTGGCCAGCGCCAGAATCGGCCGCATGTCGGCGCTGTTGCGCTCCTGGAGCATCATCTTGAAGCCGCCGGAGTTGCCGATGCCCCGCACTGGCGGCGGCGGCAGCGCGATGATGAAGGCCTCCTGGATGCTTTGCAGGCTGCCAAACAGCGTGCCGATGATCTTGTCGGAAGTATCGCCGCTCTCGAGCCGTTCCTCGAAGCTCTTGAATGGCGCGAAGATCACGCCGGAATTGCTGGCGTTGGTGAATGTCGCGCCGTTGAATCCTGCGAAGGCGACGGCGTTGGCGACACCCGGGGTCTCGCGGATGATATCCGACGCCTTCTGGATGATTGCGTCCGTTCGGGCGAGCGAAGAGCCCTCCGGCAATTGCACGACGACGATCGCATAACCCTGGTCCATGTTCGGGATGAAGCCGCGCGGCACCGTCTGCAGCATGTGATAGGTAGCGTAGAGCAGGCCTGCGAAGACGAGCAGCATGGCGGCAAGCGCCAGAGTCGTTCCGACCAGTCTTTGCACCAGCCACGCATAGCCGTCCGCCATCTTGTCGAACCCGTTGTTGAACCCGTTCGCCAGAGCGCGGCCGAACCTTGCCAGGAAGAAGTTCGAATGTTCCTCGCTGTGCGGCTTGAAAAGCACGCCAGCGAGAGCCGGCGAAAGCGTCAGCGAGTTGAATGCGGAGATCGCGGTGGAGACCGCGATGGTAATGGCGAACTGCAGGTAGAACTGGCCGGAAATCCCGGGAATGAAAGCCGCCGGAACGAAGACGGAGATCAGCACCAGCGAGATCGCGAGGACCGCGTTTCCCACTTCATCCATGGTCTTGTGCGCAGCGGCGCGCGGAGCGAGCCCCAGCCGGATGTTCCGCTCGATATTTTCCACAACCACGATGGCGTCGTCGACAACGATGCCGACCGCCAGCACCAGCCCGAACAGAGTGAGCATGTTAAGCGAGAAGCCGAAGGCGAGCAGCACGGCAAGCGTCCCGATCAGCGAGACCGGTATCGCCACGATTGGCACGATCGCCATGCGCCATGACTGCAGGAACACGATGATGACGATCACCACCAGCAGGATCGCCTCGGCGATGGTGATATAGACCTCGTTGATAGATTCGGCGATGAACTCGGTCGGATTGTAGATGATCTCGTAGGCCAGCCCCTTCGGGAAATCCTTCGAAAGCTCCGCGATGGTCGCCTGGATTTCTTCCGCCGAGGCCAAGGCATTGGTGCCCGGCCGCTGGAACATGCCGAGCGCCACCGCCGCCTTGTTGTTGAGATAGGAATTGGTGACGTAGTCCCTGGCGCCGAGCTCTATGCGCGCCACGTCCTGCAGGGAGATCAAGCGGCCGTCCTCGGCCGACTTGACTATGACGTAGCGGAAGTCGCGCGCGTCTTCAAAGCGCCCTTGCGTGGTGACCGTATACTGGAAGGCCGAGCCGTCGCCAATCGGCGGCGCGCCGATCGAGCCGCCCGACACCTGGACGTTCTGGTCGCGCAGCGCCTCGACTACGTCGCCTGCGGTCATGCTGTAGGCGGACAGCTTTTCCGGGTCGAGCCAGACGCGCAGCGAATATTCGCGCTCGCCGAAGATCTGCACGTCGCCGACGCCGTCCAGTCTCAGCAGGACGTCGCGCACGCGCGAACGCGCATAATTCGAGACGTAAAGCTGATCATATGTGTCGTCGGGCGACAGCATATGGACGACCATCATCAGGTCGGGCGAACTTTTCGCCGTGGTGATGCCGAGCCGGCGCACCTCTTCCGGCAGGCGCGCTTCGGCGATCGAGACGCGGTTCTGCACCAGCACCTGGGCCGCATCGAGATCGGTGCCGGGGCGGAAGGTGATGGTGAGCGACATCGAGCCGTCGCCGGAGGAATAGGACGACATGTAGAGCATGTGCTCGACGCCGTTGATTTCCTGTTCGATCGGCGTCGCCACGGTCGCGGCGACCGTCTCGGCGTCGGCGCCCGGATAGGAGGCGCGCACCACGATGGTCGGTGGCGCGATTTCGGGATATTGCGCGACCGGAAGCTGCGTATAAGCGATGCCGCCGACGAGCACGAGCACGATCGACAGCACCGCCGCGAAGATCGGGCGGTTGACGAAGAAATGGGCGAAGTTCATTGTGTCTGCCCTTCGGCTTCAACCTTGGGCGGCAATTTGGTCATCTCGGACTTGACGGTGACGCCCGGCCGCACTCGCACCAGCCCGTTGATTACCACTGTCTCTTCGCCGGTGAGGCCCTCGCGGATAACGCGATAGCCGTCGATGCGCGGGCCGGTGCGGACCGGCTTGGCCGAGATCAGGCCCGCCTGGTCGACAACGAAGACGATGCGGCGGTTCTGGTCGGCGCCGATCGCCTCGTCAGGCAGAAGCACGCCCGGATGCGGCAACGAGCCGGGCACGTTGATGCGGCCGAACATGCCCGGCTGCAGAACGCCGTCCTTGTTGTCGAAGCGCGCCCTGGCCCGCATCGTGCCGGTAGCTTGGTCCAGACGGTTCTCGGCGAAGTCGAGCTTGCCCTTGAACGTCGCTTCATCACGGTCGGCGACACGGACGACAACATCGACGCCGCCGGCGCCTTCCTGCATGACGCCGCCGCGCTCGCGGGCGTCGCGCGCATAAGAGAAGTAGGTCCGCTCATCGATGTCGAAATAGAAGTTGATCGGGTCGATCGAGACGATGGTGGTCAGCACGGTCTGGTCGGCCTGCACCAGATTGCCCGGCGAGATGAGCCGGCGGTCGACCCGGCCGGAAAACGGCGCCTTGATCTCGGTGAATTCGAGATCGAGACTTGCGTTTTCAAGTGCCGCCTCCGCGCCGTCCAGTTGCGCTTGGGCGGCGAGATATTCGCGGCGGCGGTCGTCCAGTGTCGAAACCGGTATGTTGCCTTCGCGCGACAGGGTCTCGGCGCGCTCGAACTGCATCTTGCTGAATTCGACCAGGGTCTTGGCCGAGTCGACCTGCGCCTGCGCCTGGTTCAGCGCCGCCTTGAACGGCCGCTGGTCGATGGTGAACAGGAGGTCGCCCTGCTTGACCAGCGTACCGTCCTGGAAATGGACCTGGTCGAGATAGCCGCCGACGCGGGAGCGCAGCGAAACCTGGTCGACAGCTTCGAAACGGCCGACGAACTCATCGTCTTCGACGATATCGCGCACCAGCGGCTTGGCTACCGTGACGACGGGCGCGGGAGGCGCTTCCTGCGCCTGTGCGGCCGGGGCCGCGAGCAAGCCGATCGCCGCGAAGGCCGCGGCGGCGAGCCATTTTGCAGGGACGTTTCTGCTGGAGGGGGCGCCCAGAGAATCGTGGCGGAGGCGTGCAGTGTGAACCATGGTTACCCCTCGTAATCGGTCCTTCATGCGAAGTCCGTAACATCTAGGCAGCGGGTGTGCCGCACAAATCAATTTTTTGTACTGACCACCACAACCGACAGCTTGCTATTGAACAAACATCGAACATCGTCAATCGACAAGGAAGCGGCTAACCGCGGAGCGCGAACGCACATCTCGCGTGTATCCGCTGCGCAGGCATCGCCATGCGCTCGAGCCAAAGCGGATCTGACAAGCCATTGCGCATCCCGACGTGCGGCGGTTCTGTCGGGAGGAACAGGGCCGCTCCCGCGTTGAGGTCCGACCTGCTTCTCATTCTGCGGTTATAGGCGGCGATATAGGCTTCGATGAAATCGGCAGATTGGACATTTGCTACACTCCGAAAACGCTATTGCACCACCCGCATACGATCGTGCCCCATGGCGTGGTGTAGGTAACGGCATTGGTCGCCGTGCTCTCCGGCAAGGGCCGGACTGATCAGCGCGTCACTGCCGGCAGGCTGATGAGCGGATCATCGCTCATCTGGCTGATGGTCTCAAGGGTCATGTAGCGCGCCCGCTGCACGGCCCATTCATCATTCTGTTCGAGCAGGAGGGCGCCGACGAGACGGACTATGGCATCGTCATTGGGGAAGATGCCGACGACCTCGGTCCTGCGCTTGATCTCGCCGTTGAGGCGCTCGATCGGGTTGGTGCTATGCAG
>NZ_JBVVPV010000083.1:0-11445 GCF_055811735.1 Mesorhizobium sp. WSM4850 | reverse complement strand
CCAAGTCGCTCCTTGCCGCCGGAGGTGTATTGACGTGGCACGAGCCCAAGCCAGGCCGCAAAGTCCCGCCCGCGTTTGAAGCTCTCCATCGGCGGAGCAAAGCCGCTGATCGCCAACGCGGTCTGGGGCCCGACACCAGGCATTGTCTGCAGGCGCCGCGCTGTATCGGTCGCCAGGGAAAGGGCTTTGGCCTTTGCCGTTTTGAC
Source organism: Mesorhizobium sp. WSM4850 (assembly GCF_055811735.1). Taxonomy (NCBI): domain Bacteria; kingdom Pseudomonadati; phylum Pseudomonadota; class Alphaproteobacteria; order Hyphomicrobiales; family Phyllobacteriaceae; genus Mesorhizobium; species Mesorhizobium sp. WSM4850. The sequence goes on along the minus strand of NZ_JBVVPV010000083.1, from coordinate 11,239 downwards.
GTCGATCCGGGCCGTCTTTTCAGCAATCTGTTCGAGCAGATCAAAGCATTCCTCGCGCACCAGAGCAGGCAGGTCACTGTTCGGCTCCTCCAGAATAGTCTCAATCCGCTTGATATGGGCGATCCCTTTCGGAATGATGTGACCATATTCGTACAGCACCGAACGCAGAGCGTTCACAAGCTCGGTGCGCTGATGGAGGAGGCGCTCCCGACCTCGGAACAACACAGCGCATGCCTGCTGATCTTCCGACTTCGGCTGTACAAAACGCATCTCCGGGCGCTGTGCTGCAACGACGATTGCTTCAGCATCGGCAGCATCGTTTTTCTGCCGTTTGACAAAGGGCCGCACATATTGAGGTGCGATCAGCTTCACCTCGTGGCCAAGCTTGACCATTTCTCGAGCCCAGTAGCTCGCGCTGCCGCATGCTTCCATCACAACCACAGCAGGCGGCTGGCATGCCATGAACTGCCGGAACCGTGACCGCGTCAGCTTCTTACGGAATCTCAGATGCCCCGTCATTGTCGCGCCGTGAAGCTGGAAAACGTTCTTTGCCAGGTCCACCCCGATCATAGTATCTTTCATTTGCCGTCCTCTCCTTCATGTGGCGTTGAACACCACGACCTTGGCACATTGCGATGCCGTCTGGGGAGGGCGGCAACCATCCCATCTTCTGCGATCTGACCGGTCTCGTGCACATTTCAGGCATAAACGATCCAACCTTGTGGGTTCACCCGGATCGCATCCTGGGAGGTTCCGACAATTGCAGCCAGATCCGGGCGCTACTTGATGGCGGCTATACGGGTCCCTTTTCTCTTGAGCTCGTCGAGGAAGTCCACGCATTGAATGACACTGCAGGCCCATTTGCCGCCAGCATCGATCTCATCCGACACGGGCTACTGGCGCGAGTGCCGGTCTAAGGCGCGTAGGCAAATTGAGCGTCATTCGAGATCGCTCCTGTGTCCCGCTCATGCAGATGCTTGCCGGATCACCATTGTCAACACTGGCATTGGACTGCCTTGGGCGGCCGCGGCAGTTCGATGGGCCCGCAAGGCGAAGGTTGGATCTGATGCTGAGGGCGGCGGACTATCGGAATTTTCGGACGAAGAGCAACTGACGGCGGACAAAGGGCGAGTGCGCGAAGCCAACCGCAGGTGGTCCTGAGGTGATCTTTTTCTAGGACCGCGGTCGCGCCGCTGCTGCTTCACCTCGGCGGCCTCTCCGGGATCACCGACGACCGCTTCCTCCGACCAGAAGTGCCGATGCCAGACCCGTAGCTATGCGCTCTCGGATAGCGCGTGGGACAAGAATTCTGGCGCTCCGATCTGCGATTCAGCGTTATTAAAACCCCAGCTTCCTCTTCAGTTCCGCGTTCTCCTTGCGCAGGCGTTCCGCGAGCAGGCTCTTCAGTCGTTTGTTTTCTTCCTCAAGCGCGACGAGGTCCTTCAGATCGTCACCAACCGATGCAGGCAGCGCAGCTTTCTTCCATTGGTAGTAGGTCTGTTCTGAAATGCCGGCCTGCTTTACGGCGCTCTTGTGGGAGGCGCCGCCACTGATAGACTTCTGTATCAGGGCGAGCATCTGGGCGCGCTCCTTTTCAGAGTAGACCTTGCGTCCGGTCCGCACGGTCGCTGCTGGTGCTTCCTCCGCCTGAGACGCCGCATTGGGCGCATTCTTCCGAGCAGGCGGCCTGGGCTCAGCCTTCGCTCTCGGCGACCGTTGGGCTTTCTTCTTTTGAGGCCTCTCTACTTTGGCTGCCGGTTGCGTTGCAGTTGTTACTGATTCTGCGTCCAGGGGATTTGCCATGAGATACTCCGCTCGCGGTTTGTGCATGTGTTCAGCATCAAGCGCTACAACACTTGAGTCAACAGGGCGACCATTTGGCAACTCCATCTCCTCGAGTTCCCTTGTTGTCTCGGCCATTGCTGCGGTAAGATCGACATCGCTCCAGATCGAACGACTCCGTTTTTGAGAACTGCGCTTCTGTCTGATCTCCACCGTGAATGCTCGGGGCTGACGCCTCATAGGTGGTTCCTTATTGAACACGAATTATGCAGGAAGTCGCGGCAGACGGCGAATGAAGGTCTGGCCGCTTCTTCTGTAGCCGAGCTATATGCATCGGACCGCCCGAGCAAGCCCTGCTGGCGACGCACACCCCGGAACAGACCAGTTCCTATGAGCCCCTAAGAGCAAGTATGCAATGCCATCTCGGGACCGAGGAGGTGGTGGATTCCCGCAGCATGCAAAAGCTATCTCCCGTGTTTTCGATGGTAGAGCGACGGCTGGCATCCGAACTGAAAGGAGCTGCTCAAGAGCTGCGATCCAGTCTGCGCTGGCAGTGCAGGACGGCATACCTCCGAAGGCCGGTGCTACCGACGCTAGCCCGCTGATTACCGACATCGGTTGGCGCCGAAGAACGGACAGCTGCGCAGAATTGGCGAGCGGGGAGAGGCGAGGGCTCGAGCCGAGTCGAACTCGCATCGAGCGTCGTCCGGCAGCGGCAGAGCATGACAGGCTTCTTCGACAAGAACGGAGCCTGACCGAAGCTACTCGTCGCCGCAGTCGTTGCTGGGGCGACCCTTCTTTCACGAGTACCGCGGCGGCCGCCTGGTCGGAACGTCGTCCCGGTACTGACCGAGTGAATTTTGCGGAGCCACGCGGCGGCGTCGTGCGCAATCGGGAAAGCCAATATAGGCTTGCCCTAGGCAGGACGTTTTCGTGGCCCGCGGAGTGCATGAATTCCCCGAGCCTTTACCGGGCCGCTATACTTCTTGGGAGCGAGTTTGCCGCGCTCACGATATGTCCGGAAAAGTTGCTTCCCCTTTCACGCCGAGCTTCAAGCCGCTTCACTTGTGTTCGCCTCCTCCTGAAGGCCGGCCAACCCGCTTTTCGCGTTCGATCGATGGCGCGTTCTCAAGGCCGACGACGATCAGGTTTGGGAATGCTGAAGGGCGCACGCCTGGTTGCCTCTCCGGCAGCCCGGCGATCACGGGGGACTTCGCTGAGCCATCAGCAAGCATTGCTGCAAAACAGGCGCCAAAACTGCCCCCGACCGGCGTCGGCGTCGCCCGACCATTAGTGAGCGGTCCGACTCTGGGCAACGCACCGCTCCTGTTCGGAACACCGCATGAAGCGAAAGAGCCATTTTGGTGGGCCCGTTATCCTTCGTCCAGCAAACGATCGGCGGACGCGAGCAGCTTGTGAGGGATGCAGCCGAATGCAGCGCTGCTCCCACAGCGAAGCTCCTTTGTAAGAGCTTCACGCTTAGCTTCATCTAACGTGATTGAATTGAGGAGATCCCCCAGCACGTCTCCGGCCTCGATCTGAATGAGCAGAGCGTACACTTCATTTGAATGCGCATACCGTCCCGAGTGGAGTGGACTGCGCGGCCATTTATGAAAGGAATGTCTGCCATGGCGATAGATCACATCATTTCAGATGTTTTCCGGCAGATAGATGTCAAACGGGAGAAATGTCTGCCCCGGCGTCTCCGCGGTGCCGGTCTTGATGGCGCGATCCATCAGCAACATCAGCTCCTGGCAAAGTCGGCGCAGTGGCGTCGCCACCGCCATCGTGATGATGTCGTCCGCGAGGGCCTCCCGCGACTCCGGCGTGATTTCATTCACGATCGCGACGAGATCCTGGCCTTTGCCCTCTTCCCGGAGCGCGGAGATAGCCCCCTCCATGCCACCGCCGGCCATGTAGAAGCCGACGAGCTCAGGTTCCCGCTGCATAAGATCCAGCAGCGCCTCGTAGGTGATCTGTCGCTTCTCAAGATTGACGAGCGTATCCAGCACCTCGAATGCTGGCTCGTTCTCACGGAAATAGGAACGGAACCCGCTTTCCCGCAGCTCATGACCCTGGAAACGGTGGCTGCCGACAAACACGGCCACCTTGCCAGACCGTTTAGCGACCTTGGAGAACATCCAAGCTGCCGTCCGACCGACGCTGCGGTTGTTGAGACCTATGTAGCCCTCGCGCACGCCGGCGGCGAAGTCAGAAAGTAGCGAAAAGACGGGGATGCCTTTCGCCTTGAGCTCCTCGACTGTTGCCGTGATCTTCGGGTGGTCTGGCGCCACCATGGCGATTGCGTGGCATCGGCTACCAAGATCCTTAAGCAGTGCCGTCAGATCCCCAGGCAAATGTGACGGCGCGAATTCGATGAGCGGAATGCCGTGGAAGCAGTGGGCCGAACTGACCGACGCCTCGACCTCGCGCGCGAACTCCTGGTAAAAATGCTGGGCCGGTTTCCTCAAGATGAAGCCCAGCCGGTAGCGGGGCAGGTCCTTTCCCATGCGCTGTTTGATAAGTCCCGCAGCATGATAGCCGATCGCGTGGGCCGCGTGGTGGACGCGACGCGCGGTCTCCTCCCGCACCGGAAGGCGAGCGTTCAGCACCCGATCGACCGTTGCCACGCTCACCCCCGCTTCGCGGGCGAGATCGGCAATTGTAGGGCGCTTTGCCGTCGCTCCGATTTTGATCGGCTGGCGCTCCGTCATCCGGTGCATGCCGGCGACGGATTGGGGCGGCAAAGTGATTTCGGCATCCTCCCCGATCGACGGCCTATACATTGATCAGCGCTCCAGGCGCACCCGGGCGCGTCTCGGTCTGCGGTCCGTTTCCATAGGGCGTCCATGTTTCTTGTCCTCACCGCATTTGATGCTTCTGATCTGTGGCCCGCGAACCGCTGTTTAGACCCGGCGAGCCGATTGTTTGGTGGCTGATGAGCCGGCGACTTGGCTGGTCGCGCTGCAGCAATCTTGCTGGGGCGCGTGGTCGGTTTAATCTCTCGGCAAGCTCCCGTAGAAGGCAGCTTTCATGCGCGTTTCATCCAGTTCGCCTTCCCAGCGGGCGACAACCAGCGAGGCCACCGCATTGCCGATTACGTTCGTCAGCGCTCGGCATTCGGACATGAAGCGGTCCACGCCAAGGATGAGGGCCATCCCAGCAACGGGAACGCTTGGTATTACGGAGAGCGTAGCAGCCAAGGTGATAAAGCCGGCCCCTGTTATACCTGCGGCACCTTTCGAGGAAAGCATCGCGACAAGCAATAGGAAAATCTGATCGGGAATCGACAAGTGCGTGTTCGTTGCCTGGGCGATGAAGAGGGCGGCGAGCGTCATGTAGATATTGGTGCCGTCCAGATTGAAGGAATATCCAGTCGGGATGACGAGACCCACGACGGAACGCTTCGCGCCGGCGTTCTCCATCTTCGCGATGAGCGAAGGCAGCGCGGCCTCCGAGGAGGACGTTGCTAGGACCAGCAGCAGCTCTTCCTTGATGTAGCACACGAGAGAAAAGATCGAGAAGCCGTTGTATCGGCAGACCGCGCCTAGAATCCCGAATACGAAGAGGAAGGCGGTGAAATAGAACGTGGCGACCAGCATGGCGAGGTTGGCCACCGAACCGATGCCATATTTGCCGATGGTAAAGGCCATGGCGCCGAAAGCGCCGACGGGCGCGGCCCTCATCAGAATGCCGACCAGCTTGAACACCGGCGCGAGGAGCGCCTGAAGCAAAGAAAGCACAGGCTTGCCCGTGTCGCCAACCATCGCCAGGGCAATGCCGAACAGCACCGAGAAGAACAGGACCTGCATGATGTCGCCTTCGGCGAAGGCACTAACGATCGTCGAGGGAATAATGTTCATCAGGAAGCCGGTCACCGACTGCTCGTGGACCTTGGCGGCATAGCCCTTCACGGCCTGGGCATCGAGCGACGCCGGATCGATGTTCAGGCCGGCACCCGGCTGAACGACATTTGCGACAATGAGACCGACAATCAATGCGAGGCTCGAGAAGGTGAGGAAATAGATCATTGCCTTGCCGGCGACCCGGCCGACCTTCTTGAGGTCATTCATGCCGGCAATGCCGGTCGTCACGGTTAGGAAGATCACCGGCGCGATAATCATCTTGACAAGCTTGATGAAAGCATCGCCGAGCGGCTTCAGGCTCTCGCCGACCTCCGGGTAGAAATAGCCAACTGCGACACCGAGGGCGATGGCGGTAAGCACCTGAATGTAGAGCTGGGCGTAGAAGGCCTTGCGGGGCACGGGACCCGCGCTTCGGATTGGTGGAGCCAACAGCTTTTCTCTCCCTGACCGGATCGGGGTGGGGCCTCCTCCCTTCCCGCGCTTCTCCCATCGCGGCGCTCCGGTCACGCGCTGCTGGCATGTCGACAGCAAGTGTTGTGCCAAGTGGAGGCCCGCGCCCAATAAGGTATTCCTCCGCTCGGTGAGGCAGCCTCAGTAAGGGCGGGTTGTGCGAGCTTCCGCACTGTTGCCGTCATCTCGGGCGAAATCCCGCACTAACGCCAGCTTTGCACCCATTGCTTTAGCCTGACAGCCACCAGTCGGTAACTCTGCGATCCGCTGTGCCCGCTCGCTTCTTTGTCGCATTTGCGACCCGGCCGGGCACGGAAGTGGAGGATTCCCTACACGAGCGGGCTCTTACCGCGCTCCCGCTGCAGCCGTGGCTTCTCGACGGGTCGTCGATAAGACGGAATGATTCACGGGACTTGGTGCGCATCGGTGCGACTCAGAAGATGCTTCATAGCGCGAACACTTTAGCCGCTCGACGACACTTCGGGCCGTAGTGTCGACGCAGCCGCCCTAATGCCGACAGCATCCCGGGGGCGTCGACCTTGTACGCTCACCGCGCCGGTCCTCCGTGAACACGCCGCGGTTACTCTGCCGTTCGATGTCCATCCGTCGGCAAATCTAAGTTGATGGAATTCTATCATGTCCTCGTGCTTTCCTTTCAGAAATGCGAGGAAAGCTCGGTTGACTAGCCATCCTCATTCCCGCTCTGTAGGGCAACGTGTGGCTGCGCTCCGGAAGCCTGAACCGCGCCCCAGTTCAGTAAGGAATAGCCGAGCCATGCATCAAGCCTTGCCTCCGGCGTCTTTCGGGCTTGCCCCTCGTCAGGGCCTGACCGACGCCCAAAACCGTGACCCACACTTGATCTTATGCAAGGCAGTATGTCGCCTGCGGAACTCTGGCGTCCTGCCGCCGACACCTCACGACTACCTGCATCAACGTCTCAAGCGTTCCGGTAAGCGGCTCCCACCCGCAAGCAAGTGCGCCAATCATGCTGCGGCTCGCGGGGCGAAGAAATTCTTGTTGGTGCCGGCCATCGTTGGCTCGGGCCCTGATGCCATCTGACGATGCGTCTACGCCGGGGACATCGCAGATCCAGATGGCGCGGCGTTGCTGTCGCGCCCCAAGATCGAGGATGACATGTTAGATCAGGACAATGGTCGCCAATCTGAAGAAAGTGCTGAGCAGACTTCGTCAAGCTGCACATCACTCCACGACACCAAAAGGGATGACTTGGAACCCGCCATTCTGCCGTCGCGCGCGAGCGCGCTTGCCGGCATCTACGAAATTTCGAAAGCGCTCACCGCCCCCTCCGGGCTCGAGGTCAGGCTGGCCAAGGTTGTAGACCTGCTGCGATCGTTTCTGCAGATGAGGCACGGCATCATCTCTCTTTTCGACGGTGATGGCGAACTGGAAATCATCGCAGGCGCCGGCCGGACCGAGAGCTGCAGTGAGCGCTGCCGGACGTACCTTCCGCGGAATGCAATCGACCAGGTTTTGGCGACGGACAAGCCCCTGGCCACCGAGAACATCGCGGTTCATCCGGCTTTCACCGCCGCCGACATGGACGTGCTCGGGGCTTCCGACGACATACCAGTGTCCTTCATCGGCGTTCCCATTAGCGTCGATGCAAATGTCGTGGGCACGCTGACTATCGACCACGTACTGCGCCATGGCTCAAGAGTTTGGCTCGATTACAGCCTCTGTCTGCTCCCGCTAGTCGCCAACCTGGTAGGGCAGGCAGTGAAGTCGCATCGCTCTTTCGAGGGCGACCGCGAGCAACCGATGGCAAAGCAGGACTCCCTGCCAAAGCAGAAGCGCCTGGCCCCGCAGCGTAACACTCACGTGGAGGGGATGATTGGCGACAGTTTGGCGTTGCGAGGTCTGCTTGAGAAGGTCGCGCTCGTAGCCAAGGCCAAGATTGCGGTTCTGTTGCGAGGCGAATCCGGTACCGGTAAGGAGCTGGTCGCCAAGGCTATCCACGAGTTGTCCCCGCGCGCCAAGCGGCCCTTCATCAAGCTCAATTGCGCGGCGCTACCCGAGACTGTGCTGGAATCCGAATTGTTCGGCCATGAGAAGGGTGCATTCACAAGTGCGTTCAACTCGCGCAAGGGGCGCTTTGAGCTCGCCGACAAGGGGACATTGTTCCTAGACGAGATTGGCGAGATTTCGGCCTCGTTCCAGGCAAAGCTCTTGCGCGTGCTGCAGGAGCAGGAGTTTGAGCGGGTCGGGGGCAACCAGACCATTAAAGTCGACGTCCGCATCATTGCCGCCACGAACAAGAACCTGGAAGAGGCAGTTGCCAGAAACGAGTTCCGTGCCGACCTCTACTACCGCATCAGTGTTGTTCCCTTGCTGGTGCCGCCGCTTCGCGAAAGGCGCAGCGATATTCCGCTACTTGCAGCTGAGTTTCTCAAGAATTTCAACGATGAGAATGGCCTTATGTTGACCTTCGATCCGAGCGCGATCGAAGTACTGATAAACTGTGACTTTCCCGGCAACATTCGCGAACTGGAAAACTGCGTGTATCGTGCCGCGGTTCTGGCGGCGGGGCCATCAATCGGGAAAGACGACTTTGCATGCTGCCAGGGCAAATGCTTCGCCGAGGCGCTGCATAATTGCAGAGTTGGCAAAGTCGCGCTGCAACCTTCGCCGATCGGGCCGCTACCAGTGGTTCGGGCCATACCGCCGGCTGCTGGGGTTAGTTCTGCCGCCGTCCCACCGCCGTCAGCGACCGAAGGGCAGCCGCCGCTGGACCCAGTCGGGGTAGTCCACTCTGCGAGAATGGCCGATGCCGAACGTGTCATCCAGGCGATGGAGAGATGTGGCTGGGTCCAGGCAAAGGCGGCACGCCTGCTCGGACTGACGCCGCGCCAGATCGGCTACGTGTTGAGGAAATACGGCATCGTGATCAAACGTCTTTGAACAAATCACCGAGCCGAGTAGCTGGGACAATCAAGTATTCGTGCCTTGGCGCCCTTGAGGAGTGATGCGGGGCTCCTGCAATTCCGATCCGATCGCACAGACCGCGCTGCCCCCGCGGTCGTCGCCCCACCGTGCACCCGGGTCTCACGGCAGCGCTATCGTCGGTGGTCCAGGCCCTGTCTTGATCACCAGCTCGTGCCGGACGCACTGAGACTGAAACGGAGAAAAATTGATGTCTGATGCAAAACTGCAAACTGTGCTTTCTTCCCTTTCGCAGGTAGCGGGACAGTTAGATGTTCTGCTGTCCGACAAACCGGCGCCGGATCCTTGTTGCGTCAAGCTAAACACGAACGAGAACCCGTTTCCGTTGCCGAAAGCCATAATGCAAAGTGCGATGGCGGCTCTTGAACGGCAATATCTATATCCAGAAGACGACAACGTCAGCTTAAGGCAAGCAGCGTCGGAAGCCTACGGCGTCTCGAAGGATCAGGTGATCGCCGGAAACGGATCGTCTGAACTGCTCGGGCTTATCTACAGAGCTTTCCTGGTTCCAGGAGACAGAATGGCGGTGATGTCGCCGGGGTTTTCGTTCAACCGCAAACTTGCCCGTTTGCAGGGTGCTCAATTTCTCGAAATCGGATGGTGCGCAGATCATTCCTTGCCCGTCGAAGACTTGCTTTTGGGACCGGCAAAAGATGCCAAGTTCATTCTGCTGGCCAACCCAAACAATCCGACCGGAACGTTTGTTCCTGTGGCCGATGTTGAACGCCTGGTATCACAATCAGACCGTCTGATTGTCTTGGATGAGGCCTATGTCGATTTTGCACCGGACAATGGTCTGCATCTCCTCGATCGCTATCCAAACCTCCTGATCTTGAGAACATTCTCGAAAAGCTATGCCACCGCCGGCATTCGCGTCGGTTTCGGACTTGGCCACCCCGAAGTCATTGGCAGGCTGCGGGATCTCCAGAACGTCTTCAACATGAACGTGATCGGCCAGGCTGTTGGCATCAGTGTGCTTGGGCACCGCGGCGCCTATGCCGAGAACCACAAGCACATCAGGGATGAAAGACAGCGAGTGACGGTGGCACTGTCGAAAATCGGATTTTCCGTAATACCTTCTCACGCAAATTTCCTGCTAGCGCGTGTGCCACCGGGGCAGGAAGGCTCATGGTGGCAAGCAGCCTTGGAAAGGCAAAAGATACTCGTCGCCTTCTTTCCGGATGCAGGGCTGGAAAATTACATCCGCATCAGCATCGGTACGAAAACCGAGATGGATGAATTCCTTGAGGCCGCCAGAGAGATAGCTGGAAGGGCGGAGAAAACGATCCCGCTGTGCCGGCCGTCAGCGGCTGCTGCTTCTGCCTTAACCAGTCGATAGTTCCCCGGCCATTAAGCGCACCGATAATTTGAATTTGCTTGCATCATTGCGAGCCACGAACTGTTGCAAAGAGTTGGAGAAAATCGCGTGAAGAATGCCTTCCCACAGGGCCTGACCTTCGGCATATTCGACCATCTGGACGAGGACGGCTGCGAGATTGCCCGGCAATACGCCGATCGCCTGAGTTTGGCAGAGGCCTGCGATCACCTTGGTTTCTACGCATATCATCTGGCAGAGCACCACTGCACTCCGCACGGGAGGGGCCCATCGCCGAATCTGTTCTTATCTAGCGTCGTCCAGCGCACCCGGCACCTCCGCGTCGGCCCGATGGTAATGCTCCTTGCCCTTTATCATCCGCTGCGTGCGTTCGAGGAGATCTGCATGCTGGACCAGTTGAGTGGTGGCAGGGTCGAACTGGGTATAGGACGCGGCTCTCTCCCAGTCGAACTGGGTTACTTCGGGATTGCTGCGGAGGCGGCGCCAGGTCACTATGCGGAAGCCAGCGAAATCCTTATCAAGGCGATGAAGGGCGACACGCTGTCCTATAGCGGCCGCCATTTTGAGCTGAATGACGTCCCTTTGACGCTGAGATCTTATCAGCGCCCCCATCCACCGACATGGATCGCCACCAATAGACCCGAGTCGGCCAGCTGGGCCGCTTCAAGTGGCGCCAATATCGCGTGCCTTGGACCTGCCTCTTCTGTTCGCAGAATTAGTCGACCGTGAACTATCCGCAAGCCATTGATCTGGCATGTTGATTGAGACGGATAGCGGCTTTGGAATTGCAGGATTGGCGGTTTATGAGCGCTGTTTTCCTGCAATTCGGTTTTGCGATTCCCTT
>NZ_JBVVPV010000082.1:0-12453 GCF_055811735.1 Mesorhizobium sp. WSM4850 | reverse complement strand
TACCTCTGGTGAGCGCGCCGCCCGCCAGCTTCCCGTCGGAATAGCAATTGAACTCGAAGTGCTCGCAGGCTGTGATGGAGCTCACCTATCAGCAATCGAGGTGACAGAGCTCGCGATCGATCAGGGAGTGGTGAGATGTCGCAAATGTTCGCGGATGATGCCCTCTGGTTGCAGCCCAAAGAATTCGCGCAGGATTATCTGGCATCGCTGTGCATCGCATTGGCGCAGATCGATACGGATGCCGTGGAGGAGGCGATACAGATGCTGCGCGCCGTACGCGATGCAGGCGGCACAGTCTTCGTCGCCGGCAACGGCGGCAGCGCAGCGACCGCCTCCCACTGGGTCAATGACCTCGGTAAGGCCACGAAACGCTCGGGAAGGCGGCCAATCCGGGTCATGGGCCTGACAGACAACGTCTCCTGGATAACGGCGCTCGGCAATGACGAAGGCTACGAGCGCATCTTTGCCGGCCAGATGGAGAACTTCGCCAAGCCGGGTGACGTGCTCATAGTGATTTCAGCCAGCGGGAACTCGTTTAATCTCGTGCGGGCAGTCGAACTCGCTCGCGAAAGGAAGGTAGCCACCATCGGCATTGTCGGTTTTGACGGCGGCACGCTTAAAGGGCTCGTCGATCAGCCAGTATGGGTGCGGTCTGAAAAAGGCACCTACGAACTCGTCGAGGACGCCCACGCCGCGATCTGTCATGCCATCACGCGATACCTCGTCGCCGACCGACCGGAGCGCGGTCAATGAATATTGTCCTGCCGAGCTCTCCCCGCCTGCAAAAGGCAGATGTCGAGGGCCGCACCTACAGCCGGCCGCGCCAGGCGGTCATCCTGGCCGGCGGGCGTGGCACGCGCATGCGGCCGATCACACTCGACCGGCCGAAACCAATGGTGCCCGTGCTCGGCCGGCCTTTTTTGGAATACCAGATCGAACAGCTGCGGCAGGAGGGGTTCGAAAGGGTTCTTCTTCTACTCGGGTATTTGCCCCATGTGGTGATGGACCACTTCGGCGACGGCAGCAGGTTGGGCCTCAGTATCGAATATGCCGTCACCCGTCCCGACGACCTCACCAGCAGCCGGGTATCCAATGCCCGTCACCTCATAGATCCGTGCTTCCTGCTGCTGTATTGTGACAATTACTGGCCGATGCGCATGGAGCGGCTGTGGCAACGCTTCTGTGCGGCCGGCAAGCCTGGAATGATCACGGTCTACAGCAACAAGGACGGCTATTCACGCGGCAGCGTGATCCTTGATGCGGACGACAATGTGACCGTCTTCGACCGGCTCCGCACCACGCCCGGGCTGCAGGGAGTCGAGATCAGCTATGCCATACTGACCGATCTCGCCCTCGAACTCCTGCCCGACGAGGACGCCCTCTTCGAGGAGGCCATCTACACGCCGCTCGCGACGCAGCATCGCCTCGCCGGCTTCGTGAGCGAGCACCGCTATTACAGCGTGGGCTCGATCGAGCGTCTACCCGCGACGGAGCGCTTTATGAGGCGCGAAAAAACCCTGCTCGTAGATAGGGACGGCGTACTCAACCGCAGACCGCCACGGGCTCAATATGTGTGTTCATGGGACCAGTGGGAGTGGGTTCCGGGTGCAAAGCAGGCGTTGGCCCTTCTGAACGAGGCCGGCTACCGCGTAATCATCATCTCGAACCAGGCAGGGATAGCGCGCGGAGCGATGACCGCCGCTGATCTCGAGGCGCTTCACCAGCGTATGTGCGCCGAGTCCGAAGCCGTCGGCGGCAAAATCGCGGAGATCTACCACTGCCCACACGGGTGGGACGACGGCTGCGACTGCCGCAAGCCCAAACCCGGCATGCTGTATCAGGCACAGCGCGACTTTGATCTCGACCTCACACGCACACTCTTTGTCGGCGATGACGATCGTGACCGTCAAGCGGCCGAAGCCGCGGACTGCCTATATGCGCAAGTAAGCGAGCAATGCTCGCTTCTGGACCTCACCCGTCAACTCCTTTCGAAAGCGGAGCAGGGCAGACATGAATGAACCAACACGCGTTCTCGTCACCGGACACAATGGATATCTCGGTTCTGTCATGGTGCCCGTGTTGCAGACGGCGGGCTATGAGGTGGTCGGGCTGGACATGGGATATTTTCATGCGTGCACCCTGGGAGCCGACAATACCAGTGTGCCCGAGATCACAAAGGATCTGCGCGCCATCGAACCCCCGGATCTCCAGGGCTTTGACGCGGTGATCCATCTGGCGGCACTCTCGAACGACCCGATCGGAAATCTCAACGCGGATTGGACGAGGCAGATCAATGCGCAAGGGACAGTTCGTCTGGCCACGATGGCCAAGGCGGCCGGCATCCGGCGGTTCCTATTTTCCTCCTCCTGCATCATGTATGGCATGTCGAAAGCCGCCGTCGTCGACGAAACCGCCCCGCTGGCGCCGCAGACAGAGTACGCAAGATCGAAGGCTGCTGCCGAAGAAGCGCTGCGCGCGCTGGCGGACGACCGGTTCTCGCCCGTCTATTGCCGCAACGGCACCGTTTATGGTCTCTCGCCGCGAATGCGCTTCGACACCGTGCTGAACAATTTCATGGGCAGCGCCTTCACAACTGGACGTGTCGAAGTCCACAGCGATGGCACGCCATGGCGGCCCGTGGTTCATGTCCAGGATGTCGCGCGCTATTTCAAATTGATGCTGGAGGCGCCGCTACAGGACATTCACAATGAGGCGTTCAACATGGGTGTTGAAGGCCTCAATCTTCAGGTGCGCGAGATAGCGGAGATCGCCGTTGAGGCCGTCCCCGGCGCGCAGCTCACAATGACACCGAAGCCGGGCGCGGACCAAAGGACCTACAAGGCGGACTTCACCAAGTTCTCACGGACTTTCCCGGATTTCGAGTTTCAGTCGACGGCGCGAAAGGGAGCGCAGGAGCTTTACGAGGCGTTCCGCTCGATCGCACTTAGATTTGAAGACTTTGCCGACAAGCGGTTCACGCGGCTGCGCTGGCTCAATCATTTGCTCAACGCGGGGATGCTCGATGATCAGCTGCGTTGGCGAACCGCACAGCCGCGTGTTGCCTAATTTTCATTCCGATGGTGTTCGAGGGGCAAAATATGGAACAGCTAGACGATACCAAAGCCGTGGGGCGCAACTCAGGACTGGACCTTCCGACCATCACCAATCGCGCTGCACAGCGTCTACCGTCTCTCGTCCTGACGCGCACGCCTTTGCGCGTCAGTTTTGCTGGCGGCGGTACCGACCTGCCCGATTTCTACAATCGCGATTGCGGCGCGGTCTTCAGTGCGGCAGTGGACAAATACATCTATGTCACCGTCAAGCGTCACAGCGAGATCTTTAATGAACCCATCCGCTTGAACTATTCACAGACAGAGCAGGTAAACACCATAGAGGAGATCAAGAACAACATCGCTCGCGAATGCCTGCGTTTCCTGGAGATCGAACCGCCGATTTACATCTCGACGGTCGGAGACATGCCGGCCTCGACGGGCATGGGGGGGTCGAGCTCGTTCACGGTGGGACTGCTCAACGCCCTGCATGCATTCCGGGGAGAACGTGTCACCCCTGGCCAACTCGCCGAAGAGGCATGTCACATCGAGATGCACATCCTCAAGGAGCCGATTGGCAAGCAGGACCAGTATGCCGCCGCGTTCGGGGGCATGAACCTGTTCCGCTTCCAGCCTGGCGGCGCGGTAACGGTCGAGCCGCAGCGGGTGCGCAATGGCGCCGTCGAACATCTCTTCAGCAACCTGATGATGTTCTGGACATCGCATCAGCGACCGGCCAGTTCCGTGCTGGCGGAGCAGAAGGCGAACACGTCAAGCAATCTCGATACGCTCAGGCGGATGCGGGACGATGCCTTCATGCTTCAGGAGATCTTTTCGGAGCCCGTCATCGACATAGAACGCTTCGGTGCCGTTCTTCACGCAGGGTGGGAGATGAAGCGGAGTTTGGCATCCCGCGTGAGTAACGCGGCGATCAATGGCCACTACGACCTCGCCAGGGACGCAGGTGCGGAAGGCGGCAAGCTGTGCGGCGCCGGCGGCGGCGGATTCCTTATGTTCGCGGTCAAGCCGGAACGCCGGGAAAGCGTAAGACGCGCACTCTCACACCTAGCCTATGTGCCTATCGGCTATGAAGTCCACGGCTCGCGCCTCTTGCATCCGGCGCAAGTCTAATGCCGTCCCGCGATCGCACAAGCGGACCGCCGGCGCGAGCAACCCTCAGGAGAGCGTCGGAGATGCGACCCGGCGTGACACTCATTTGATCAATGGATCTACGATGCTTTTTACAAAGACCGGTATTCCCGGCGCCACCCTGGCGGAACTGCAGAAATTCGAAGACGAGCGGGGCTTTTTCGCGCGCGGCTGGTGTTCGCGGGAATTTGCCGAGCAGGGGCTTCCGGATCATGTCGTGCAGATGAACATTTCATACAACAGGCACAAGCATACACTGCGCGGCTTCCACTACCAGCTGGCTCCCCATGGCGAGGACAAGATGCTTCGCTGCATCCGGGGCAGCTTGTACGACGTGCTGATCGACCTGCGGCCCGAGTCGCCCACCTATAAGCAGCACCTCACTGTGGAACTTTCCGCGGCGAACCAACGGATGCTGGTGATACCGAAGGGCTGCGCGAATGCTTTTCTCACCATTGAGGACCAAACCGAGGCCACGTATCTCGTCTCCGAATTCTATGCACCGGCAGCCGAACGCGGTGTTCGTTGGAACGATTCTGCTTTCGCCGTGAAGTGGCCAGTGGATGAGCCGGCGGTGATCTCAGATAAGGACCGAACTTGGCCGGACTACGCCGACTGACCTTTCTCGGCGACGAACTTGCGGGAGCGCTACAGAGGAGACGCAAATGTTCATCGTCGACAGGGAGTTGGAGTTGCTCCAGGCTGAGGGGCGTCCAATTCGCGTGGGTATGGTGGGGGCCGGTTTCATGGCCCGAGGCATCGCGATGCAGATGCTGCGATATGTTCCGGGCATGGAACTCGTAGCCATTTCCAACAGACACGTGGAAAAGGCGCGAGAGGCCTATGCCGCTGCAGGCGCGGACGATGTGACGGAGGCGACCAGCACCAAAGCGCTTAAGGATCTCGTGGCCCGCGGCCGCCGCGCGATCACGGCGGACCCGATGCACATTTGCGAGGCCGAAGGCATCGACATCGTCGTCGAGGCGACAGGCGCGATCGAGTTCGCTGCCCACGTCACAATGCGCGCGATCGGGCACGGCAAGCATGTCGCCCTGATGAATGCCGAACTCGACGGCACGATCGGCCCAATCCTGAAAGTGTATGCCGACCAGGCAGGCGTGGTCCTCACCAATGTGGAGGGGGATCAGCCGGGCGTCATCATGAACCTCTACCGTTGGGTCAGGGGCCTGGGCATCCGTCCCGTGCTTTGCGGGAACATCAAGGGCCTGCACGATCCCTACCGAAATCCGACGACCCAGGAGGGATTTGCCAAGAAGTGGGGGATGAAGGCCCCGATGGTCACCTCCTTCGCGGACGGCACGAAGATCTCATTCGAGAACGCCATCGTCGCCAACGCCACAGGCATGCTGGTGGCCAAGCGCGGCATGTACGGGCCTGTGGTCGAGCCCGGGACCCCGATCCAGGAGGCGGTCGGCTGGTATCCGCTCAATCAGCTCCTCGAGGGGCCGGGGATAGTTGATTATTGTGTCGGCGCCATGCCCAACCCCGGCGTCTTCGTTCTTGGCACCACAGAGAATGCCGTTGAGAAACACTATCTGTCACTCTACAAGATGGGCCCCGGGCCGCTCTACTGTTTCTATTGGCCTTATCATCTGTGTCATTTCGAGGTGCCCTTCACAGTGGCGAGGGCCGCGATCTTCCGCGATGCTGCGATTGCGCCCCTGGGCGCGCCGACCGTTGACGTGGTGGCCGCCGCCAAGCGGGACCTTAGTGCCGGAGAGATCCTCGATGGCCTCGGACATTACATGACCTATGGCCTCTGCGAGAACGCGCGGACGGTGCACGCCGAGCGGCTTGTGCCGATCGGGCTCGCCGAGGGCTGCCGACTGCTGCGCGACGTCAAGCGCGACGAGGTGCTCGGCTATGACGACATCGATCTTCCGATAGGGCGGCTGTGCGACGCGCTGCGCCGGGCGCAGGATCTTGTCTTCTTCGGCAGCTCTGCCGCGTCACCGCAGCGCGAGGTTCTTACAACCGCTTAGTTAGCGGGATGTTCCGCAGACCGAGCCCGAGGAGGTTCGAGATGGCCGAACCGATGGCGCGAATGCTATCCGACTTCCATTACCTGAAGCATGCCGCCGCGCTTTGCCTCCTCTTTGTGGGTACGACTTTCCTGGCCCTTAACCCGGATTGGATCGACAGGCCCCTCGTAAAGGCCATTAACACCGTAGCGAGCAATCAGCCCTTCGCCAGCCGGCTCGCTTTCGGTGCCGTCTACCCAACAACCGAGGGCGCTATAGTTGTGTCCTTGCTTTGGTATTGCTGGTTCGCCCATGACAGGCCGGAATCGAGGGCAAGGCTGGTGAGCGGCGTCTGCGCAGCTGTCCTCGCGGCGCTCGTCGCGCATTTCCTGCAGGGCACTCTGCCGACGACGCCAAAGCCGATTTTTGACGCCGCACTTGGGCTTCATATCCCGGAGGTTCTGGGCGACGCTGCCGTCCTGCGCTCAGCGCCGTTCGCCGGCAGCCCCGGGTTCCCCAGTGAGCGAGCGGTTCTGTTCGCGGGTTTAGCGATCGCCATTCTTCTCGTTCGCTTCGAACTTGGACTCCTCGCCCTGGCCTGCACCTTGGTAATAGAGCTTGCGCGAGTCTACTTGGGGCTGCATTACCCGACCAATGCTCTGGGTAGCCTCGCCTTGGCCGCGACCCTGGCATGGCTAGCACAAACGCGCCCGAGCCTTGAACTCGGCGCCTTGTTTCTCCGGTGGGAGCGCGGCGCCGCACCAAGCTTCTATCTGTGCAGCTTTCTGGTCTCATACCTTGTTATTGCGTTTCAGGACTTGCGCGAACTTGCCAAAGGGCTTCTCCAGTAGGAACTGGTGTGAAGCCGGCCAGGAAACGTCATCTTGGCCAAGCAACAACAATCATGCTGAAGGGTTCGCAACAGCGGCGAATTACCTCAATGCAACAGGTCAAAAATCCGGCAGCTGGATAAGGCCCCTCCACGGTTTCTCCTGCGGGCACGAATTGTCATTTTTGCTGACGCGATAACAAGCCTTACGAGAACTTCGACAAGCCACCGTCGGTGGCGGGGATCGTCGGCAACAAGCGCCCCGACGCCACGCTTGCCAGGTGACCCGAGATACAGGCTGGACGCGAACGTTTCTCAGCCGGCATGGCCGCGCCGCACTGGTCAAACGACCCACATGTTCGGCATTGCCGACGGCAGCATGGGCGCAAGCGCTTGTGAACTGACGGCTCGCGGCGGGCGGCTACGTCCGACGAGGCTAGCCAAGCAGAAAGGGGACGCACGGGAAGTAGCTGTGACGGGCATTGAGCGGTGGGATTACCTCCGTTTGGTGGCGTGCCTCCCACAATGACACTCTGGTCGAACACAGCGCTTTCGCCTTTCATTTGAGGAGTGCGGGGGCGGACCGTAGCTCGACGGCGCCACCACAGCCCTCAACGATTGGATGGGACACGATGACAGATCGCATTGCGCTCATAACTGGTGTGACCGGTCAGGACGGTGCCTACCTTGCAAGACTGCTGCTGGAGAAAGGCTATACTGTCCACGGACTGAAACGCAGATCCTCCTCCTTCAATACCGAACGCATCGACGACATCTACGTCGATCCGCACGAACCGGACGCACGCTTCTTTCTCCACTACGCCGACCTGACCGATGCGACCAATCTCATTCGTATCATTCAGCAGACGTGCCCTACCGAAATCTACAATCTTGCGGCCCAAAGCCATGTCCAGGTAAGCTTCGAGACGCCGGAATATACCGGCAACGCCGATGCCCTTGGCACACTCAGGCTGCTTGAAGCCATACGCATCCTGAAGATGGAAGAGCGGGTGCGCTTTTATCAAGCGTCAACCTCCGAGCTGTTCGGCAAAGTCCAGGAGGTGCCCCAGACGGAGAAGACGCCGTTCTACCCGCGCTCTCCCTATGCGGCGGCCAAACTCTATGCCTATTGGATCACGATCACTTACCGTGAAGCGTACGGAATGTTCGCTTCCAATGGCATACTGTTTAATCATGAAGGTCCCACGCGCGGCGAGACGTTTGTGACCCGCAAGATCACACGTGCGGTTGCAGGTATCGAGCGGGGCTTTCAGTCCACCCTCTATCTTGGAAATCTGGACGCGAAACGCGACTGGGGGCATGCTCGCGACTATGTGGAGGGCATGTGGCGGATTCTTCTGCACGCCGAGCCTGACGACTTCGTCCTCGCCACGGGCGAAATCCATTCGGTGCGCGAGTTCGTGGAACGTGCCTTTCGGGCAGTCGGCCGCGTCATCGTCTGGGAAGGTAAGGGGGTGGACGAGATCGGCCGGGATGGCAAGACAGGAGAGATCCTCGTCCGAGTCGACCCACGCCATTTCCGTCCGACGGACGTCGATCTCCTGATGGGAAATCCGGCGAAAGCCCGCTCAAAGCTCGGCTGGTCGCCTAAGACGACGTTCAGCGACCTCGTGGCGGAAATGGTGGCCGCCGATCTGAAACGTCTGGAGCGAGAGAGCTGGCACATGGACAGTAGCGTCTAGAGTGGGCCACCGGTCATGGACTACACTTATCGGCTCGACGCAAAACGCGTATTCGTGGCTGGCCACCGCGGCATGGTCGGCTCGGCCGTGGCGCGGCGATTGGAGGAGGAAAACTGCGAGGTCCTAATGGCTCCGCGCGACGTTCTCGACCTTCGAAATCAGGACGCCGTGTATCGCTGGATGACAGAAACCAGGCCCCACGCCGTGGTCCTTGCAGCCGCAAAGGTCGGCGGGATTCTCGCCAACGATCGCTATCCGGCCGATTTCCTGCTCGACAACTTGCTGATCGAAACGAATGTCATCCACGCCGCGTTCCGGTGTGAGGTTGACAGACTGTTGTTCTTGGGCTCATCCTGCATCTACTCGAAGCTGGCGCAACAGCCGATACCGGAAGACGCGCTTCTCAGAGGCCCCTTGGAACCCACCAACGAGTGGTACGCTATCGCCAAGCTCGCCGGTCTCAAGCTGTGTCAGGCCTACCGCCGCCAGTACGGTGCCGATTATGTTTCGGCAATGCCCTGTAACCTATACGGTCCAGGCGACAACTTCGACCCGGAGAATAGCCACGTTGTCCCCGCAGTCATGCGCAGGACCCACGACGCGAAGATCGGGAGAGAACCGAGCCTGACGATCTGGGGGTCCGGCAGACCGAGACGCGAATTCCTCCACGTGGACGATGCCGCCGACGCCATTGTCCACATGCTCAAGACTTACTCTGCCGACGGCCACCTCAATGTCGGTTCGGGCCAGGATATCTCCATCCTGGACCTCGCAATGCTTATCGCCGACGTCATTGGCTTCACGGGAGAGATCCAGACGGACTCGGCAAAGCCAGACGGGACACCTTGCAAGCTGATGGACGTCAGCAAGCTGTTCGCAACCGGATGGCGACCAAAGTATACGCTTCGTGCAGGCCTGGAGCTGACATATGCCTGGTTCAAGTCGCACACCGATATTGGCGATCTGCGGCTGAAGGCCGTATAGGCGGTGAGGCGACGCCGGTCTACCGCACAAGACGTAGTGAAGCCGCCGATCACCGGAATCATGCATGGCTCACTGATCATCAGGAGATCGGAACAATCGCACGTGACCGCGGCGGCGGTTATGGCGAAGCGGCGGCGAAGGCGTTGCCGCACGCGATCCAGGTCGCAACAGAGTATCATTGTTGACCGGCACCACCAGCCGTTTGGCAATGCTCGTGGCCGGCCTGCCGCCGAGCGCCAGCCCCAAATGGTGAACGACACATTCCAGACACGAGGTCCGGCGGGATCTCTCCGCGACAACTCCGTCATCAAACCGTTCGGCAAATATCCGTCGTCGGCAGAGCGGTGGACTACAGACGAAGCGTCTTGCGACCAGTCGAAGCTCGATCTTCTTGCCACGGCAGGTCCGAAACCGTCCTGACATATTGGCTATGGACGCGGCTCGATGACTTTCCGCACAGCGGACAAACCCGCTCTTTGACTCCAGCGCGCGCTCAAATCACGATCACGTCCTCGCCCTCGGCGGTACTCTCGAAGATTGATCCGGCCGGGATCAGGGACGACAAACGCAAAATGTTCGTCATGGTGCTGATTCCCCTCAGAAAACAGGACCAGCCGTCATGCAAAATCATCGAATTTGAGTCAGACTCCCTATTCCACGCCGAAACACAGCAGAGTTAGCCAATCGGCTGGCCAGTCGCGCCCAGTCAGCGATCCGTTTCGGTCGTTTCGCGGCGAGCTGGCTGTGGCGCAGCCTGATCCAAAGCGGCCGTTCTTTGATGGATCGCGATCGTTAGCAGCTAGGAGCCGTAGATGGTGATCGGCTCGTTCTCGAGGGCCTGGATAAGAAGTTGGAAACAGCCCAGCCATTTTGCGAATGCAATGCCGGAGCCGCAGACGGTTCGAGGCGCTGCGTCGGCAAACCAAGATCTCCGTCTCTTCGTTGCGTTCGATCGCTTTCGTCCCGTTTGCCATCAAAGAAGTTCTCCTGCAGCGCAGCAATACTGGCCATTGAACGCTGGCGGCGAGGCTCACGATAAGGCAGAGCCTCGCCCGTCAACCCGTGCTCGACCATTTCGGGACGGGATGGCCACCAATGAAGGCCACGCGCCATGGCCATGGATACAAAATACAATTCCGACCCCTTCGCTCGTTCGTCACTGGCGGCTCGCCGCAGATCGGGCAACTGACCAGCGCGCAGGCGCCGATTCCGAATGAACCGATGGAAGTGACCATGAGCAATCAGGTCGCGAATTCGAACGCGACCGGATGGCATACGACTCTCGATAGCTCCACCCTTCGTCGATGCAGATGCAGCTCTATCAAAAGGCAAATAGCGGCGACACCGTCACGGGCCACCTCACTCCCCCGACGACTGGCACGACCGGGACCTACACTGGGTCTGGGACCGGGACTGTCCCTCTTCCGGCGACACCAGCGAAAGCACCTTGTACGGCACCAGCGGCGCCGATGTACTTAAGGCAACCGGTGCGCAAACGATGATCGGCTATGGAGCGCTTTGCCCAGCGCGTCAATCGGATCGTGCGCCATGAGAACGTATAACGAATAAGGAACATTTCCCTTGCTCGTCAAGACTGGCCGTGGGATCTTTCAAGCAATCTGAGTGAGACATTCCGATGAGCGAAGCTGATCCGGCTTCCCGGTGCAATGGAGCCTTTCACGCGCCCCGAACCGAACGTGATTCCAAAGCCCCCGGCGGGCGCGTGGCCAAGTGCGCGTGCTTATGGAAGATCGAATCTTGTCGGGATAGGTAATCCGGATCTCGCGTCCGCATCCCTCGCACCGATAACGGGAAACGCCCCGAAACCAGCTGCCGTTCTTGATGATGGTGAAGTTGCACTGCGGGCATAGGAAGGTCAGACCAACCAAGGAAAGCCTTTGAGAGAGACACATTGCAGGACTTCGCTTTGCGTGAGTTCTGTTGCGCTGAACGGCATCGTCTTCGCGCCAGCCCCACAGCCTCGGACGGCCTCAAACGTTCCTTGATTGGGCTTCGGTCCCTGAAAGGTGGGACCTAAGTCGGACCTTGCTATCGCAAAGGACAGGGCTGGGTGCAGCCCGGGAACCGCGACTGCCGGCCGATCGTTGCTCGCCATGTGCTCACAGGAGGAGAGACATGGAGAATAGTGTCCACCAAGCTCGTTGGCTACTCGCTCCGGTGTTCGCCCTATCGATCACATTCCTGGCGATAGGAAGCATCATTAGCTAGGGGCCCAACTTGAGATCTGCGCAGCAAAGTCCCTTCCTGCGCTGATATGCGACCACCCGCCATTCCTCGATTTGGCGGGTGGTCTGCAGAAAAGAACGCTGTCCCGCAAGGTAGGCATCATCGGAGGAATGAACTCAAGCCGGCCGGGTCCGGCACTCACTCGTTTGCGCACAGGTTCGAGTCTAGGCTCATCCGATTTGATGGCTAGGGGAATGGACCATGACCATTTTACTAAATTAGCAATGATGCATGAAATGGCATATAATTCGCCCCAGCCGGTGAAACTAAACGGCCCCCACGCCCTCCACTGGCTTGGCGCGGCGGCCCGATAGTCACCCCGAACTGCTATCGGGCCGTCCCCTTAGAAAAATCGCACGACGCTGCGATCTACCGGGAATGGGTCACCAACGTCGGGAGACGGGACGCCTACGCGCGTACGGCCCACATGTTATGCGAACTCATTGTGCGGTTGCGGTTTGCAGGACGCATTGAGGACCACGTCGCGGATTTACCGATCACCCAGGCAG